>JAGWMW010000007.1 GCA_028871575.1 Burkholderiales bacterium | reverse complement strand
CCGAGCACGATGCGCTGGCGCCGGCGGCGCTGGCCGCGCTGGATGCGGCCGGGATGCGACGGGCGCTGGAGTTCGCCGCGCGCGCGGCCGCCATCACCTGCGCGCGGCGCGGCGCCGACCTGCCGCGGCGCGCCGAGCTGGGCTAGCAGCGATGCCCGGCCCGGTTCCAACCCCGCCGCGGGCCGAGGCCGTGCCGGGCACCGCCGAGCCGGGCGCGGACCCCGGCCTGCCCGCCGTCCCGCCGCGCTACCTCGACCGCGTGCGTGCGCTGCTGCGGGCCAAGCCGCGCCGGCTGCTCGGCCTGGCGGGCCCGCCGGGCGCGGGCAAGTCGACGCTGGCGCAGGCCCTGCAGCAGGCCTTCGCCGAGGTCGCGCAGGTGGTCCCGATGGATGGCTACCACCTCGCCAACGCCGAGCTGGCCCGGCTGGGCCGCGCCGCTCGCAAGGGTGCGCCCGACACCTTCGACGGCGCCGGCTACGCCGCCCTGCTGCAGCGCCTGCGCCGGCAGCCGCCCGACGAGATCGTCTACGCGCCCGACTTCCGGCGCGAGCTCGAGGAGCCGGTCGCCGGCGCCATCCCCGTGTTCGCCCAGACCCGGCTCGTCATCACCGAGGGCAACTACCTGCTGCTCGACAGCGGCCCCTGGGCCGGCATCGCGGCCCTGCTCGACGAGGTCTGGTGGGTCGACGTCGACGACGCGCTGCGGCAGGGCCGCCTGCGGCGTCGCCACGAGCAGTTCGGCCGCAGCCCCGAGGACGCGGCGGCCTGGGTAAGCGGCACCGACGAGCCCAATGCGCGCCTGATCGCGGCCACCCGTCCGCGCGCCACGCTCGAGTTCCGCTGGGGCGAGGCCTGAGGGCGCCGACCCGGGCACCGGCCGGCCTGCGTCATCGATAATTTTCCGGCCGTCGGACCAGAAAGGGCCTGAAGCCATGCCGAGCGAACCTTCCGCGGCCGCCGCCGCCGCCGCGACCCTGGCCGACCCCTCGCTGCAGCGCATCGTCGAGGCGCTGGCCCGCAGCGCCGCGGTGCCGCGGCCTGCCGCCGAGCCCTTCCTCGCCCGGGTCCGGCGCCACCTGCCGGCACTGCGCGCCGAGCTGGCGCTGCTCTACGGCCACCGCGGCGACTTCGAGGCCTTCGTCGTCGCGCTGCTGGAGCAGGCCTGCGGCGCCTGGCTCGAGCGCAGCGCGGCGCTGAAGCGGCAGGACGAGCAGCGCGAGCGCGACCCCGCGTGGTTCCAGTCCGAGCGGCTGATCGGCGGCGTCTGCTACGTCGACCTGTACGCGGGCGACCTGCGCGGCATCGAGGCCTGCATCCCGTACTTCAGGGAGCTCGGGCTGACCTACCTGCACCTGATGCCGCCCTACGACTGCCCCGAACCCCACAGCGACGGCGGCTATGCGGTCAGCAGCTACCGCCGCGTGCGGCGCGACCTGGGCAGCATCGACGACCTGCGCCGCCTGGCCTCGGCCCTGCGCGAGGCCGGCATCTCGCTCGTGCTGGACTTCGTCTTCAACCACACCTCGGACGAGCACGCCTGGGCCCAGGCGGCCCGGGCCGGCGACGCGCGGCATCGCGACTACTACTTCCTGTTCGACAGCCGCGACGAGCCCGACCGCTACGAGCGCACGCTGCGCGAGATCTTCCCCGAGGAGCACCCGGGCGCGTTCTCCCCGCTGCCCGACGGCCGCTGGGTCTGGACCACGTTCCACTCGTACCAGTGGGACCTGAACTACGGCAACCCGGAGGTGTTCGCGGCGATGGCCGGCGAGATGCTGTTCATCGCGAACCTGGGCGTCGATTTCCTGCGCATGGACGCGGTGGCCTTCGTCTGGAAGCGCCTGGGCACCTCGTGCGAGAACCTGCCCGAGGCGCATGCGCTGATCCGCGCCTACAACGCGCTGGCGCGCATCGCCGCGCCGGGGCTGGTGTTCAAGTCCGAGGCGATCGTGCACCCGGACGACGTGGTCCGGTACATCTCGCCGGCCGAGTGCCAGGTCGCCTACAACCCGCTGCAGATGGCGCTGCTGTGGAACAGCCTGGCCACGCGCGAAGTCAACCTGCTGCAGCAGGCGCTGGAGGAGCGCAACGCACTGCCCGACGGCACGGCCTGGGTCAACTACGTGCGCAGCCACGACGACATCGGCTGGACCTTCGCCGACGAGGACGCGATGCGCCTGGGCATCCGCGGCTTCGACCACCGGCAGTTCCTCAACCGCTTCTACGTCAACCGCTTCCCGGGCAGCTTCGCGCGCGGCGTGCCCTTCCAGGACAACCCGGCCACCGGCGACTGCCGCATCAGCGGCACCTGCGCCTCGCTGTGCGGGCTCGAGCAGGGCGATGCGCTGGCGGTCGAGCGCATCGTGCTGCTGTACGGCGTGATGCTCGCGACCAGCGGCATCCCGCTGATCTACCTCGGCGACGAGGTCGGCACCCTGAACGACCGCAGCAGCCTGCAGGACCCGGCCAAGGCGGGCGACAGCCGCTGGGTCCACCGCCCGCGCCGCGACGCCGCCCGCCAGGCCCAGCGCCTGGAGGCCGGCACGCCGGCCGGCCGCATCTACGCCGGCCTGCGGCGCCTGATCGAGGGCCGCCGGTCGATCCCGGAGTTCGGTGGCGGCCGCCTGATCGGCTTTCGCACGAAGAACCCGAGCGTGCTCGGCTTCATGCGCCCCGGCGAGGCGGGCCCGGTGCTGGTGCTGGCCAACTTCAGCGAGCACGCGCAGACGGTGGCGGCCGAGGTGCTGTCGGGCATGCCCCCGCGCGTCACCGACCGGGTCGCCGGCGTGGCCCTCGAGTTGAGTGGCGGGCTGACGCTGGCGCCCTGCCAGGTGCTCTGGCTCGACGCGCGCCGGGCCTAGCCGGCGCGCGGCCCGGCCCGAGGACCGCGGGCGGGTTCGTCCGGGTGCCGGGCCCGGACCGGCCGCCCACAATCCGGCCGCGTGGCCACAGGCTCGAAGCCGGCATGACGATCAACCTCAAGCAGCTTTCCGCGCGGCTCGGCCTGTCGCCGACGACGGTCAGTCGGGCCCTGGGCGGCTACAGCGACGTCAGCCCGACGACGCGCGATCGCGTGCAGCGGCTGGCCGAGGCGCTGGACTACCACCCCAGCCGCGCGGCGCGGCAGATCGCGCTGGGGCGCGCCGACGCGGTGGGCGTGGTCTATCCGCTGGGCGACGAGTTCCTCGGCAACCCGGCGTTCCTCGAGACGCTGGCCGGGCTGGCCGACGCGCTGCAGGCCGTCAACCACGACCTGCTGCTGGCCGCCGCGCCGCGCACCGACGAGTTGCTCGTCTACGAGCGCATGGTGCGCGGGCGGCGCGTCGATGCCCTGGTCGTGGCCCACACGCTGCGCGAGGACCCCCGCATCGACTACCTGCTCAAGGCCGGCGTGCCCTTCGTGGCCTACGGCCGCTCGGCCCGGCCCGGCGCCTACCCCTGGCTGGACTTCGACAACGAGGCCGGCGCCCGGCTGGCCGTGCAGCGCCTGGCGGCCCTCGGCCATCGCCGCATCGCTTACGCCCATGCGTCGCTGCAGTACCAGTTCGCGTTCCAGCGCCATGCGGGCTACCTGGCGGGCATGGCGCAGGCCGGGCTCAAGGTGAACGCGGCCTGGGTGACGCAGGCCGGCATCGACCGCCGGGCCGGGCACGCGGCGGGCCAGCGGCTGCTGGCCCTGCAGCCCCGGCCCACCGCCGTCATCGTGGACAACTGCATCGGCGGGATCGGCCTGATCCGTGCCCTGCTCGATGCGGGGGCCGAGATCGGCCGCGAGATCTCGGTGCTGGTCTACGAAGGCATCCCGCCCGACACGCTGTTCGCCGGCCTGCAGGTGGCGGCCATCGAGCAGCCGACGCCCTACCGGTCGGGCCAGAAGATCGGGGCGATGGTGCTCGCGCTGATCGAGGGCCGGCAGCTGCCGAAGCGGCAGGTGCTGTGCCGCCCGGAGTTCGTCGACGGCAACTCGATCGGCCCCGCCCGGCGCCGCGCGGCGCCCGCCCAGGGTGATGACGCCGGGCGCGCTAGGGGATGACACCGATCGAATTCGCCACGGGGGCTAAATAACATCCAAAGCCCTTTTGGAGCCCCGGGGCCACGACGAATCAAAGGGTCCGTCCGCCCGGCCGAAAGGGCCGTGTCCCGCCTGCTCGATACCTGCCTGCGCCTGCGCCACCCACCGCGGCCGCAGGGCGCCAGCCGCTCAAACCCCAAGGAGACTTCCAGCATGTTTGCCAAGCTAACCCGGCTCGTTGCCGTCACCGCGCTCGCCTTCGGCGGCGTGGCGGCCTCGCAGGCGGCCACGATCACGATCTCCTGCGGCTCGAACGCGTCGGATCTCGAGTTCTGCGGCAAGTACGCGCAGGAATGGGGCAAGGCCCACGGCTACGAGGTCAAGCTGTACACCCCGCCGTCGAGCACCACCGACAACCTGGCCCTGCTGCGGCAGCAGTTCGCGGCCAAGTCGTCCGACGTCGACGTCATCATGATCGACGTCGTCTGGCCGGGCGTCATCAAGGACCACCTGATCGACCTGAAGCCCTACAGCCACGGGGCCGAGGCGCAGCACTTCCCGGCCATCGTCGCCAACAACACCATCGACGGCAAGCTGCTGGGCATGCCGTTCTTCACCGATGCGGGCCTGCTGTTCTACCGCAAGGACCTGCTCGAGAAGTACGGCCTGAAGCCGCCGCAGACCTGGGACGAGCTCGCCGCCGACGCGAAGACGGTCATGGCCGGCGAGCGCAAGGCCGGTGTGGCCGACTTCCAGGGCTTCGTGTTCCAGGGCAAGGCCTACGAGGGCCTGACCTGCGATGCGCTCGAATGGGTCAACAGCTTCGGCGGCGGCGACATCATCGACAAGAGCGGCAACATCACCATCGACAACCCGAAGGCGGTGGCGGCCCTGCAGACCGCGGCCTCCTGGGTCGGCACCATCTCCCCCGAGGGCGTGCTGAACTACGGCGAGGAAGACGCGCGCGGCGTGTTCCAGAACGGCAAGGCGCTGTTCATGCGCAACTGGCCCTATGCCTGGTCGCTGTCGCAGGCGGCCGACAGCCCGATCAAGGGCAAGGTCGGCGTGGCACCGCTGCCCATGGGCCCCGGCGGCCGGCATGCGGCCACGCTGGGCGGCTGGCAGCTGGCGGTCTCGAAGTACTCCAAGCACCCGAAGGCCGCGGCCGAGCTGGTGATGTACATGACCAGCGCCGACATCCAGAAGAAGCGCGCCATCGGCGGCTCGTACAACCCGACGATCATGTCGCTGTACAAGGACAAGGACGTCATCGCGGCCAACCCCTTCATGGGCCAGCTGCTCGACGTCTTCACCGGCGCCGTTGCCCGTCCGGCCACGGTGACGGGCCTGAAGTACCCGCAGGTCAGCCAGGACTTCTGGGATGCGGTGCACAGCGTGCTGTCCAAGAGCTCCACGGCGCCCGACGCGCTGAAGCGGCTCGACGGGCAACTCAAGCAGGTCAAGCGCGGCAAGTGGTAAATCCACGGCCCGGCGGGCGCGGGCTCGAGGCCCGGCCCGCCATCGCATGAGCCCCCAGCTCGCCCCCCGCGCCCCGGCCGCCTAGGCGGGGCCGGGGCCGTGAGAGCGCGCATCACCCAGCACTCCAGCGCCCCAGGACGCCCACGGCCATGAACCCTCGGACCCGCACTGCCTGGCTGTTCCTGACGCCGATGCTGGTGCTGATGGTGCTGGTGGCCGGGTGGCCGCTGGGCCGGTCGATCTGGTTCAGCCTGACCGACACCAACATCAACGACATCTCGAGCAGCCACTTCGTCGGGTTGTCGAACTACTTCGGCGACTACGGGCTGTTCGCCAACCCCAACTACACCGACGGCTTCTGGGCCAGCGACTGGGGCCGCTCGATCGCGAACACGTTCGAGTTCTCGATCATCTCGGTGACGCTCGAGACCCTCAGCGGCCTGGGTGTGGCGATGCTGCTGAACCAGGAGTTCAGGGGCCGGATGCTGGTGCGCACCGCGGTGCTCGTGCCCTGGGCCATCCCGACCATCGTCTCGGCCAAGATGTGGGGCTGGATGCTGCACGACCAGTACGGCGTCATCAACCAGATGCTGCTCGACTGGGGGCTGATCTCGCACAAGATCGCCTGGACCGCCGACCCGCACTATGCGCTGCTGACGGTGGTGGCGGTCGACGTCTGGAAGACCACGCCCTTCATGGCGCTGCTGATCCTGGCCGCGCTGCAGACCCTGCCCAAGGACTGCTACGAGGCGGCCAAGGTCGACGGCGTGCACCCGCTGCGGGTCTTCTTCAAGGTCACCCTGCCCCTGATCAAGCACCCGCTGTTCGTGGCGGTGATCTTCCGGCTGCTCGATGCGCTGCGCATCTTCGACCTGATCTTCGTGCTGACCTCCAACAGCGCCAGCACGATCAGCATGTCGGGCTTCGTGCGACGAGAGATGATCGACAACGGCAACCTGGGCTTCGGCTCGGCGGCGTCGACCTCGCTGACCCTGATCATCTTCCTGTCGGCCCTGCTCTTCCTGCGGGCGGCGCGCGTCAGGCTCTCGGAGGAATCGTCGTGAGCGAACATCGCCCGCTGCTCGGGACCCTGGCGCTGTACGCGCTGGCGGCGCTGATCGTCGTCGTCTCGCTGTATCCGTTCGCCTACACCATCTCGACCTCGTTCAAGACCGGCACCGCGCTGTTCTCCCCCGACCTGTGGCCCGCCGCGCCGACCCTGCGCAATTACGTGCAGCTGTTCGAGGGCCATCAGCCCTTCGGCCGCCAGCTGCTGAACTCGGTGATGGTGGCGACGACGACCGTCGTCATCGCGCTGCTGATGGCGATCACCGCGGCCTACGCGCTGGGCCGCATCCCGTTCCGGGGCAAGAGCACGCTGCTGCTGGCCATCCTGGCGGTCTCGATGTTTCCGCAGGTGGCGGTGCTGTCGGGCATGTTCGAGCTGATGCAGGCCGCCGGCCTGTACAACAAGGCCATCGGCCTCGTGGTGCCGTACACGATCTTCACGCTGCCCTTCACGGTCTGGGTGCTGACCACCTTCATGCGCGGCCTGCCTAAGGAGCTGGAAGAGGCGGCCATCATGGACGGCTGCGGCCCGCTGCGCGTCATCTTCCAGGTCTTCATGCCCTTGCTCTGGCCGGCCCTGGTGTCGACCGGCCTGCTCGCCTTCATCGGGGCCTGGAACGAGTTCCTGTTCGCCCTGACCTTCGTCAGCGACGACTCGCAGCGCACCGTGCCGGTGGCGATCTCTCTCATCACTGGCGCCACCGCCTACGAGATCCCCTGGGGCAGCATCATGGCCGCGTCGGTGATCGTCACCGTGCCGCTGGTGCTGCTGGTGCTGGTGTTCCAGCGCAAGATCGTCTCCGGGCTCACCGCCGGGGCGGTCAAGGGCTGAAGCGGGCCCCGGGGGTGCGGACGGC
Source organism: Burkholderiales bacterium (assembly GCA_028871575.1). Classification (GTDB taxonomy): domain Bacteria; phylum Pseudomonadota; class Gammaproteobacteria; order Burkholderiales; family Burkholderiaceae_C; genus Rubrivivax. The sequence goes on along the minus strand of JAGWMW010000007.1, from coordinate 32,287 downwards.
GCGACCATGAAGGCATCCAACAGCGGCTGGTGGCGCGGCGGCGTCATCTACCAGATCTATCCGCGCAGCTACGCCGACAGCAACGGCGACGGCATCGGCGATCTGCGCGGCATCACGCGCCGGCTCGACCATGTCGCGGCCCTGGGCGTGGACGGCATCTGGCTGTCGCCGTTCTTCAAGAGCCCGATGAAGGACTTCGGCTACGACATCAGCGACTACCGCGACGTCGACCCGCTGTTCGGCTCGCGCGACGACCTGAAGGCCCTGATCGACCGCGCCCACGCGCTGGGCCTGAAGGTGATGATCGACCAGGTCTACTCGCACACCTCCGACCAGCACCCCTGGTTCGTCGAGAGCCGCTCCAGCCGCGACAACCCGCGCGCCGACTGGTACGTCTGGGCGCCGGCGAAGGACGATGGCACGCCGCCCAACAACTGGCTGTCGGTCTTCGGCGGCAGCGCCTGGCAGTGGGACACCCGCCGCCGCCAGTACTACCTGCACAACTTCCTGACCAGCCAGCCCGACCTGAACTTCCACCACCCGCAGGTCCGGCAGGCGGTGCTCGACAGCGTGAAGTTCTGGCTCGACTTCGGCGTCGACGGCTACCGGCTCGATGTCGTCAACTTCTACTTCCACGACCGGCAACTGCGCGACAACCCGGCGCGCGGCGAGCCCGACGGTGCCGACCCGGCGGTGCCGGCGGCCAACCCCTACGGCTGGCAATGGCACCGCCACGACAAGAGCCAGCCCGAGAACCTGGGCTTCCTGCAGCGCCTGCGCAGCCTGCTGGACGAGTACCCCGACACGACCATGGTCGGCGAGATCGGCGACGACGACGGCCTGGCCCGCGTGGCCGAGTACACCGGCGGCGGCGACAAGCTGCACATGGCCTACTGCTTCGACCTGCTCGGCACGCCGCACGACGCGCCCTACCTGCACCGGGTGCTCACCCGCTTCGGCCAGGTGGTGGGCAGCGGCTGGCCCTGCTGGGCGGTGAGCAACCACGACGTGGTGCGCGTGGCCACGCGCTGGGGCGGTGCGCAGCCGGCCCCGGAGCTGCTGCGCCTGGTGGCCGCGCTGCAGCTCAGCCTGCGGGGCACGCCCTGCCTGTACCAGGGCGACGAGCTCGGGCTGCCCGAGGCCGAAGTCGCCTACGAAGACCTGCAGGACCCCTACGGGATCGCGATGTGGCCCGAGTTCAAGGGGCGCGACGGCTGCCGCACGCCCATGCCCTGGGATTCGCAGGCGGCCGACCTCGGCTTCGGCAGCGGCACCGGGCGGCCCTGGCTGCCTCTCGAGCCCCGCCACCGCGCACTGGCGGTCGACCGCCAGCTGGCCGATCCCGGCTCCCTGCTGCACCACTACCGGCGGCTCCTCGCCTGGCGCCGCGGACAGCCCGCACTGCTGCACGGCGAGATGGACCTGCTGCCCAGCCATCCGCAGGTGCTGGCCTTCGTGCGCAGGCAGGCCGGCGAGCGCGTGCTCTGCGCGTTCAACCTCAGCGAGCGGCCCTGCGGCTACGGCCTGCCCGAGGGCCTGGCGGTCGCGCGGGTGCTGGACGAGAGCGGGGTCCAAGGGGCCGGCCTGGCCGGTGCCGGTCTTCGATTCGAACCCTTCGGCGGGCTGTTCGCGCGCCTGGCCTAACCCCCGACTGGAGAAGACAGGATGTCGCGCATCGAATTCAAGCAGGTCTGCAAGCGCTACGCCCCGGCGCTGCCGCTGACCATCAACGACGCCAACCTGACGATCGACGAGGGGGAGTTCTGCGTCTTCGTCGGCCCCTCGGGCTGCGGCAAGTCGACGCTGCTGCGCATGGTGGCGGGCCTCGAGTCGATCACCTCGGGCGAGGTGACGATCGCCGGGCAGCGCGTCAACGAACTGCCGCCGGCCAAGCGCGGCGTGGCCATGGTGTTCCAGAGCTATGCGCTGTACCCGCACATGACGGTGGCCGAGAACATGGCGTTCGGCCTGCGGGTGCTGGGCTCCGACCGGGCCGAGATCGACCAGAAGGTCAAGAAGGCCGCCGACATCCTGCAGCTCGGGCCGCTGATGGACCGCCTGCCCAAGGCGCTGTCGGGCGGCCAGCGCCAGCGCGTGGCGATCGGCCGCGCCATCGTCAAGGAGCCCAAGGTCTTCCTCTTCGACGAGCCGCTGTCCAACCTCGACGCGGCGCTGCGCGTGCAGACCCGGCTGGAGATCGCCAAGCTGCACCACGACATCGGCACCGCCAGCATGATCTACGTGACGCACGACCAGGTCGAGGCGATGACGCTGGCCGACAAGATCGTGCTGCTGCGGGCGGGCAAGGGCGTGCAGGACGAAGGCAGCGTGGCGCAGTTCGGCTCGCCGATGGACCTGTACCACCGGCCGCAGAACCTGTTCGTGGCCGAGTTCATCGGCAGCCCCAAGATGAACGTGCTGCCGGGCCGGCTGGTGCGCGCCGAGGCCGACCACGCGGTCGTCGATCTGCGCGGCGCCCAGGTCAGCGCGGCGGTCGACGCCCGCGGCACGCCCGCCGGGGCCGCCGTCTCGCTGGGCATCCGCCCCGAGCACCTGATCGAGGGCGCCGGCAGCGGCCTGGGCGAGCTGAAGCTCACGCTCAGGCAGCGCGAGCGGCTCGGCGAGAGCTCGCTGCTGTACCTGCAGAGCGAGCCCGACCTGCCCCTGGTGACCTTGCGCGTCGAGGGCGCAGCCAGCCACGAGCCCGGGCAGGCGGTGACGCTGGGCCTGCCGCCCGCGCAGTGCCACCTGTTCGATTCGGCCGGCAAGGCCTTCCGGCGCACCGTCCAGCTGCCCCGCTGAGCGGCCGGCGGCGCCGCCGCACGGCCGCTGGACGGAGCCTCTTGCGCCATGTACTTCCACAAGATCCGCCATCCGTCGAACTTCGTGTTCGCCCACGGCGCCGACGCCGGCACGCTGCGCTTCGGCGCCGGCCAGGCCGGCGTGACGCTGCGCGACCTGGGCGAGGATGTGTTCCATGTCGAGCTGGCCGACCCCGGCCGCTGGCCGCTGGACCCGCGGCTGGTGCGCATGCACGACGACGCGTTCGCCGGCGCCTCGCAGCACCGCCTCGAGCTGTCGGAGGGGGCTGGGCTGCGCCTGCTGCGGGGCGACGGCCACCCGGTGCTCGGCGGCCGGGACGCGGCCTGCCTCGGCGTGTGCGGCAGCGCGTGGCTGCTGCAGCTCGAGCGCGAGGCCGGCATGCGCTTCTACGGCCAGGGCGAGAAGGTCACCGGGCTGGAGAAGTCCGGGCAGCGCACCAAGTTCTGGAACCTCGACGTCTGGGCCGATCACCCCATGCCCGTGGTCATCGAGGGGCAGGCCGACCCGCAGTACGCGGCGATCCCCTACCTGCTGATCCGCAACGGTGAAGACTGGGTCGGCCTGCTCGTCGACCACCCGGGGGCGGTGTTCATGGACACCGGCTCGAACTGGTTCTTCAGCGGTCACGACGACCTGCAGGCGCCGCCCAGCCTGTGGGTCGGCGCCGACCAGGGCGTGCCGGCGTTCTACCTGATCGCCGGGCGCAGCGCGGCGTCGGTGACGCGCCGGCTGCAGCGCCTGGTCGGCAAGACGCCGCTGCCGCCGCTGTGGTCGCTCGGCCACCACCAGTGCCGCTGGGGCTATCGCGGGCCGCGCGACCTCGAGCGCCTGCACGAGGCCTTCGAGGCCCACCAGTTCCCCTGCGACGGCCTGTGGCTGGACATCGACTACATGGACCGCTACAAGGTCTTCACGGTCAGCCCCGAGCATTTCCAGGACCCCGCTGCCGAACTGCGGGCGCTGGCCGACAAGGGCCGGCGCGTGGTGCCGATCCTGGACCCCGGCGTCAAGGTGGAGGCGGGCTACGAGGTGGCCGAGAGCGGGCTGCGGGCCGGCATCTTCTGCCTCAACCCCGAAGGCCAGCCCTATGTCGGCTTCGTCTGGCCCGGCCGCACCTGGTTCCCCGACTTCTCGCTGCCCGAGGCGCGCACCTGGTGGGCCGACTACGCCCGCCGCTTCCGCGAAGGCGGCTTCCACGGGGCCTGGCTGGACATGAACGATCCCAGCACGGGGGCCGCCGAGCTCGACGACATGCGCTTCCAGCGCGGGCGGTGGGACCACTGGACCTACCACAACACCTACGCCACCGGCATGGCGCAGGCCACGCGCGAGGGCTTCCTGGCCGCGCAGCCCGACGAGCGGCCCTTCCTGGTCGCGCGCAGCGCCGCCGCGGGCTCGAGCCGGTACACCGCGGTGTGGACCGGCGACAACTGGAGCAACTGGCATCACCTGCGCGCGGCCATCCCCTGCACGCTCAACCTGGCGCTGTCGGGTCTTCCGTTCAACGGGCCGGACGTGCCGGGCTTCGGCGGCCACGCCGACCGCGAACTGGCCCTGGCCTGGTACAAGGCCGGGTTCCTGTTCCCGTTCCTGCGCAACCATGCGCTGCAGGGGACGGCCCAGCAGGAGCCCTGGGTGTTCGGCCCCGAGGTGCTGGAGGTCGTCCGCCACTACGTTCGGCTGCGCTACAAGCTGCTGCCCTACCTCTACCAGCTGTGGGTGGCGCAGGAGGCCGATGGCAGTGCCGTGATGCGGCCGCTGTTCCACGACTTCGACGATCCGCCGGGCCTGGCGCTGGATCGCGTCGACGACCAGTTCCTGGTCGGCCCGGCGCTGATGCAGGCGCCGCTGCTGCAGCAGGGGCAGGCGCACCGCAGCGTGGTGCTGCCGGGGGCAGGGCGCTGGATGGACGCTGGCAGCGGCGCCTTCATGGCTGCGGGCCGGATGGTCCACGCCAGCAGCGACGCCCGCTCGACCCCCGTCTACCTGCGCGAGGGCCAGTTGCTGCCGATGCAGCCGGGCGAGCGCCTGAGCCAGGCCAGCGACCTGGCCGATCTCGAACTGCACGTGATCCTGGGCGGGGGCTGTCGCGAATCGGCCGAGCTCGACTATGTGGCCGACGACGGGCTGACCTACGGCTACCGGCGCGGCTTGCGCAGCCGCTGGTCGCTGCGCGCCTGGCGTGAAGGCGAGACCCTGCACCTGGCCGTGCGCTGCCTGGCCGCCGGCCACGGTCCGCTCAGGCTGCGCCTCGTCGGCTACGACGGCGCGAGCGCGGCCGTCGTCGAAACCGCCGCAGGCACGCAGCGGCTGGCGCTGGTGCCGCACGCGTGGCGATTCAGCGGCGCGCCGCTGGCGGCGGCGATCGGCCCTGCGCTGACCGTTTGAGCCCGCAGCCGGCCGGGCGGTCCGCCCGGGGCCGGCCGTCAGGCCACGCGCAGGTCGCTGGCGGCGTCGAAGAGGTGGGCCCGGCCCGGTTGCCACTGCAGGTGGACCCGGTCGCCGACATGCGCGTGCACCGCGCCGGGTATGCGCGCGGTCAGCTTGCCCACCGCGGTGTCGGTGGTGACGTAGGTCTCGGGGCCGGTGGGCTCGATCATCGACAGCGTGCCCGGCAGCCCGCTGTCGGCGAAGCCCAGGTCCTCGGGCCGCAGGCCGTAGACGATCTGCTGGCCCGCGATGCGCTGCAGCGCGGCGCGCTGCGCCTCGGTGGCCGCGAGCTCGACGCCCTGCGACTGCAGCGCCCCGCCGCTGCGCGTGGCCGCGACCATGTTCATCGCCGGCGAGCCGATGAATTCGGCCACGAAGCGCGTGGCCGGCCGCGAATAGATGTCGTCGGGGTTGCCGAACTGCTGCACCGTGCCGTCCTTCATGACCGCGATCCGGTCGCCCAGCGTCATCGCCTCGACCTGGTCGTGGGTGACGTAGACGGTGGTGGTCTGGGTGCGCTGGTGCAGCAGCTTGATCTCGGCCCGCATCTCCACCCGCAGCTTGGCATCCAGGTTCGACAGCGGCTCGTCGAAGAGGAAGAGCTTGGGGTCGCGCGCCAGGGCGCGGCCCATCGCGACACGCTGGCGCTGCCCGCCCGACAGCGCGCCCGGCTTGCGATCGAGCAGGTGGCCGATCTGCAGCATCTTGGCCACGCGCTGCACGGCCGCCTCGCGCTGCGGCTTGGGTACCTTGCGCATCTCCAGGCCGAAGGCGATGTTCTGCGCCACGTTCATGTTCGGGTACAGCGCGTAGCTCTGGAAGACCATCGCGATGTCGCGGTCCTTGCTGGGCAGGTGCGTGACATCGCGATCGGCGATCTCGATCGTGCCCGAGCTGGGCACGTCCAGCCCCGCGATCATGTTCAGCAGCGTGCTCTTGCCGCAGCCCGAGGGGCCGACCAGGATCAGGAACTCGCCGGCCTCGATCGAGATGTCGATGCCCTTGAGCACCTCGACGTTGCCGAAGATCTTGCGCACCTGGCGAATGTTCAACGCCCCCATGGACTCACCCCTTCACGGCGCCCGCGGTCAGCCCGCGCACGAAATACTTGCCTGCGACGACGTACACGAACAAGGTCGGCAGCGCCGCGATCATCGCGGCGGCCATGTCGACGTTGTATTCCTTGACCGAGCTGGTCGTGTTGGAAAGGTTGTTCAGGCCCACCGTGATCGGCTTGCTGTAGGCGCCGCTGAACACCACGCCGTAGAGGAAGTCGTTCCAGATGTTGGTGAACTGCCAGATCAGCGTGACCACCAGGATCGGCGCCGACAGCGGCAGCACGATGCGGGTGAAGATCTTCCAGAAGCCGGCGCCGTCGAGCATCGCGGCCTTGATCAGCTCGTCGGGCAGCGCCACGTAGTAGTTGCGGAAGAACAGCGTGGTGCTCGGGATGCCGGCCAGGATGTGGACCAGGATCAGCCCCCAGATCGAGCTGGCGATGCCCAGCCAGCCCAGCACCTGGCTCATCGGCAGCAGCACCACCTGCATCGGCATGAACACGCCGAACAGCAGCATGGCGAACATCGTCTCGCTGCCGCGGAACCGCCACTTGGTCAGCACGTAGCCGTTGACGGCGCCCAGCGCGGTGGAGATCGCCACGGCCGGCAGCACCATGTACACCGAGTTCATGAAGAAGGGCCGCAGGCCCCGGCAGTCCACGCCCGTGCAGGCCTGGTCCCAGGCCTTGATCCACGAGCCGAAGGTCGGATGGGTGGGCAGCGACAGCAGGCTGCCGTTGCGCACCTGGTCCAGATCCTTCAGCGACGTGACCACCATCACGTACAGCGGCGTCAGGAACCAGGCGGCGAACAGCAGCAGCCCGGCCCACAGCAGCAGCCGCTGCAGCGACAGCGAGCGCTGGCCGGCAGCCGTGGCGGCGATGGGAGCCGCAGGCGGGGAGGCGACGGAGCCGCTCATTTGCGCGTCCTCAGCTCGGAGTAGAGATACGGCACGACGATGGCGGCGATGGTGGCCAGCATCACGGTGGCCGAGGCCGCCCCCAGGCCGATCTCGCCGCGCGAGAAGGCCATCGTGTACATGAACGTGGCCGGCAGGTCGGTGGCGAAGCCCGGGCCGCCGGCGGTCAGGGCCACCACCAGGTCGAAGCTCTTGATCGCCAGGTGGCTGACGATCATCAGCGTGCTGAAGAACACCGGGCGCAGGCTGGGGATGATGATGCGCCAGTAGATGCGGGGCAGGGTGGCGCCGTCGACCTGCGCGGCCTTGATGATCGAATCGTCGATGCCGCGCAGGCCGGCCAGGAACAGCGCCATCACGAAGCCGGCGCTCTGCCAGACGCCCGCGATCGCGATGCAGTAGATGGCGCGGTCGGGGTTGACCAGCCAGTCGAAGCTGAAGCTGGTGAACCCCCATTGGCGCACCAGGTGCTCCAGCCCCAGGCCCGGGTTGAGCATCCACTTCCAGGCCGTGCCGGTGACGATGAAGGAGATCGCCATCGGGTAGAGATAGATGGTGCGCAGCACCCCTTCGGCGCGGATGCGCTGGTCGAGCATGATCGCCAGCAGCAGACCGATGCCGATCGAGCCGGCGATGAACAGCGACCCGAAGATCGCCATGTTGGTGAGCGCGACGTGGAAGCGCTCGTTGTGCAGCAGCGTGGCGTACTGGTGCAGCCCGACGAAGGTGTAGTTGGGCAGCAGCCGCGATGCCGAGACCGACAGGTAGCCGTTCCAGGCGATCAGGCCGTAGATGAACAGAAAAGAGATGACGAAGCTCGGTGCGACCACCAGCTTGGGCAGCCAGGGCGCGGAGGCCTTAGACGGTGCGGACATGGCGGGTCGCTGGCTGGAGGGGAAGGGCGGGGCCGCCCGGTCGGGCGGCCAGGCAGGCGCTTCGGGGGCACGCGCCGTCCTCCCGGGCGGCGCGTGCGGCCGTCAGTTGGCCTTGGCGGCAGCCGCGATGTTGGCCATCGCGGTCTTCACGCTCATGCTGTCGGTGTTCCAGAACTGGCTCACCGCGTCCTGGATCGCGCCCGAGACCGCCGCCGGCACGGCCATGCCGTGCGCGATCGACGGCACCAGCGTGCCGCTCTTGCTGTCGGCCACGAAGTCTCGGCTGGACTGCTTGGCGCAGGCGTCGAACTTGTCCATGTTCATGCCCAGGCGCACCGGGATCGACCCCTTGTAGAGGTTGAACAGCTCCTGGAACTCGGGCGACATGATCGACGAGGCGAGGTCGCGCTGCGCCTGCTCGTTCGCCGGGTTCTTGATCTTGAACATCGCGAACGAGTCGACGTTGAAGGTGAAGTCCTTCGCGCTGCCCGGGGCCGCGACGCAGACCACGTCCTTGCCCGGCACCTTGCCGGCGGCCACCCACTCGCCCTTGGCCCAGTCGCCCATCAGCTGCATGCCGGCCTCGCCCTTGATCAGCATCGCGGTGGCCAGGTTCCAGTCGCGCCCGGGGGCGTTCTTGTCGATGTACGAGTGGACGCGCTTGTAGGTGGTCAGCACCTTCTCCATCGTCGGGCTGGTCAGCGCGCCCTGGTCGAGCTTGACCATCGCCTTCTGGTAGAAGTCGGCACCGCCGACGCCGAGCACGACGTCCTCGAACACGGTGAAGTCCTGCCAGGGCTGCCCGCCGTGGGCCAGCGGAATGATGCCCGCCTTCTTCAGCTTGTCGGCGGCCACGAAGAACTGGTCCCAGGTGGTCGGCACCGTGGCGCCCGCCTTCTTGAAGGCTTCGGGGTTGGCCCACAGCCAGTTCACCCGGTGCACGTTGACCGGCACCGCAACGTAGTGGCCCTGGTACTTCATGATGTTGGACACGACGCTGGGCAGCAGCGAATCCCAGTGCTCGGGCCCGGCGACGTCGTCGAGGTTGGTGAGCACGCCTTCCTGCGCCCACTCCTGGATCGACGGCCCCTTGATCTGGGCCGCGGTGGGCGGGTTGCCCGAGACGACGCGGGACTTCAGCACCGTCATGGCGGCATCGCCGCCGCCGCCGGCCACGGCGAAGTCCTTCCAGGTGTCGCCCTTCTTCTGCATCATCAACTTCAGTTGCGCCGCGGCCTTGGCCTCGCCGCCGCTGGTCCACCAGTGCAGCACTTCCACCTCGCCGCCGGCATGCGCCGCGCTTGCCGCGAGCAGCGTCGCGCATGCAAGGGCCAGCGCACGGGGGCGCAACATCTTCGTCTTCGTCATTGTCCTTCTCCGGTTAATTGGAATGCGCCCTCGGGGCGCCGCGGCGAGCTGGGTCCTTTCAGGGGCCCCACATCGACGCTGTCAGGTGAATCGGCCTGCCATGTCCAGGCCCGCTCGGCATCGCCGCACGATGCGATGGCCCTGCAACTGAATGACCGGCCGGGCTCGGCAGCCATCGTTCAAGGACCGACACATCGGCTGCAAATTCAGGGTGAAATGTAATGTAGGGGTGCCCGAAAAGAGGGCCGCTCGAGTCGCGGCGGCCAATGCCCCGCGCCCCATTCGGCCAAGCGCCGCCTTGTGGGTGCGGACCTTCACCTTGGTTGTGCCGACGCAAATATTAGCAACACGGGATTGACAGGACAAGCCATTCAGGTCGGCCATTGCCCCAGGGGTTTCCCAGGTTGGCGCATTGAACACGTCGTGCCAAGCAATTACGCGAAGTCGGACGGCGGCACAGGCCAAAGCGTTTGCCGCGCGGCCGCTCACAGCTGCTGCAGGATCTCCTTGCGCTTTTGCTCGTATTCCTGGTCCGTGATCAGGCCCCGGTCGTGCAGGCGCTTGAGGACCGTCAGTCGCTGCTCGATCTGCTCGCCCATCGAAGGCTGGCTCTGGGGCCGCGCGGGCACCTGCGCTTCAACCGGGGATGCGGCGGCCGGAGCCGCCGCCGGCGCTGGTGTCTGCGCCGGGGTGGCCACCAGTGCCGGGGCCGCAGATGTTGCGGGTGATGCGTTCGCGGCGGTCGCTGCGGTCAACGGCAGGGCCAGCCAGTCGGCCCGCACGCTGATGGCCGAAGGGTCGCGCAGGCTCGCCGGGCCCGGACTCGTGCGTGAGCCATAGGTGAACTGAGGCGGCTGGTGCGTGCCGCGCATCTGGTTGTAGAACTCGTAGCGCGCATCGTGGACGATCAGCTGCAGCCGGCCCGCCTGCACGAACAGCCTTGCCGTCACCGCCACCGGGACGACCTGGCCGGTGTCGCTGCGTCGCGCACTGCTGAGCAGCAGAACGTCGTCGTCCGGGCCTGCGGTGGCGAAGGCCTGGACCAGCGCCTCGACCAGGTCGCCGACCTCGCTGCGCGAGAACAGCGGCTCCTCGATGCGGCCGGCGGCGAACCGCACCTGATCGAGCTGCTGGCGCAGCCAGTCGCGGCTGAGTTGCACCGGCTGCTGGTTCGGCGCCGAGCCGGCTTCACGCGGCACGAGCCGGATCGAGCTGAACTCGCCCAGCACCCAGTTGCGCTGGTCGGGCGAAGAGGTCTTCGACGACCTGCCGCCATCGAACAGGCCGCCGAAAAGATCGGCGTGGGCCGGCGCCGCGGCACCTAGGCACAGGCCGCCCAGCAGCATCGCGGCGAGGCGGGTTGCAGCGAGTTTCATCGAGTTTCCCTTCGGCTTGGGGGTGAGGGGGGTCCGGGCCGGCAGGCCGGGTCCGCGTTCATGGGCGAGAGTATCGCCGCCGGGCCGGGGCCCCAAGCCTGCGGGCCGATGTCGCGACGTCGCCCTGGGCCGGGCCCGGACCCTCGATCGATCGATGTGCGCGCGGCGCCGAGGGCCCAGCGAGCATCGACTGGCGGGCGGGTTCGTGCGCGAGCCAGGCCTTCGGTGCATCCGCAACGTCGATGAATCGGCGCATCGCTGCCGATCAGTTGGCCCCGAATTCGAACTTGGGGGTTCGTGCCGCCAATGCTTGTAATTCCGTTCAAACGCGAATTGGGAACATAGCGTTACCACGGGGTGTTCCCAATCGCTTTGGATCGTGTGTTGCATTCCTGCACTGTGCGTACAAACCCGTGTGTGGCCTCGGCAACGGTGCTAATAAAGTCTGCGGCGTCATGAGCAGGTGCACGCCCAAAGAACAGCGCCGTCGCCAAGAGCGGCTCGCGCCGAACGATTCGCGCGTCGCCAACCGACGACTCGGCGAAAGGGAGTGCTGAGGTCGCAGGTGCGAGATCCAGCCGCCGTCGATGGCGGCTGGCGCCACGCCTGCAATGAACGTTGTACCGATCGGATTGCCCGTCCCAGCGCGCTCGGCAGAGGGTTGCTCGAGTCTGCCGGTGCGCCGGATTCTTCCAAACAAGAGACATCTCTGGAGTCAAGCATGAGAATCAAACAGACCCTGATCGCCGCAGCCGTGCTCGGCCTGCTGTCGAGCGGCGCCTACGCCGTCGATTTCACCGGCTACACGCGCGTCGGTCCCGGCCAGAAACAGGCCTCCGGCGACGGCCAGCGCTGCTTCAACGGCGGCGGCGTGGATGCCAACGGCTCCGCCGCCCCGGGCCACGGCGGCATCGGCCGCCTCGGCAACGAGTGCAACACGTACGGCGAATTCGGTCTGGTCCAGAACGCGACCATGGGTGGCGTCACCTACAAGGCCGAGCTGATGACCAACTTCTACAGCACGGGTTCGACGCCCGATACGTCGCAGCTCGGCAACCAGTTGGCCAACACGCCGGCGGTGAGCCAGCTCTACCTCGAGGGCAGGGGCTACGACATTGCGCCGAACGTGTCGTTCTGGGTCGGTCGCCGCTTCTACCATCGCGCCGACGTCCACTTCGACGACAGCTTCTACCTGATGGGCGGCCTGGGCCAAAACGCCACGGGCGCCGGCGCCGACGGCATCGACACGGGCTTCGGCTCGCTGGGCGTGGCGGTCTTCCGCTTCCAGGACTCCACCACCACCACCAATGCCGGCACGCTGCTGAACTTCGACCTGCAGAGCATGCCCGTGAACCCGGGCGGCCAGCTGCGCCTGGTGGTCAGCAGCACGAAGTTCGACGGTGCGGGCGGCAAGAGCGGCCTGGGCCTGACGCTGCAGCACATCCAGTCGGGCCTGCCCGGCGGCGGCATCAACACCCTGTTCCTGCAGACGGCGCGCGGGTCGGCCGGGCTCGACATGGGCTTCGGCGCTTTCAACGCCGGCTCCGACACCAAGAGCTGGCGCATCGCCGACAGCCTGGCCTGGCTGAACGGCCCGCTGACGGCCCAGACGCTCGTCCATTACGGGCAGTCGCAGCTTCCGAACGGCGCGGGCGGCACCTTCAACACGAAGACGCTGTCGATCGCCGGCCGTGTGGCCTACGCGCTGACCAAGAACTTCAAGATGCAGGCCGAAGTGGGCACCGCCAACACCAAGGTCGACGGCAAGAGCTCGGAGAACGTCACCAAGTTCACGATCGCCCCGACCCTGACCGTGGGCCCGAACTTCTACGACCGGCCGGAAATCCGCTTCTACGTCTCGGCGTTCAGCTACAACAACGCCTACGCACTGGCCAACGGGCAGTCGAAGACGTCCAAGACCGCGGCCGGCGTGCAGCTGGAACTCTGGTTCTGACGGCAGCGTCACCCGTTCCCCGGACGGAAGGGCCGGCCCGCGAGGGCCGGCCCTTTTTTCATCGGCGCGCCGCCGGGGTCGTCGGGGCTGCCCGGGAGGACCGGATCGGCCGGGTCGGGTTCGGCTCAGGTCCGGGTCTTGACGAGGCTGCCCGGCGCCTTGTGCGGTTGGTACGGGTCGTGGGGGCCGGCCTGCCGCTGCGACGGCCGGGCCGGCTTCGTTGCATCGGTCGGTGAGCCCGAAGGCTGGGGGGCTGCGCCCGGCCCGGCCCCCGGGGCGTCGGTGCCGAGCCGGGCCAGCTGCGCCACCAGCATCCACTGGTTGAGCTGCGCCTGCACGCTCAGCAGCTGCTGCGAGATCGCCTCGGAGGGCGAGGCGTCGCTCACGGTGGGCGCCGTCTGATGGGCGCGCGCCAGTTCCTGGCGCAGCGTGCTGGCCTGGCGGCTGAGGGCAGCGATCTTGCTGGCGGTGACCGTCGGGTTGCTGCCCGCACCGACGGGGATCGTGCCGATGGGCGGGATCATGGGCTCGCCTTCCTGCGGCCGGGTGGGGTTCTGTCCGGCTCGCATCCGGTTTATCGGCCGACCCGCGCCGGAACTTGAGCGGTCCGTCGCAGGCCGCCCGGGCCCCGGCGCTGGCCAGCGCCGTCAGACGCCCAGGGCCTCGAGATCGGCGGCCGCGCGCTGCAGCCAGACCCGCAGGCGCTGCCGGTCCAGGATGCCCAGGCTGCCGGCGTGGGTGGCTGCCCAGAAGCTGCTGCCGGCGGCGTCGACCCGCTGCAGCAGCGCATCGGGCAGCTTGCGCAGGCGCAGCACGCGCGCGCCCTGGGCCTGGGCGCGCTCCTGCAGACCCGAGGCGGCCAGTTGGTCGAAGGCCTCGCCGCGCACTTCGTTGAGCACCAGCACGAGCGGCAAGGCCGAGCCCGCGCCGTCGAGCCAGCGCGCCAGCAGGTCGACCGAGTCGCGCCCTGCGTCCATCACATGCCAGTAGTTCAGGCCGATCGACAGCTCGCCGGCCAGGGCCGGGATGCCGGCTTCATCGAGCCAGCGCAGCAGCGCGCCCTGCGTCTGCGCCGCGAGGTCGACGAGCACGCGCCGGCCCGGCACTTCGGCCGCGGCCTCGAGGACGCGGTCCAGGCTGTCGTGACCGTCCAGCGACATCGGTGTCGCGTATTCGCCGTAGAAGCGCAGCAGCGCGCCGTGCGACCGGTCCGTGTCGAAGCCGACCCAAGGCAGGCCGCGGTCGATGAAGTGCTGGGCCAGCACGCGCGCCAGCAGCGACTTGCCGACGCCCCCCTTTTCGCCGCCGACGAAATGGATCTGGCTCATCCTCTGCCTTCCGGTGCAATCTGGTGGACGGGGTGGGGCTGTCGACCCATGCTAACGCAGCCCCCGGCGGGCCCGGGCCCAGCCGATAGAATCCCGGCTCGGTTTCCGAGGGGCGCTGCGACGGGGCCACCCCGCCAGGCTCGGAACCCCGGCTTGCAGCCAACGGCGCTCATCCTGCCCTGGATGAGCCCGCATGCACACCCCCGCCGCCCTGCCTCCCCTGCGCCTGTCGGGCCTCGAGCCCGTGACCCTCGGCCCGGGCGCCCTGTTCGTCAACATCGGCGAGCGCACCAACGTCACCGGCAGCAAGGCCTTCGCGCGGATGGTGCTCGAAGGCCGCTTCGAGGACGCACTGGCCGTGGCGCGACAGCAGGTCGAGAACGGCGCCCAGATCATCGACGTCAACATGGACGAGGCGATGCTCGACAGCGCCGCGGCGATGGAGCGCTTCCTGAAGCTCGTCGCCGGCGAGCCCGAGATCGCGCGCGTGCCGATCATGATCGACAGCAGCCAGTGGCGCGTGATCGAGGCCGGCCTGAAGTGCATCCAGGGCAAGGGCATCGTCAACAGCATCAGCCTGAAGGAGGGCGAGGCCGAGTTCAGGCGCCAGGCCCGCCTGGTGCGCCGCTATGGCGCCGCGGCCGTGGTCATGGCCTTCGACGAGCAGGGTCAGGCCGACAGCTTCCAGCGCAAGACGCAGATCTGCCAGCGCGCGTACAGGCTGCTGGTCGACGAGATCGGCTTCCCGGCCGAGGACATCATCTTCGACCCCAACATCTTCGCCATCGCCACCGGCATCGAGGAGCACGACAACTACGCGGTCGACTTCATCGAGGCCACGCGCTGGATCAAGGCCCACCTGCCCGGCGCCCGCGTCAGCGGCGGCGTCAGCAACGTCAGCTTCAGCTTTCGCGGCAACGACCCGGTGCGCGAGGCGATCCACACCGTCTTCCTGTACCACGCCATCCGCGCCGGCCTGGACATGGGCATCGTCAACGCCGGCATGGTGGGGGTGTACGACGACCTCGAGCCCGGGCTGCGCGAGCGCGTGGAAGACGTGGTGCTGAACCGGAAGCCGGCCTACCGGGCCGGCGAGCCGCCCCTGTCCGCCGCAGAGCGGCTGGTCGAGATCGCCGAATCGGCCAAGGGCCTGGCCAAGGACGACAGCGCCCGGCTCGCCTGGCGCGGCGGCGATGTGAACCAGCGCCTGAGCCACGCCCTGGTGCATGGCATCACCGAGTTCATCACGCAGGACACCGAAGAGGCCTGGCAGGCCGTCCGGGCCCGCGGCGGCCGCCCGCTGCACGTGATCGAAGGCCCGCTGATGGCCGGCATGAACGTGGTGGGCGACCTCTTCGGCCAGGGCAAGATGTTCCTGCCCCAGGTGGTCAAGAGCGCGCGCGTGATGAAGCAGGCGGTGGCCCACCTGCTGCCCTACATCGAGGCCGAGAAGCGGGCCACGCAGGATGCCGGCGGCGACGTCAAGCCCAAGGGCAAGATCGTCATCGCCACCGTCAAGGGCGACGTGCACGACATCGGCAAGAACATCGTCACCGTCGTGCTCCAGTGCAACAACTTCGAGGTCGTCAACATGGGCGTGATGGTGCCCTGCCAGGACATCCTGGCCAAGGCGCGCGTCGAGGGCGCCGACCTCATCGGCCTGTCGGGCCTGATCACGCCCAGCCTGGAGGAGATGCAGCACGTGGCCGCCGAGATGCAGCGCGACGACTACTTCCGCCTGCGCAAGATCCCGCTGCTGATCGGCGGGGCCACCACCAGCCGGGTGCACACGGCGGTGAAGATCGCGCCGCACTACGAAGGCCCGGTGGTCTACGTGCCCGATGCCTCGCGCAGCGTGGGCGTGTGCTCGGAGCTGCTGAGCGACGAGCGCGCGGCGAAGTACATCGCCGAGCTCGAGGCCGACTACGCGCAGGTGCGCGCGCTGCACGCGGCCAAGAAGGCCACGCCGCTGGTGACGCTGGCCGCGGCGCGCGCCAACAAGGCGCGGGTCGACTGGGCCGCCTACACGCCACCCAAGCCCAGGTTCATCGGCCGGCGCCTGTTCAAGAACTACGACCTGGCCGAGCTGGCCGCCTGCATCGACTGGGGCCCGTTCTTCCAGACCTGGGACCTGGCGGGCCGCTTCCCCGAGATCCTGCGCGACGAGATCGTGGGCGCCGAGGCCCAGCGCGTGTTCAGCGACGGCAAGCGGCTCCTGCAGCGCCTGATCGAGGGCCGCTGGCTGCAGGCCGCCGGCGTGATCGCGCTGCTGCCGGCCAACACCGTCGACGACGACACGATCGAGGTCTACACCGACGAGTCCCGCAGCGAGGTCGCCCTGTGCTGGAACCCGCTGCGCCTGCAGACCGAGCGGCCGGTGGTCGAGGGGGTGCGGCGGCCCAACCGCAGCCTGGCCGACTTCATCGCGCCCCGGGGCGTGGCCCCGGACTACATCGGCCTGTTCGCCGTCACCGCCGGCCTGGGCATCGAGAAGAAGGAGCGGCAGTTCGTCGCCGACCACGACGACTACAGCGCCATCATGCTCAAGGCCCTGGCCGACCGCCTGGCCGAGGCCCTGGCCGAGCGGCTGCACCAGCGCGTGCGCACCGAGCTCTGGGGCTACGCGCCCGACGAAGCGCTGGCCACCGAGGCGCTGATCGCCGAGCAGTACCGCGGCATCCGCCCCGCCCCGGGCTACCCCGCCTGCCCCGACCACAGCGTCAAGGCCGACCTGTTCCGCGTGCTGGCGGCGGGCGACATCGGCATGGCCTTGACCGAGAGCCTGGCGATGACGCCGGCCGCCTCGGTGAGCGGCTTCTACATGGCGCATCCCGAGGCCGTGTACTTCAACGTCGGGCGCATCGGCGAGGACCAGCTCGAGGACTGGGCGCATCGCCAGGGGCTGGCGGCCGAGGTGGCGCGGCGGCGCCTGGCGCCCGTGCTGGGCTGAGATCGCTGGCCGGCTTGGCGTGGCCAAGGCGCGTGCGGGTGGCCGGCGGCGCTTCGGGCACGGCGGTCGATGCTGCGCATCGACGGCCCTGCGGTGCTCGGTCTCTTGGCCCGTCGCGAAACTCGCTTCGTTCGCTCATGCTCACTGCGCTCAGACAATCGCGACGAGTCAGATGGGGATGCGCGCTGCGCGCACCGCGGCGGCGCCGGCCCTCAGCCCCCCAGATACGCTTCCTGCACCCGAGGCTCGGCCAGCAGCCCGGCGCCCGAGCCTTCGAGCACGATGCGCCCGTTCTCCAGCACGTAGCCGCGGTGCGCGATCTTCAAGGCCTGGCGCACGTTCTGCTCGACCAGGAAGATCGTCAGGCCCTGGCGGTTGATCTCGACCAGGGTGCGGAAGATGTCCTGCACGACGATCGGCGCCAGGCCCATGGAGGGCTCGTCCAGCAGCAGCAGCTTCGGCCGGGCCATCAGCGCGCGGCCGATCGCCAGCATCTGCTGCTCGCCGCCCGAGAGGTTGCCGGCCAGGCCCTGCCCGCGCTCCTGCAGGCGCGGGAACAGCGCGTACACCTGCTCCAGCGACTGCGCACGCGCGGCGGCGCCGTCGCGCCGCGTGTAGGCGCCGAGCTCGAGGTTCTCGCGCACGGTCAGCGTCGTGAGCGTGGCGCGGCCCTCGGCCACCTGCACCAGGCCGGCGGCGACGATCTTGTGCGGCGCCAGCCGCGTGATGTCGCGGCCCAGGAAGCGCACCGTGCCCGCGGCCTTGCGCAGCAGGCCCGACAGCGCCAGCAGCGTGGTCGACTTGCCGGCGCCGTTGGCCCCCACCAGCGCCGTGATCTCGCCGGCGCGCAGCTCGGCGCTGAGCCCCTGGACGGCCTCGACCGGGCCGTAGCGCACGGCCAGGCCCTGCACCGACAGCATCGGCTCAGCCAAGGGCCGCCCCCGAGTTACCGGTCTCGCTGCGGCTCTCGCCGCCGTCCTCGTCGTCGCGGCCGAGGTAGGCCTCGATCACCTGCGGATCGCGGCGGATCTGCGCCGGCTCGCCCTGGGCGATGACGCGGCCGAAGTTCAGCACCGCGATCTGCTCGCACAGGCCCATCACGAAGCGCATGTCGTGCTCGATCATGAAGACCGTGTAGCCGCGGTCGCGGATGTGGGCGATCTCGCGCATCAGCTCGGTCTTTTCGGTGCTGTTCATGCCGGCCACCGGCTCGTCCAGCAGCAGCAGCCGCGGCTCGGTGGCCAGCGCGCGGGCGAGCTCGAGCTTGCGCTGCTCGCCGTAGGACAGGGCGTCGGCCCGCTCGTCAGCCTTGTGCTCCAGCCGCACCCAGGACAGCAGCTCGCGTGCCCGCTCGCGCGCGCGGCGCTCCTCGGCGCGAAAGCGCGGCAGCGCCAGCAGCGTGGCCGGCCAGCCGGCGTGCAGGTGGCGGTGCATGCCCACCACCACGTTGTCGATCAGGCTCATGGCCTTGAACAGGCGGATGTTCTGGAAGGTGCGCGCGATGCCGGCCTGGGTGATGCGGTGCGGCGCCCGGCCCAGCAGGCTCGTGCCGTCGAGCTCGATCTCGCCGCGGCTGGGCGCCAGCAGGCCGGTGACGAGGTTGAAGACCGTGGTCTTGCCCGCGCCGTTCGGGCCGATGAGGCCGAAGATGCCGCCGGCCGGCACCGCCAGGTTCACGTCCTGCAGCACCTGCAGGCCGCCGAAGTGGCGCGAGACCGAACGCAGCTGCAGCATCGCCGGGCCCGTCATCGGCCTTGCCGGCGGCGCAGCGCGGCCGGGCCCCATGTGCGGCGCAGCCGCGCCGGATCCCACAGCCCGTTGGGCAGGAACAGCACGATCAGCACCAGGATCAGGCCGTTGGCCATCAGCCGGTAGTCGCGCAGGCCGCTGAGCAGCTCGGGCAGCAGCGTCACGATGAAGGCGCCCAGCACCGGCCCGGCCAGGCCCTGGATACCGCCCAGGATGGTCATGGTCAGGATGTCGACGCCGCGGTCGAAGCCGAACTCGTTCGGGCCGATGAAGAACGTCAGGTGGGCATTCAGCGTGCCGGCCAGCCCCGCCAGCGCCGCGCCCAGCACGAAGGCGCCCAGCTTGTGCGCGCCCACGTCGATGCCCATCAGCGCGGCGGCGGTCTCGTCTTCCTTGATCGCCTCGTAGGCGCGGCCCACCTTGCTGCGACGCAGCCGCGCCAGCAGCGCCAGCGCCCCCACCAGCGCCAGCAGCACCTGCCAGGGCTGGGTCAGCTGCGGGATGCCGTTGAGCCCCAGCGCGCCGCCCGTCAGGCCTTCGGCGTTGAGGATGGCGATGCGCACCACCTCGCCGAAGGCCAGCGTGGCCATCGCCAGGTACACGCCCGACAGCCGCAGCGTGGGCTTGCCGATGGCCCAGGCCACCGCCGCCGGCAGCGCCATGCCCGCGCCGATCGACACCGCGAACGGCGCGCCGGCGTTCATCGTCAGCAGCGCCGAGGCATAGGCCCCCAGGCCCATGAAGGCGGCATTGGCCATCGCCAGCAGCCCGCACGACAGCGTGAGGTAGATCGACAGCGCCAGCAGCGCGTTGGTGCCCAGGCTGAGCACCAGGTTGCTGTAGACCGCCCAGAAGTTGCTCAGGGCGTCGGCCATCGCGGGTGCGGCACCGGGCCGTTCCGGGCCGGGCAGCCCTGCCTGGGCCTGCAGCGCGGGCGCGCAGCGCGCCGCTCGGGGGCCGAGTTCAAACCTTGCGCTCCTGCAGGCTGCCGAACAGGCCCCTGGGGCGCAGCAGCAGCACCAGGAACAGCAGCCCGAAGCCGACCGCGTCGCGCATCGTCGAGCCGATGTAGGCCACCGACAGCACCTCGGCGAAGCCCAGGAACAGGCCGGCCAGCATCGCGCCGCGGATGTCGCCCATGCCGCCCAGGATGATCACGGCGATGCCCTTGTGCAGCATCGGCTGGCCCATCAGCGGGAACAGGGCGTTCGAGTACAGGCCGATCAGCACCCCGGCCACCCCGCCCAGCCCGGCGGCGACGAAAGAGGTGAGCCGGAACAGCCCCTCGACGTCGATGCCCAGCAGCAGCGCCGCCCTGGGCGACTCGGCGATCGCGCGCAGCGCGCGGCCCAGCTGCGTGCGCTGCAGCGCCAGCAGCAGCACCGTCATCAGCACGAAGGCCAGCAGCACGATGCCCAGCTCCAGCGCCGTCACGTCCAGCCCGGCGACGTGCAGCGTCTGTTGCGGCAGCAGCGCCACCGGGAAGCGCTGGTTCTGGGCCCCGAACAGCCCCTGCACCAGGCTGTTGAGGGCGATGCCCACGCCGATGGTGGCGATCATCGGCGCCAGGTGCGGGGCGTTGCGCGCGCGCAGCGGGCGCAGCACCAGCGCATCGATCAGCCACCCCACCGCGCCCGAGAACGCGAACGCGAAGGCCAGCGCCGCCGGCAGCGGCCAGTGCAGCCGCGTGGCCGCCTGCAGCGCCGCGTAGGCGCCCAGCATGAACACCGAGCCGTGCGAGAGGTTGATCACCCCCAGCACCCCGAACACGAGCGTGAAGCCGAGCGCGAACAGCGCGTACACGCCGCCCAGCGACAGGGCGTTGAAGAGCTGCTGCGCGAGCAAGGGGCGGGGCGCCGCGGGCGGGACGAGGGTCGTTGGCTGCGCGCCGGCGCGGCTACTTCACGATCTCGTAGTGGCCGGCCTTGGTCACGCTGACGATCGGGGTCTGGTCGGCGTCGTAGCCGGCGGGCCGGCCGGCCTTGTCGGTGGCGCGGCGGAAGGCGAAGGGGCCGGTGGCGCCGTCCCACTTGATGGCGGGCAGCGCGTTGCGCAGCGCGGCGCGGTCCTGCGCCAGGTCGCCCCCGAGCTTGACCGTCTTCAGCGCCGCCGCCACGATGTGCATCGCGTCGTAGGCCTGGGCCGCGAACTGGTCGGGCGGCGACTTGTAGGCCTGCGTGTAGGCGGCGATGAAGCGGGTGTTGGCCGGCGTGCGGTTCTCGATCGACCAGGGGCTGCCCACCCAGAGGTCGTCGGAGGCCCCCTTGGCGAGGTCGAACACCTTGACCGAGTTCATGCCGTTGCCGCCGATGAAGGGCACGTTCAGCCCCAGCTGCCGCGCCTGCACCATGATCGGCGCGCCCTCGGCCAGCAGCGCCGACAGCACGATGGCGTCGGGGTGGCTGGCCTTGATCTTGGTGAGCTGGGCCTTGAAGTCGACATCGCCCTTGGCGAAGGTCTCGGTCGTGGTCACGGGGATCTTCAGCGCCTCGAGCGCGTGCTTGAAGTTGTCGTAGCCGCTCTTGGTGAACACGTCGTCGTTGCCGTAGAGCACGGCCACGTTCTTGATGTGGGCGTGCGCGACCGCGGTCTTCAGCGTCACCGGCAGCACGTCGGCCTCGGTGACCGAGTTGCGGAACACGTGGTCGCCGATCGAGGTGATGCCGTCGGCGGTGTTGGAGGTGCCGAAGACCACCACCCCGGCGGCCTGCGCCACGGGGTCGGCCGCCTGGGCCGAGTTCGACAGCGTGGGGCCGAACAGCATCAGCACCTTGTCCTGGAAGATCAGCTTCTTGAAGGCGTTGATCGCCTCCTCCTTCTTGCCCTGCTCGTCTTCGACGACGAGCGCGATCTTGCGGCCGTCCACGCCGCCGGCGGCGTTGATCTCGTCGGCGGCGAGCTGGAAGCCGTTGCGGATGCTCTGGCCGTACTGCGCGGCGCCGCCCGTCAGGGCTTCGGCCACGCCGATGCGGATGTCGGCGGCCCGGGCCGCGCCGGCCAGGCCGAGGGCGCCGGCCAGCAGCGCAAGGGTGAAGACGCGGCGCGTCGAGGGCATGAGGGTCAAGGGGGTCTCCCGGCTCGTTGGCAGTTGCAGCGCGCAAGTTTAGAGCGTGGCCGGCCCCTATCATCCGGCGCCGCCATGACCGCCCCGACACCGCCGCTCTCGCTCAACCGCGCGCAGGACGAGGCCGTGCACCACCTGGCCGGGCCCTGCCTGGTGCTGGCCGGCGCCGGCTCGGGCAAGACGCGCGTCATCGTGCACAAGATCGCGCGCCTGCTGCAGGCCGGCCTGGAGCCCAAGCAGATCGCGGCCATCACCTTCACCAACAAGGCCGCGGCCGAGATGCGCGAGCGCGCGAAGGCCCTGGTCGGCCCGCGCGCTGCGCGCGAGCTGGCCGTGAGCACCTTCCACTCGCTGGGCGTGCGGATGCTGCGCAGCGACGGCGAGCGCCTCGGGCTGAAGCCGACCTTCTCGATCCTCGACAGCGACGACGTGCTCGGGGTGCTGCGCGATGCCGGCGGCACGACCGAGGCCGCGCAGGCGCGGCGCTGGCAGTGGGCCATCAGCCTGTGGAAGAACCAGGGGCTGGATGCCGACGGCGCCGAAAGCCAGGCCGCCGACGCCGACGAGCAGGTCGCCGCGCGCGTGATGCGGCGCTACGAAGAGCGGCTGCAGGCCTACCAGGCGGTCGACTTCGACGACCTGATCGGCCTGCCGCTGAAGCTGCTACAGCGTGACCCCGAGGCGCGCGCGAAATGGCAGGCGCAGTTCCAGCACATCCTGGTCGACGAGGTGCAGGACACGAACGCCGTGCAGTACGAGCTGATGAAGGCGCTGGTCGGTGAGCGCGGCGTATTCACCGCCGTGGGCGACGACGACCAGAGCATCTACGGCTGGCGCGGCGCCACCATCGACAACCTGAAGCGCCTGCCCCAGGACTACCCGGCGCTGAAGCTGATCGCGCTGGAGCAGAACTACCGCAGCACCGGCCACATCCTGCGCGCGGCGAATGCCGTGATCGCGCACAACCCCAAGCTGTTCGAGAAGAAGCTGTGGAGTGAGTTCGGCGACGGCGAGCCGGTGCGCCTGATCGACTGCGACAGCGAGGAGCACGAGGCCGAGCGCGCGGTGGCCCGCATCCAGGCCCTGCGCAGCGCCGGCGGCGACGTGAAGTTCGGCGACTTCGCGGTGCTGTACCGCGCCAACCACCAGGCGCGCGTGTTCGAGCAGAAGCTGCGCGCCGCGCAGATCCCGTACCGCGTTTCAGGCGGGCAGAGCTACTTCGACCGCGCCGAGATCAAGGACCTCTGCGCCTGGCTGCGCTTGCTCGTCAACCCCGACGACGACCCCGCCTTCCTGCGCGCTGCCACCACGCCCAAGCGCGGCATCGGGCACCAGACCCTGGCCGCGCTGGGCGAGTTCGCGGGCCGCTGGAAGACCAGCCTGTTCGAGGCCCTGTTCTCGCCCAGCCTCGCGCTGTCGCTGAAGGCCAAGGCGCTGGAGGCGCTGCAGGACTTCGGGCGCGAGGTCAACGACCTGCAGCACCGGGCCCGCCACGCCACGGGGGCCGAGGACGCCCGGGCGCTGCTGCTGGGCTGGCTGAAGGACATCGGCTACGAGCAGCACCTGCACGACGGCGAGGACAGCGCCCGGCTGGCGGCGGCGCGCTGGAGCAACGTGCTCGACTTCGTCGACTGGATCGCCCAGCGCTGCGGCGGGCAGGTGACGCACGAGCTGGGCAGCCGCTTCGAGGCCGAGCGCCACAGCGTGCTGGAGGTGGCGCAGACCATCGCCCTCATCCTGAGCCTGGCCGACCGCGCCGACGAGCAGGACGTGGTCACGCTGAGCACGCTGCACGCCGCCAAGGGCCTGGAGTGGCCGCACGTGATGCTGGCCGGCGTCAACGAAGGCCTGCTGCCGTTTCGCAGCGGCAGCGACGACCAGGACACCGAGCTGCCGCCCGCGCGCATCGAGGAAGAGCGGCGCCTGATGTACGTGGGCATCACGCGCGCTCGCCGCACCCTGGTCGTCAGCACCCTCAAGCGCCGCAAGCGCGGCCGCGACACGGCCCCGGGCCTGCCCAGCCGCTTCATCGCCGAGATGAAGCTGCACGAGGCCGTGGACAAGGGCGACCCGCGCGAGCGGCTGAAGAAGCTGCGCGATGCGATGGCGGCGCGGGCTGCCGTCCCCGGCGCCGCCGGCCCTGCGGGCGCCTGAGCCGATTCCCGCCCGGCGGATGTGAGATGCGTCACGGCGCAGCCCGGGGCGACGCCGAATGGCGGGCCCCGGGCCCGACGGCATTTCAGCATCTGCGGCCGCCGCCGATAGCCTGTCGGAGAGTCGCCGTGCCGGGCCCTCACCGGACCGAAACCAGCGCTGAGGCACAGGCATGAGCGTTTCCAGGGCAGTCCCGACCCGCTGGCGCGATGCCGGTGGCCCCCGCCGCGCCCGCGGCATGACGCTGCTCGAGCTGCTGGCGGCGATGACCACCGTCGGGATCCTCGCGGCCATCGCGCTGCCGGCCTACGACCAGCACGTGCGGACGGCCAAGGTGGCCGCGGCGTCAGCCGACATCCTGATGATCCAGCAGCGCATCACGCAGTACCTCACCATCAACAACTGCCTGCCGCCGGATCTGGCCGCCATCCAAGCGGACAACGTCCTCGATCCTTGGGGGCGGCCCTACGTGTATCTCAACTTCGCCGGCCTGAAGGGAAAGGGCCAGATGCGCAAGGACAGGAACCTGGTGCCGATCAACACGCAATACGACCTGTACAGCGTCGGTGCCGACGGGCAGAGCCGGCCCCCGCTGACCGCCCCTGTCAGCCACGACGACGTGATCCTGGCCAACGACGGCAACTACATTGGACTTGCGGCGAACTACTGAACGCCCCCAGGGCCGGGCTGCGCCCAGCACGCCCCCCGCGGGGGCCCAAGCCAAGTGGCAAAGCCACCTTGGCTTGGGCGAGGCCGGCAACGAACCGGTGCGCGCGCCGCTGCTGAAGAGCCGGATCGGCCGGCGCGTGCTGGCGCTCTTCGTCCTGAGTGCGCTCGTGCCGCTGGGCCTGTGCGCGATCTTGCTCTACCGCGCCTTCGATGCCGAGTTGGGCCAGGCCCAAGTGCACAGCCTCGACGGCCGGGTGCGCAGCTTCGGCATGACCCTCCTCGGCCGCCTGGGCAGCGCCGACGATGTGCTGGCCAGCCTCATGGCCGCTCCCGGGGCGACCGACCAGTCCGTCCAGGCCCAAGTCGGCAGGCTGCGCTGGGCCCGCCGCACGCTGCGCCTGCCGCCGGGCCCGGATTCGGCTGGCCGAGACCTGGCGTTGCAGCCGCCCGATGCCGAGCAACGCGGAGCCCTGGCCGCCGGCAAGCCGGTGCTGCTGTGCGATCTCGACCGCAGCGCCCGACCTCGGGTCTGGCTGGTGCGCACCCTGTCCAGCGGCGCCTGGCTGTACACCGAAATCGCGCCTTCGTGGCTTTGGGCCGCAGCGGACGAATTCGCCGCCGATGCCGACCTGCAGGTGCTCGATGGCCATGGGCGCGAGATCTACTGGGCCGGCCAACGGCCCGCGGCAGGCGCGTCCGGCGCGTGGCTGCATCGGTCTTGGGAGATCTTCCTGGCCAGCCGGTTCGCTTCGCCGTCCTGGCGCCTGGTGGCGTCGGCGCCCCAGGTCACGCTGGTCGGCGGCAGTGGCCACGCCTACCCGGTCTTCGTCGGGCTCATCGTCCTGACCTTCTTGCTGATCGCATGGGTGTCCGTCAGCTCGATCCGCCGGCAACTGCGGCCACTGGGGCTGCTGACGCAGGCGACGAAGCGCGTGGCCCAGAGGGACTTCGATGCCTTCCGAGGCATGAAGTGGAACGACGAGTTTGGCGACCTCGCGACCTCGTTCGACACGATGTCGCAGCACCTGAGAAGGCAGTTCGCAGCCCTGGAGACTTTCGCCGAGGGCGACCGTCTGCTGCTGCACGCGCCCGGGCTGGAACGGATCCTGGAGGCCTTGCTGCCGCGCATCGCCAGCGTCCTGGATTGCGACAGCGTCTCCGTGATCCTCTTCGACGAGGGCTCGGGCGGCCAGGCCTGCGCCCACGACTTCTTTGCCGCCACGCCGCAGCAGCCTCCGGTGCGGCGCATCTTCACCGACCGGCCGGCCCTGATGGCGGCCTGCGCACAGTCCCCGGAGCTCGTGCTCGGGGCTCCGGCCGTCGCCCGGCTCGGCGGCCTCGTGCCGCAGACGCAGCCGCCGATCCACACCTTGCACCTGCAGCCGCTGCAGCACGAAGCGCATCTCGCGGGGTTGCTGTGCATCGGGTTCTCGGACGCGCGCGCGGCCCTGGGCGACCTCGCGGTCGGGGCCGTCGACTTCGGGCGCCGCCTGTCGTTGATCCTCGCCAACCTCGAGCAATCGGCGCGCCTGTACCGCCAGGCCAATTTCGATTCGCTGACGGGGCTGCAGAACCGGTACGTGTTCTCGGAGCGTGTCCGGGTGGCTGTGGACAGCGCCGCGCAGCGACAGGGGGAGGGCAGCCTGCTGTACCTCGACCTCGATCACTTCAAGCACGTCAACGACACTGCCGGCCATGCGGCCGGAGACCGACTGCTGCGCATCGTCGGAGAGCGCCTGAGCGCATGCGTCGGCGCGGGCGCGAGCATCGCGCGGCTGGGCGGCGACGAGTTCGCGGTGCTGTTGCCCGGGATCGCCCATCCTGACAGCGTAAGGCCGCTGGTCGAGCGCATTCTCGGCGAGCTGCGGCAGCCGTTCGCCATCGAAAGCCGGGAACATCGTGTCTCAGCGAGCATCGGCATCGCCGTATTCCCCGCCGACGGCTCGACCCTGGACGAACTGCTGAAGGCCGGCGATATCGCCATGTACCAGGCCAAGGACGCCGGGCGCGGGCGAGCCATGTACTTCCAGGCCCAGATGCAGCGCAGGCTGCTCGAGCGGCTGAGCCTGGAGACCGGCATCCAGCGCGCCTTCGCGCAGCGCGAATTCCGGCTCCACTACCAGCCGATCGTCTCCTACGGCGCCCAGGGGTCGATCGGCGTCGAGGCCCTGGTGCGCTGGCCCGGTGGGGATCCGGCCTCCTGGGTGCCGCCCAGCGTCTTCGTGCCGGTGGCGGAGGAGACCGGGCTCATCGTCGAGCTCGGGGCGTGGATCCTGCGCCAGGCTTGTGCCCAGTTCGCCGCGTGGCGCGTCCAGGGGCTGCGGCTGAGTCACCTCTCGGTCAACGTGTCGGTGCGCCAGCTCAGGGAGCCGGGCTACCTGTCCACCCTGGTCGCCGCCCTGAGCGACAGCGGGATGGACGGCCAGGACTTGCAGCTGGAGATCACGGAGAGCGTGCTGGCCCATGGCCAGGAACTGGCCGAGACGCTGTCGTCCATCGTTGGTCTGGGGGTACGCCTGGCGCTGGACGACTTCGGCACCGGCTATTCGTCGCTGAGCTACCTGCGGGCCTACCCCATCCACACCGTGAAGATCGACCGCTCCTTCGTCACCGGCCTGCCGCAGGACCAGGCGGCCTGCCGCCTGGCCGAGTCCATCCTGGCCATGTGCGCTGCCCTGGGCAAGCAGGTGGTCGCCGAGGGCGTGGAGACCCCGGCGCAACTCGAATTCCTGCGTCGGGCGGGCTGCACGTCCATCCAGGGCTACCTGCTCGGCCGGCCCATGGATCCGGCCGACATGCCGGAATTCACCCGCAGGATGCGTTCGATCCTGGCGGCGGCGCAGCGCCAGCCGTCGGCGATGCCTGCCTGAGCGAATCTCTCAACGGCGAGTGCCATGGTGGCGGTGGCTGCGCGATGGCATGGCCGCGCGGGCTGCCGGCCTGGGCGCCAAGGCGTTGACCTCAGGCGAACCCGGTGTCGACAGTCCTTACACGTCTTGTATACCAACCAGTCGACCGTTCCGGGGTGCCGCGGCAATCCGCCCTGGGATCAAGGGCTTGCGGCTCGCCGGCCGCTGGCGGCATGCGATTTGCATCCTGCCAGCCATTGGTGCTTCGGCCCGCAATCCCTACAGCCGTTATGCAAACCCCCCACGCGAAGAAGTTCTCCTTGGCCCTCAAGTCCTGGGCTGCCGTCGCGGCCCTGGCGGCCGGGCTCGGCGCGGTCGGTTCGGCCCAGGCGGCGCTGGTGACGGGCCGCTTCGACCCCGATTTCGGCGGCGCGCTCGCCGGCACCAACTTCGCCGGCACCGCCACGTTCTCGATCGCCGATGCGTGCCTCAACCTGCTCTCGCCCGGCGTCGGCGCCTTCATCTACCAGACCTACAACTGCGGTGGCGGCAGCAGCGGCTCGGGCATGAACTTCCTGGGCGCGCACGTCGATTTCACCAGCACCACTGGCGGCCTGAACGGCAGCGTGACGTTCGCGGGCGATCCGCTGGGCTTCAGCTCGATCCTGGGCATGTACGTGAAGGACGGCCAAGTGCTGGGCATCCAGTCGTCGGCGAACCCGCTGATCGGCCCGTCCACCTTTATCCAGGGCGCCAATTTCAACTTCTACGGTTTCTACCTGCTGTTCGGCGTGACCAACCCGGTGATCGGTGCCGACGAAAACCATTTCCCCGGCCCGGAGGTTGTCTCCGACAACGACCTGGATGACCAGCCGCTGGCCGACCTGCAGCAGACCCGCCTCTTCCAGAGCGGCGACAACTGCAGCGCGAAGAACATCGCCGGCTGCAGCGCGTCCAACAGCGCGGCCACCACCTTCGAGACCCCCGAGCCCGGCTCGCTCGCGCTGGCGCTCGGCGCGCTGACCCTGGGCCTGGCCCTGCGGCAGCGTGTGGCGCGTCGCGTGCGCGCCTAGGGCACCCCGGCTTCGCCCTCAGGCCGCGACGGCGGCGGACACGGTGCGGGTGAGGGCGGCGCGCACGGCGTCGTCCAGGTCCCAGGCCGAGCCCTCGGCCCAGGCCTGCGCATAGCGCTCTGGGCCCATGACCTCGCGCACGCGGTCGAGCTTGACCCGGCGCGCCGGCGCGCGGCGCGGCGGCAGCACCACGCCCAGGCGCTCGCGGGCATGGTCCACCGCGGCGGCCAGCTGCACCGCCAGCGGCTCCTCGCCGCGCCGCACCGCCAGCGACGAGTGGTCGTCCAGGCAGGCCAGCAGGTCTTCGCGCATCTCGAGCCGGCGGAAGGCCTGCAGCGCCTCGTCCAGGCGGCGCTGGGCCGTGCCCGCCTCGCCGTCGACCATGTCGGCCTTGCCCAGCCAGCGCTGGGTGCGCGCCTCGCCGCGCTTGTCGCCGGCCTCGGTGCAGACGATCAGCGCGCGCTGGAAGCGGGCGCGCGCGGCGGCCATGTCGCCGGCCTCGAAGGCCAGCTCGCCCAGGGCCAGCTCGCATTCGCCCTCCACCTCCTGGTGCTGGATGCGGCGGGCCAGGGCCAGGCCCTCCTCGAGCAGGCCGCGCGCGCGCTCGGCCTGGCCGGCATAGGCGTCGATCTGCCCCAGGTGCAGCAGGCCGATGGCCTCGCCCACGGTCTCGCCCAGGCTGCGGAACAGCGCCAGCGCCTCGAGCTCGCCCTCGCGCGCACCGGCGGCGTCGCCAGCCGGCAGGCGCGCCATCGACAGCGTGGACAGCGTGGCCGCGATGTCGAAGCCGTCGCCCAGCCGCCGCCGCAGCTGCAGGCACTCTTCGAGCATCCGGCGCGCCTCGACGTAGTCGCTCTGGCTCTCGGCCAGCGCCGCGCCCACGTACAGGGCGTGGGCATGGGCGCGGTCGGAGGCGAGGATCTCGGGCCGGGCGAGGGCGGCGCGGACGATGGCGCGGCCCTCGCCGGCATAGCCGCGCAGGATCCAGAAGCCCTGCAGCGCGACCGCGAACTTCACCGCATCCACCGGCTCGGCGCCGCCGGCCAGCGCCAGCGCGATGGCCGCGCGCACATTGTCGAGCTCGGCCTCCAGGCGCCAGATCCACTCGGCATGCTCGGCCCCGGTGAGGCCCTGGTTGGCGGCCTTGGCCATGGCCAGGAAATGCGCGCCGTGGCGCGCCGCCGTGGCTGCAGCGTCACCCTGCTGCTGCAGCTTCTCGCGCGCGTACTCGCGGATCGTGTCGAGCATGCGGTAGCGCGTGGTGGCGTCGCTCTCGTCCAGCGTCAGCAGCGATTTCTCGACCAGCGAATCGACGATGTCGAGCACGTCCTCGGGCTGCAGCGGCTCGGCGCCGCAGACGGCCTCGGCGGCCGCGAGGTCGAAGCCGCCGACGAACACACCCAGCCGCGCCAGCACCTGGCGCTCGGGCGGCTCGAGCAGGTCGTAGGACCAGTCGACCAGCGCGCGCAGCGTCTGCTGGCGCTCGAGCAGCACGCGGCCGCCGCCGGTGAGGATCTTGTAGCGGTCGTTCAGCCGCGCGTTGATGTCGGCCACCGACAGCGAGCGCACGCGCGCCGCCGCCAGCTCCAGCGCCAGCGGGATGCCCTCCAGCCGCGCCACCAGCTCGGCCACCGCCGGCGCCTCGCGCGCGGTGAGCGCGAAGGCCGGCTTGTGCAGCCGCGCGCGGTCGACGAACAGGCGCACCGCGGTGGACTGCTGCAGCACCTCCAGGGCGTCGTCGCGCCGCGGCACCGGCAGCGGCAGCACCGGGAAGCTCTGCTCGCCGGGCACGCGCAGCGCCTCGCGGCTGGAGGCGATGATGCGCACCTGCGGCGCGGCGCGCAGGATCGCGCTGGCCAGCTCGGCCGAGGCCTTCACCAGGTGCTCGCAGTTGTCCATCACGAACAGCACCCGGCGCGAGCGCAGGTGGGTGCCCAGGGTCTGCAGCAGCGGCCGGTCGGGCTCCTCGCGCAGGCCCAGCACCTGGGCCGCCTCGCCCAGCACCAGGGCCGGGTCGCGGATCGGCGCCAGGTCGAGGAACCAGACGCCGTCGGGGTACTGCGGCAGCACCTCGGCGGCGGCCTGCAGCGACAGCCGCGTCTTGCCCAGCCCGCCCATGCCCAGCAGCGTGAGCAGCCGCGTGCCCGCCAGGCGCGCCTTGATCTCGGCCAGCTCGCGCTCGCGGCCGACGAACGAGGTGGTCGGCTGCGGCAGGTTGTTCGGGATCTCGGCCACCGGCAGCCAGCGCTCGCCGCTCTTGACCACGCGGTAGACCTTCTCGCCGTCGGGCGGGGCGGCGAAGGGCGCCTCGGGCCCGCCCAGCTCGAACAGCTCCACCGGCTCGCTCACGCCCTTCATGAGCCAGTGGCCGTGCGATTCGGCGCGCAGCTCGGTGTCGCCCAGCGCGGCGCGCGCCTCGGCGGTCAGCAGCAGCTGGCCGCCGCGGGCCAGCGACATCACGCGCGCGGCCGTGGGCTTGGCCAGGCCGTCGACCTCCAGCGGCTTGGCGCCGCGGGCCACGTCTTCGGCGCTGTTCTCGCGCAGGATCACCGGCCCGACGTGCAGGCCGGCGCGCGCCTTCAGCGGCACCGGCATCGCGGCCAGCGCGCGGTGGTAGGCCAACGCGTAGCCCACGGCATCGGCGGCCTGCTCGAAGAGCAGCAGCATGCCGTCGGTCTTGTCGATCTCCAGCCCGCGCCAGGCGGGCAGCAGGTCGCGCGCGGCGCGGTCGTGCGCGGCCCACACGGCGGCCATGGCCTGGTCGCCGAGTTGCTCTGACAGCTTCGTGCTGTCGACCACGTCGGTCAACAGCAGGGCTCGGACGGGAGACATCGGGGCGGGGCTCGGGTTCGGCGGGGGAGTATGCCCGCGAAACCCCGCCCTCGCCCTGGGCTCAGGAAGGCAGGAAGTCCACCGGCCAGGTGACAACCATCGTGTCCACGTCCTTGGCGCCGAAGTCGAACCCCTCGATGCGCGCCAGCAGCTTGCGCTCGAGGTCGGGCGCCTTCAGCTCGCTGGAGACCAGGCGCAGCCGCGTCACCTGGCCGGTCGGGGCGATCGTCAGCTCGAGCACCACCTTGCCCTGCAGCGAGGGGTCGTCGCGCAGCGCGCGGTTGTACAGCGCGTAGATGGCGCCCTTGTGGCGCTCGAAGACGAGCTTGATGTCCTCGATCGAGCGGCTGGCCTTGCCGCTGCCGCCGCGCGCCAGCGTGCCGCCGGCCCCGTGGCCGCCGCTGCCATTGCCGTAGCGGCTGCCACCGCCGCCCGGGCCGCCGCCCCCGCCGCCGCCGGCGCGCCCCTCGACCAGCGTGGTCGAGCGGCCGGCCAGGCCGCCGCCGCCGCTGTCGCGGCTGAAGCCCGCGGTGTCGATGCCGCCGCTGCCGCGCGTGGCCTGCCCCGTGATCATCGCCCGCGCCGGCAGGCCGGCCTCGGTGCCGGCGCCCACGCCCGGGCCGCTGCCGCTGCCCACGCCGGGCCCGGGCCGGATGTCCTGGCGCAGCTGCACCGCCAGCGGCGCGCCGCTGATCGCGGCCAGCTCGTTCTTCATCGCCAGCAGGCCCACGCCGCTGGCGCGCTGGCGGGCGCGGTCCAGCGCCTCCTCGCCCGGCGGCTTGCCGGGCACCGGCTGGCGCGCTTCGGGCACCGGCG
>JAGWMW010000156.1 GCA_028871575.1 Burkholderiales bacterium | reverse complement strand
GGCGCCGGCCGCCGCCGGGCCGGCGATGGCCGCGGTGCCGGTGGTCGCGCCGGCGCCGCCGCCCGCCTGGGCCCACCCGCGTGCGCAGCGCGAGATCCTGCTGGCCGGCCACCGCGTGGGCTACGCGCTGCGGCGTTCGCGCCGGCGCAGCATCGGCTTCGTGGTCGGGGCCGAGGGGCTGGCGGTGAGCGCGCCGCGCTGGGTGGGCCTGGGCGACATCGAGACGGCGCTGCAGGAGAAGGCGGCCTGGATCCTGCGCAAGCTGCACGAGCAGCGCGAGCAGGCGCGGCGGCTGCAGGCCGCGCGCGTGGACTGGCGCGACGGCGCCGGCCTCCCGTTCCTGGGCGAGACGGTGATCCTGGTGCTGGACCCGCGCGCCACCGGCGCCGTGCTGCACACCCAGGCACAGGCGCTGCCCGGCGTGCCGCGGCTGACGCTGCACCTGGGCCTGCCCCAGGCCGCCGCGCCCGAGCAGATCCGCGACACCGTGCAGAGCTGGCTGCAGCGCCAGGCGCGGCGCGTGTTCGAGGAGCGCTGCGCCCTGTTCGCCCCGCGCCTGGGCGTGCGCATGCGGCGGCTGGCGCTGAGCTCGGCCGCCACGCGCTGGGGCAGCGCCAGCGCCGACGGCTCGATCCGGCTCAACTGGCGACTGGTCCACTTCGCGCTGCCGGTCATCGATTACGTGGTCACGCACGAGCTCGCGCACCTGCGCGAGATGAACCACGGCCCCGCGTTCTGGGAGGTCGTGCGCCAGGCCCTGCCCGACTTCGCCGCGGCACGCGGCGTGCTGCGGCATGAAGTCCTGCCGGTGTTCGACTGATCGATCGCCGGGCGCATCCACCATCGGGAGGATGCGGGTGCGGGCCGGGCCTTCGGATACTGGCCGGTCCAGCTGTCATACGCCTGGAATCAGGGAACGAGGGCCGGGCCTGCGCGAGCGGCCGGCCCGCAGGGCGGCAGGCGGGGTCCACCCCGCCTGCCGCCACTGCTTTGGGCGCCCGGCGATGAAGTCCTTATATTCACGCGGCTGCCGGGGCCCGCGCCGGCCAGCCTGCGCCGGCCACCGCCCGCGCCGCGCCGCCGGTGGCCCGTCGAGGCACCCGGCGCCCGGCGCCCCCGGCTGCCGCTGCCGCCCCGAACCCACGCCACCCCCGCACCGAGAACCCAGCCATGACCCTGCCCGGCCTGAACTTCCAGCTCGGCGACGACATCGATGCCCTGCGCGATGCCGTGCGCGCCTTCGCCCAGGCCGAGATCGCGCCGCGAGCGGCCGAGATCGACCGCAGCGACCGGTTCCCGATGGACCTGTGGCGCAAGATGGGCGCGCTCGGCGTGCTGGGCATCACGGTGCCGGAGGCCGACGGCGGCGCCGGCCTGGGCTACCTCGCGCACATGGTCGCGATGGAGGAGATCTCGCGCGCCAGCGCCAGTGTCGGCCTGAGCTACGGCGCGCACAGCAACCTGTGCGTCAACCAGATCAAGCGCAACGGCAACGAGGCACAGAAGCAGAAGTACCTGCCCAGGCTCATCAGCGGCGAGCACGTGGGCGCGCTGGCGATGAGCGAGCCCGGCGCCGGCAGCGACGTCATGGGCATGAAGCTCAAGGCCGAGGACAAGGGCGGCTACTACCTGCTCAACGGCACCAAGATGTGGATCACCAACGGCCCCGATGCCGACGTGATGGTGGTCTACGGCAAGACCGCGACCGAGAGCGACGGCCCCCAGGCTGCGCTACCCTCCGAGGGGGCTCACCGGTCTTCGGGCGGCCGGGCGGCCGGTGGCGGCGCGCGCGCGATCACCGCCTTCATCGTCGAGAAGGGCATGAAGGGCTTTTCCACCGCGCAGAAGCTGGACAAGCTCGGCATGCGCGGCAGCGCCACCGGGGAGATGGTGTTCGACCGCGTGGAAGTGCCGGCCGCGAACGTGCTGGGCGAGGTGGGCGGTGGCGCGCGGGTGCTGATGAGCGGGCTGGACTACGAGCGCGCCGTGCTCGCCGCCGGCCCCGTCGGCCTGATGCAGGCCGTCATGGACAACGTCGTGCCCTACGTGCACGAGCGCAAGCAGTTCGGCCGCAGCATCGGCGAGTTCCAGCTCATCCAGGGCAAGCTGGCCGACATGTACACCGTGCTGCAGGCCGCGCGCGCCTTGTGCTACACGGTGGGCAAGAACCTCGACCTGCTGGGCAGCGAGCACGTGCGCCAGGTCCGGAAAGACTGCGCCAGCGTCATCCTGTGGTGCGCCGAGAAGGCCACCTGGATGGCCGGCGAGGGCATCCAGATCTTCGGCGGCAACGGCTACACCAACGAGTACCCGCTGGGCCGGCTGTGGCGCGACGCCAAGCTCTACGAGATCGGGGCCGGTACCTCCGAGATTCGGCGCATGCTGATCGGCCGCGAGCTGTTCGGCGAGACGATGTGACGCCTGGGGTAAGGTCCGCTCCATGAGCGAAGCCCTCGACCAACTGCTGGCCAACAACCGCCGCTGGGCTGCCGCCACCGAGGCCCGCGAGCCGGGCTTCTTCACCCGCCTGGCGCGGCAGCAGAGCCCGCGCTACATGTGGATCGGCTGCGCCGACAGCCGCGTGCCGGCCAACGAGATCACCGGGCTGGACCCGGGCGAGGTGTTCGTGCACCGCAACGTGGCCAACCTGGTCGTGCACAGCGACCTGAACGCGCTGTCGACGATCCAGTTCGCGGTCGAGCACCTGAAGGTGCGGCACATCATGGTCGTCGGCCACTACGGCTGCGCCGGCGTGCGCGCGGCGATGCGCGGGGTGCGCGTGGGCCTGGCCGACAACTGGCTGCGCCATGTGCAGGACGTCCGCCTGCGCCACCGCCGCCGGCTCGACCACCTCGATGCCGAGGCGCAGGAAGACGTGCTGTGCGAGATGAACGTGATCGAGCAGGTCGGCAACGTGGCCCTGTCCACCGTGCTGCAGGACGCCTGGGCGCGCGGCCAGCAGGTGGCGGTGCACGGCTGGGTCTACGGCCTGCGCGACGGCCTGCTGAAGGACCTGCACGTCACGATGGACGACCCCGAGACGGTGGTGGAGCGCTTTGCCGCCGCGCTCAAGCGCTACCCGCGCGGCGAGCCTGCGGCCGGCCCGGCCGGCGAACCCGACGGCGCCGACACCGCCTTCGGCCCGGGCGCGCTCTGAGGCGCGGCGCCGCCAGCCATGTTTCCGCAGCGCTTCGACGACGCCCGCGCCTTCGGCATCGCCAGCGCGCTGGTCGAGGGCTTCGACCGCCACTACCGGCTGTTCCGCGAGACCTCGGCCGCCGCCCGGCGCCGCTTCGAGCAGGCCGACTGGCACGGCCAGCAGCGGGCGCAGGCCCAGCGCATCGAGTTCTACGACCAGCGCGTGAACGAGGCCGTGGCGCGGCTGCGCGCCGACTACGCCATCGAGTCGCTGTCGATGGACACCTGGCAGCAGGTCAAGCTGCACTACATCGGGCTGCTGACCAACCACCACCAGCCCGAGCTGGCCGAGACCTTCTTCAACAGCGTCACCGCCAAGCTGCTGCACCGCAGCTACTTCCGCAACGACTTCATCTTCGTGCGCCCGGCCATCAGCACCGAGTACATCGAGAACGACGAGCCCGCGGCGCTGCCCACCTACCGCGCCTACTACCCCAGCCGCGAGACCCTGCACGCCACCTGGGTGCGCATCATCGACAACTTCCAGCTCGGCCGCGCCTTCCTGCACCTCGACCGCGACGTCGAGCAGGTCGTGCGGGCGATGCAGGCGCAGCTCGGCAGCTACCGGCTGCGCGCCAATTTCCAGATCCAGGTGCTGGCCA
Source organism: Burkholderiales bacterium (assembly GCA_028871575.1). Taxonomy (GTDB): domain Bacteria; phylum Pseudomonadota; class Gammaproteobacteria; order Burkholderiales; family Burkholderiaceae_C; genus Rubrivivax. The sequence continues at coordinate 3,919 of JAGWMW010000156.1, read as the reverse complement.
GTCTCTTTTACCGCAACAAGGGCGCCTACCTCGTGGGCAAGATCATCAACGGCTTCACCGAGACGCCGCTGGCCCTGCCGATCCTGCACGGCGAGGACGGCGGCCTCGTGATCGACGCGGCGCTGTTCGGCGAGGACGACCTGCTGATGATCTTCAGCTACGCCCGCGCGTACTTCATGGTCGACATGGAGATCCCCAGCGCCTACGTGCAGTTCCTGCGCTCGCTGATGCCGCGCAAGCCGCGCCACGAGCTCTACAACTCCCTGGGCCTGCAGAAGCACGGCAAGAACCTGTTCTACCGCGACTTCCTGGCCCATCTGCGCCACAGCAGCGACCGCTTCCGCATCGCCCCCGGCATCAAGGGCATGGTGATGCTGGTGTTCGACCTGCCCTCGTTCCCTTACGTGTTCAAGGTCATCAAGGACTTCTACCCCCCGCCCAAGGACACCAGCCGCGAGCAGATCAAGGCCAAGTACCTGCTGGTCAAGCAGCACGACCGCGTGGGCCGCATGGCCGACACGCTGGAGTACAGCAACGTCGCCTTCCCGCGCCAGCGCTTCGAGGAGGAGCTCGTGGCCGAGCTGCGCCAGTTCTGCCCCAGCGTGGTCGAGGCCGACGGCGACATGCTCGTGATCCGGCACGTCTACATCGAGCGCCGCATGATCCCGCTGAACATCTACCTGCAGGAGGCCGACGCCGAGCAGGTGGCGCATGCGGTGGTCGAGTACGGCAACGCCATCAAGGACCTGGTGGCGGCCAACATCTTCCCCGGCGACATGCTGTGGAAGAACTTCGGCGTCACGCGCCACGGCAAGGTGGTCTTCTACGACTACGACGAGATCGAGTACCTCACCGACTGCAACTTCCGCCGCGTGCCCGCGGCGCGCAACGAGGAGGACGAGATGAGCGGCGAGGTCTGGTACCGGGTCGGGCCGAAGGACGTGTTCCCCGAGACCTTCGAGCCCTTCCTGCTGGGCAACCCGCAGGTGCGCGAGACCTTCATGGCGCACCACGCCGAGCTGCTCGACGCCGGCTTCTGGCAAGCCCACAAGGCGCGCATCCAGGCCGGCCACGTGCACGATGTCTTCCCCTACGAGCCGGCCAAGCGCTTCCGCCACGGCCGGCCCGCCGACGCCCCCCGTGAACTGCAAGGAGCACCTCATGGCTGACCCCATCGTCATCGTCTCGGCCGCGCGCACGCCCATCGGCGGGCTGCTCGGCGACTTCTCGTCCCTCGCCGCCTGGGAGCTGGGCGCGGTGGCGGTGCGCGCCGCGGTCGAGCGCGCCGGCCTGCCCGGCGACGCCGTCGACGAGGTGCTGCTGGGCAACTGCCTGATGGCCGGCCAGGGCCAGGCGCCGGCACGCCAGGCCGCGCGCCGGGCCGGCCTGCCCGACAGCGCCGGCGCCGTGACGCTGTCCAAGATGTGCGGCAGCGGCATGCGCGCGGCGATGTTCGCCCACGACATGCTGGCCGCCGGCAGCGCCGAGGTGCTGGTGGCCGGCGGCATGGAGAGCATGACCAACGCGCCCCACCTCACGCACATGCGCAAGGGCCTGAAGTACGGCGCCGCCACGCTGTACGACCACATGGCGCTGGACGGCCTGGAAGACGCCTACGAGCGCGGCAAGGCGATGGGCGTCTTTGCCGAGCAATGCGTGGCCAAGTTCGGCTTCACGCGGCAGGCGCAGGACGCCTTCGCGATCGCGTCGACCGAGCGCAGCAAGCGCGCCAACGAGGACGGCAGCTTCGACTGGGAGATCGCGCCCGTGACGCTGGCGGCCAAGGGCGGCGAGACGCGGGTCCGGCACGACGAGCAGCCGTTCAAGGCCCGGCCCGACAAGATCGCCGGCCTCAAGCCCGCGTTCAAGCCGGACGGCACGATCACCGCGGCCACCTCGTCCAGCATCTCCGACGGCGCCGCCGCGCTGGTGCTGATGCGCGAGAGCACGGCCGCGCGCCGCGGCTGCCAGCCGATCGCGCGCATCGTGGCGCACAGCGTGCACGCGCAGGCGCCCGAGTGGTTCACCACCGCGCCGGTGGGCGCGATCCAGAAGGTGCTGAAGAAGGCCGGCTGGAGCGCGGGCCAGGTGGACCTGTGGGAGGTGAACGAGGCCTTCGCCGCGGTGACGATGGCGGCGATGGCCGAGTTCGGCCTGGCGCACGAGATCGTCAACGTGCATGGCGGCGCCTGCGCGCTGGGCCACCCCATCGGCGCCTCGGGCGCGCGCATCGTCGTCACGCTGCTGGGCGCCCTGCGCCAGCGGGGGCTGCGGCGCGGCGTGGCGGCGCTGTGCATCGGCGGCGGCGAGGCCACGGCGATGGCGCTCGAGCGGCTCTGACCCGGCCCGCATGCTGCTCTCCGACGACCACCGCGCGGTGCAGGACGCCGTGCGCGCCTACGTGCAGGCCGAGATCGCGCCGCACGCGGCGGCCTGGGACAAGTCGCATGCCTTTCCGGCCGCGCCGCTGGCGGGCCTGGCGGCGCTGGGCTGCTACGGCGTGGCGGTGCCCGAGGCGCTGGGCGGCGCGGGGCTGGACACGCTGGCGCTGGCCCTGATCCTGGAAGAGATCGCGGCCGGCGACGGCGCCACCAGCACCATCGTCAGCGTCAACAACTGCCCGGTCTGCTCGATCCTGCTGGCCTGGGGCAGCGCCGAGCAGCAGCAGCGCTTCCTGGTGCCGCTGGCCAGCGGCCGCCGGCTGGGCGCCTTCTGCCTGACCGAGCCGCACGTGGGCTCCGAGGCCGGCGGCCTGCGCACCCGCGCGCGGCGCGAGGGCGAGGTCTACGTGCTCGACGGCGTCAAGCAGTTCGTCACCAGCGGCAAGAACGCCGACCTCGCCATCGTGATGGCCGTCACCGACCCGGCCGCCGGCAAGAAGGGCATCAGCGCCTTCGTCGTGCCCACCGACACGCCGGGCTACACGGTGGCGCGGCTCGAGGACAAGATGGGCCAGCACGCCAGCGACACGGCGCAGATCCGCTTCGAGCAATGCCGGGTGCCGGCCAGCCACCGCCTGGGCGAGGAAGGCCAGGGCCTGAGGATCGCGCTGTCGGGCCTGGAGGGCGGCCGCATCGGCATCGCCAGCCAGGCCGTGGGCATGGCGCGCGCGGCCTTCGAGGCGGCGCGGGTCTACAGCCACCAGCGCGAGAGCTTCGGCCGGCCCATCTTCGAGCACCAGGCGGTGCAGTTCAAGCTGGCCGAGATGGCCACGCAGATCGAGGCCGCGCGCCAGCTCGTGCACCACGCCGCGTGCCTGAAGGACGCGGGCCGGCCCTGCCTGAAGGAGGCGGCGATGGCCAAGCTCTTTGCCAGCGAGATGGCCGAGCGCGTGTGCAGCGACGCGATCCAGGTGCACGGCGGCTACGGCTACGTCGGCGACTTCCCCGTCGAGCGCATCTACCGCGACGTGCGCGTGTGCCAGATCTACGAGGGCACGTCCGAGGTGCAGAAGCTCCTCATCGGCCGGGCGCTGGCGTAGCCGACGGTGGGCACGAGCGCCGACAGCCGATTCGACGAGGACGCCGCGCGCCGCGTCCTGCTGGTGCAGGCCTACGACGCGAGCCCGGCCGACAACCCGCTGTGGACACCCGAGGACCGCGCCTGGGCCACCCGGCTGGCGATCGAGACCACGCCGGCCGGGGCCCCGCTGGCGCGCTTCGTCCAGGAGCGCGCGCGCCACGCGCTGCAGCGCCTGCTGCCGCGCGATGCCGCCGCCACCCGTCTGCTGCGCCGGCGCCTGTGGCAGGCCCGGCGGGCCGCGCTGGCCGTGGCCGCCGCGGCGCTGCTGGGCCTGGCGATGAACGACATCGGCAGTGCGCAGCAGATCAACCTGCTGGCGCCGCCGGTGTGGGGCGTGGTCGCCTGGAACCTGGTCGTGTACCTGGCGCTGCTGTGGCCGCGCGGCCCGGCCGCGGCC
>JAGWMW010000155.1 GCA_028871575.1 Burkholderiales bacterium | reverse complement strand
CACGGGGCCACGGTGCAGGTGGCCGGCGGCGTGCCGGCGATGTGCGACGGCGTCACGCAGGGCCTGCCCGGCATGGAGCTGAGCCTGTTCTCGCGCGACACCATCGCGATGGGCACCGCCATCGCGCTCACGCACGACGTGTTCGACGCCGCCCTGTTGCTGGGCGTGTGCGACAAGATCGTGCCGGGCCTGTTGATCGGGGCGCTGCACTTCGGTCACCTGCCTTGCGTGTTCGTGCCCGCCGGGCCGATGAGCAGCGGGCTGTCGAACGAAGCCAAGAGCCGGGTGCGCGAGCAGTTCGCGCAGGGTCAGGTGGGCCGCGAGGCCCTGCTGGAGGCCGAGTCGGCGGCCTACCACGGCGCCGGCACCTGCACCTTCTACGGCACCGCCAACAGCAACCAGATGCTGCTCGAGGCGATGGGCCTGCACGTGCCCGGTGCCGCCTTCGTGCACCCGCACGCGGCGCTGCGCGAGGCGCTCACGCGCGAGGCGGTGCGCACGGTGCTGGGCCTGACGCAGAAGCAGCGCTTCCTGCCGATCGGGCGCCTGGTCGACGAGCGCGTGATCGTCAACGCGATGGTCGCGCTGCTGGCCACCGGCGGCAGCACCAACCACCTGATCCACTGGGTGGCGGTGGCGCGTGCGGCCGGCATCCTCATCGACTGGAGCGACTTCTCCGACCTCTCGCACGCCACGCCGCTGCTGGCCCGCGTGTACCCCAACGGCAGCGCCGACGTGAACCAGTTCCAGGCCGCGGGCGGCCCGGGCTATGTGATCCGCGAGTTGCTCGACGCCGGGATGATGCACGCCGACGTGGCCACCGTCGCCGCCGGCGGCCTGGCGGCCTACGGCAGCGTGCCGCGGCTGCAGGAGGCCGGCGCCGCCGATGCCCTGCACTGGCAGCCGGTGCCCCGGGCCAGCGGCGACGAGCGCATCGTGCGCCCGGCGGCGGCCCCGTTCAGCGGCCACGGCGGGCTGGCGCTGCTCACCGGCAACCTGGGGCGCGCGGTCATCAAGACCTCGGCCGTGCCCGACGACCGCCATGTGGTCGAGGCGCCGGCCCGCGTCTTCGACAGCCAGGACGCACTGCTGGCCGCCTTCAAGGCCGGGGTGCTGGAGCAGGACTTCGTGGCCGTGGTGCGCTTCCAGGGTCCGCACGCCAACGGCATGCCCGAGCTGCACAAGCTGACGCCGCCGCTGGCGGTGCTGCAGGGCAAGGGTTTTCGCGTCGCGCTCGTCACCGACGGGCGGATGAGCGGGGCCAGCGGCAAGGTGCCGGCCGCCATCCACGTCAGCCCCGAAGCCCTGGCCGGAGGCGCCCTGGCGCGGGTGCGCGACGGCGACCTGATCCGCGTCGATGCCGTGGCGGGCACGCTCGACGCGCTGGTGCCGGCGGCCGAATGGGCGGCGCGCGCGCCGGCCTGCATCGACCCGGAGCGGGCCGAGCAGAACGGGCACGACCTCGGGCGCGAACTCTTCGCCGGCATGCGGCGCAATGTCAAGAGCGCCGAGGAAGGCGCGATCACCTGGATGTGAGCCCCCTGATGAACACGCTCGAACTGGCCGCCTGCGGCCCCGTGATCCCGGTCATCGTGCTGAATCGGCTGGAGGACGCGGTGCCGCTGGCGCGGGCCCTCGTCGACGGCGGCGTGCGCGTGCTCGAGGTGACGCTGCGCACGCCGGTGGCGCTGCGCTGCATCGAGGCGATCGCGCGCCAGGTGCCGCAGGCCCTCGTCGGCGCCGGCACGATCCGCAGCGCCGCCGACGCGCGCGCGGCCAAGGACGCCGGCAGCGTCTTCGGCGTCAGCCCGGGCTACACGGCCGAGGTCGGCGCGGCCTACCGCGAGGCCGGGCTGCCGCTGCTGCCGGGCGTGGCGACGGCCAGCGAGGTGATGGCCGCGCAGGCCGACGGGCTGTCGTTCCTGAAGTTCTTCCCGGCCACCGCGGCCGGCGGCATCCCGATGCTGAAGGCGCTGGGCGGGCCGTTCCCCGACGTCGTGTTCTGCCCCACTGGCGGCATCACGCCCGAGACCGCGCCGCAGTTCCTGGCGCTGCCCAATGTCCGCGTCTGCGGCGGCTCGTGGCTGACGCCGGCCGAGGCGGTGGCCGCAGGCGACTGGGGCCGCATCACGGCGCTGGCGCGCGCTGCCGCCGCGCTGCGCGGCTGATCAGCGCGCGGGCCCGGCTGCGTCCTGCATCAGCGCGGCCGTGGCCTGCGCTTCGGCGCCGCCCTGCTGCAGGGCCTGGGCGACGCCGTCGCGGTCGGCCGCGCTGCGGTTCTGGCTGAGCTTCCACTTGCCCGTCAGCGCCTCCACCGCGATCTCGACGCCGACGATGGCGCGCAGCATCTGCTGCACGTAGTCCTCGGGCGCATCGGCCACGGCCCAGGGCCGGGCCTGCGGGGCTTCGTGGTGCGCCGTCAGGCGGCTGACCAGCGCATGCAGCCAGGGTGCGTCGTCGACCGAGCGCAGCCGGCCCTGGGCGTGGACCACGGTGTAGTTCCAGGTCGGCACCACCTTGTGCGTGGCGGCCTTGCTGGGGTACCACGAGGGCGAGACATAGGCCTGCGGCCCGGTGAACACGGCCAGCACCGGCTGGCCATCGGCTGCGCGCCACAGCGGATTGGCGCGCGCCACATGGCCGCGCAGCGTCTGCGTGGCGGCGTCGAACTCAAGCGGGATGTGGTCGGCTGTCGGCAAGCCGCCTTGCCAGGTGACGAGCACGGCCAGCGGATGCTCGCGCATCAGGGCGTGCAGGGCCTGCGGGTCGCTCTGCGCGAAATGCGAGGGCTGGTACATCGTGCGGCACCGCGCTCGGCCTACCAGGCGCCGGTGTTGGGCATCGATGCCCAGGGCTCGGCCGGGGGCAGGGCGCCACCGGCCTGCAGCAGCTCGATGGAGATGCCGTCGGGCGACCGCACGAAGGCCATGCGGCCGTCGCGCGGCGGGCGGTTGATCGTCACGCCATGGTCCTGCAGGCGCTGGCAGGTGCCGTAGATGTCGTCGACGGCGTAGGCCAGGTGGCCGAAGTTGCGGCCGCCGGTGTAGGTCTCGCGGCTGCCGTCGGGCGCGGGCCAGTTGTAGGTGAGCTCCACCTGGGCGCTGGTGTCGCCCGGCGCGGCCAGGAACAGGAGCGTGAAGCGGCCCCCCTCGTGGTCGCGCCGCGAGAGCAGCTCCAGCCCCAGCGCGTCGCGGTAGAAGCGCAGCGAGGCTTCGATGTCGGTCACGCGGACCATGGTGTGCAGGTATTTCATCGCCCCGATTGTCGCGCCGCGCGGGGCCTGGGCGCGCAGTCCGGGCTGCTGGGCGTGCCCTGGGGCCGGTGGCCGCGGCGCGGCATCGTCAGGCCGCCCGGCCCGCCCACGGGTCTCGGTCCCCGACGCGGACCCTTCAGACCGGCACGGTGTAGTTGAGCGTCATGCGGCCGCCGTCGACGACCACGATCTCGCCCGTGACGTAGCTGGCCGCATCGCTGAGCAGGTAGGCGGCGACGTCGGCCACCTCGGCCGGCTCGCCCAGGCGCTTCATCGGCGTGCGGCTGAGGATGCGGGCGCGGGCCTCGTCGCTGGTGAGCACGGCGCTGCGGGCCAGCTCGGTGGCGATGGTGCCGGGCGCCACCGCATTCACGCGCACGCCCTGGTCGGCCAGCGCCAGCGCCATCACGCGCGTGAGCTGGTTGATCGCGCCCTTGCTGGCGTTGTAGCTGGCGATGGTGGGGATGGCGAGCGTGCCGTTGACCGAGCTCATGTTGACGATGGCCCCGGGGCGGCCCGCGGCCGCGCCGCGAACCATCTCGCGGGCCACGGCCTGCCCGACCAGGAAGGCGCCCTTCAGGTTGACCGCGATCACCGCGTCCCAGTCGGCCTCCTCGATCTCGAGGAAAGGCGCGGCCCTGAAGATGCCGGCGTTGTTGACCAGGCCGTCGACCCCGCCAAAGCGGGCGAGGGTGGCGGCCAGCGCCGACGCCACCTCGGCCTTGGTGGCCACGTTGCAGTGGCAGTACAGCGCGCGGGCGCCGCCGGCGGTGAGCTCGTCCGCCAGGGCCTGGCCGGCGCCATCGGCCACGTCCCACAGCGCCACGGCGGCGCCGTCGCGCGCCAGCCGCCGGGCGCAGGCCTGGCCGATGCCCTGGGCGGCGCCGGTGACGACGACGACGCGGCCCTCGAGGCCGAAGTGGACGCCCTGGCCCATGGCTCGTTGCAGCGGCCTGCGGACCCTAGGAGGTCGTGGCCTGCAGCATCCAGAGGCGGGCGATGTCGGCCACGCCGTCGCTGCCGCGCACGGCACGCAAGGTCTGCAGGCCCGCAGCCTTGGTCTTGGGCGAGAGCAGCTCGGCCATGCCCAGGCGCAGCTTGGCGTCCTCGGGGTACTTCAGGCCGCCTTTGGCGATGCCCTGCTTGATCAGGGCGATGCCTGGCTCGACCTCGCCCTGGACCGCTTCGGCGTAGCCCACCTGCACCAGCGCGTCGCCCTGGCCGAAGGTGGCCGCTTCCGCCGCGCGGCGGGCCAGCGAGGCCTTGGCCTCCTCGTCCTTCTTCATCGCCAGCTCGCGCAGGCGGTTCTGGCGCGCGGCGTCGGGCCCGGTGCCGAGCACGCCGGCCTTGTAGCCCAGGTCGAGGATGTGCCGCGCTTCGGCCGGGATGCTGGCCTGCAGCGCCAGCTGGGCCATCTCCATGTAGTCCTCGGCCTTGGTCAGGTTGCCGGTGGCCAGGCGCAGCCGCATCACGTCCAGCGCGTAGCGGTCGCTGAAGCCGGGCTTGCGCTGCAGCCGGGCCAGGTAGGCGGCCCAGTACTCCTTCTTCGGGTAGTCGAAAAGCAGCTTCTCGAGCGTGGCCACGTGGCCGTTGAGGTTGCCCAGGCGCAGCTGCGCGTCGGCCAGGCGCAGCAGGTCGGCCTCCTCGGGGCGGCGGCCGGCCTGCTCGGCCGCGGCCACGGCGGCCCCGGCATCGCGGGCGATGGCGGCATAGTCGCCGCTGGCCGATTCGAGGTAGCGCTGCAGCTGCTTGACCGTGGGGCCGTTGTTGCCCGCCTGCACCGCCTTGGCCAGCCAGGCGCTGGCCTGCGCATTGTTGCGCTCCTGGGCATAGGCCGAGGCCAGCTGCTCTGCCAGCTGGCCCTGCTCGGCCGGTGCCGCCTTCGGGTAGATCGCCTCCAGCGCCTGGATCGCCGACTTGGTGTCGCCGGCACGCTGCGCGGCCGCGGCCCGCATGCGCTCGATCGTCAGCTGCTCGAACGGCGTCTTGTTCGGCACGCTGTCGGCCTCGCGCACCTTGGCCAGGGCTTCCTTGGCCTTGCCGGCGCGCAGCAGTTCGGCCGCCTGCTGCAGCGGCTTGCCGACCTCGGCCCGCACGCCTTCGGCGGCGGCCAGGCCCACGCTGGCCGCCGTGGCCAGCGCGACGAGGAGGACACGCAGGGACTTCGTCTTCACGGGAGAACTCACAGGAACTGCTCGTTGCCGACGATGCCGATCTTGACCACGCCCAGGCGCTGGGCGATGGCCATGATCATCGCGACGTACTTGTAGGGCACGAGCTTGTTGGGTCTCAGGTGCACCTCGGGCTGGTCGGGCATGGCGGCCACGGCGGCCAGGTGCTGCTCGAGGGCCGCGCGATCGCCGGCCGGGATGACCTCGCCGTTCCAGCCCACGGTGCCGTCGAAGTCGAGGTCGATCCGGATGATGTCGGGCGGCTTCGGCGGCGGTGCGTTGTGGTTGGGCACCGGCATGTTCATCTTCACCGCGTGCGTCTGGATCGGGATCGTGATGATGAACATGATCAGCAGCACCAGCATCACGTCGATCAGCGGCGTGGTGTTGATGTCGACCATGACGCCGCCGCTGTCCTCGTCGCTGGCGGAACCCACATTCATTGCCATCTTCTGTACTCCTGCCGCGCTACTGGGCGGCGGCCACGCCGGCGGGCGGCTCGGTGATGAAGGCCACCTTGTAGATGCCGGCACGCTGGCAGGCCACGACGACGCGGCCCACGGCCTCGTAGCGCACCTCGTCGTCGCCGCGGATGTGCACCTCGGGCTGCGGCTCCTTGACCGACTCCAGCTTGAGCCGGTTGACCAGCGTCTGCACGTCGGGGATGCGCTCCATGCCCCAGAACATCTCGCCTTCGCGGTTGACCGCGATCACGATGTTGTCGGGCTTGGTCTGCGTCGGGACGTTGCGCTCCTTGGGCAGCTGGAGCTTGATCGTCTGCGTGACCACCGGGATGGTGATCAGGAAGATGATCAGCAGCACCAGCATCACGTCGACCAGCGGCGTGGTGTTGATGCTGTTGTTGAACTGGTCTTCGCCGTCATCGCCGGCGGCAGCGACGTTCATCGCCATGCTTGTTCTCCGATCGATGGCCAGACGTGGCCGAAACCGCGCCGGGCCGCCCCAAGCGGATTCGCTCCCCTCGGGGGGCGACGCCGCAGGCGTCTGGGGGCCGACAGCAATCCGCGCCGGGCCGCCCCAAGCGGATTCGCTCCCCTCGGGGGGCGACGCCGCAGGCGTCTTGGGGCCGTCATCAGCGCTTTCCGGCCAGCAGCACGTTGTGCAGGTCGCCGGCGAAGGCCTTGGTCTGGTCCATCACGGCCTTGTTGCGGCGGATGAGCCAGTTGTAGCCCATCACGGCGGGCACGGCGACGGCCAGGCCGAAGGCGGTCATGATGAGCGCCTCGCCGACGGGGCCGGCCACCTTGTCGATCGAGGCCTGGCCGCTGATGCCGATCTTGACCAGCGCGTTGTAGATGCCCCAGACGGTGCCGAACAGGCCGACGAATGGCGCGGTCGAGCCGACGGTGGCGAGGAAGGCCAGGCCGTCCTGCAGCCGGCCCTGGACGCTGGCCACGGCACGGTCCACCGACATGCTGATCCAGGTGTGCTTGTCGATCGACTCGACCATCGTGCCTTCGTGGTGGTCGCTGGCGCGGATGCCCTGCTCGGCGATGAAGCGGAAGGCCGAGCCGTCCTTGAGCTCGTTCACGCCCGCCTTGACCGAGCTCGCCTTCCAGAAGGCGTCGGCCGAGGTCTTGGCGCTGCGCATCATCGCGCTCTGCTCGAAGAGCTTGGTGAAGATGATGTACCAGCTGCCCATCGACATGATGACCATGATGATCAGGGTGCCGCGGGCCACGAAGTCGCCCTGGCTCCACAGCGCCTGCAGGCCGTAGGGGTTGGCCACGGCTTCCTGCGAGACCGCGGCGACCGGCGGCGGCGGCTCGGCGGCCGGCGGCGTCACCGCCGGGGCGGCGGCCGAGGCGCCGGCGGCGGCGTCGGAGGCGGCTTGCGCCAGCGCCGGCGGCGACACCGCCAGCGTCAGCACGAGGCCGGCGATCAAGGCGGCCAGGGAGGCCAGCGACTTGGCGGCCCACGAGCGGGTGTGTAGAGCTTGTTTCAGGGACATGGTGACTCCAAAGGGACGGGCTGACGCGGCGTACTCGGGCCGCGCTCGTGGGGGACAGGAACGGGGAATGCGAGGCCGGCGCGGCCGGGACTCAGTTCTCGAGCTTCCAGGAATAGGTGACGCGGCCGGTCAGCTTCTGCGGCTTGCCGTCGATCGTGCCGGGCGTGCCCTTGCACGCCTTCACGGCCTCGAGCGCCAGGCGGTCGAGCACCTTGTTCTCGCGCATCGGGCCCGAGGAATGCTCGATGCTGGCTTCGTTGATCACGCCATTGGTGTCCATCGTGTACACGATGACGGTGTTGCCGCTGGCCTCGGCGCGGCGCGCGGCGGCCGTG
>JAGWMW010000154.1 GCA_028871575.1 Burkholderiales bacterium | reverse complement strand
GTCTTCGCGCGGCCGGCGGCCCGCCGGCGGGGTGGCCGGCGCGGCCATCGCCTGCAGGCCCCGCCGCAGCGAGCGCAGCAGGCCGGCCGCCGCCGCAGCCAGCAGCGCCAGGATCACGCCCAGGGCCCAGGTGACTCGCTGCCCCTGCAGCCAGGCGGCCCGGGCCTCGTTGCCCAGCAGGTCGAGCACCTGCAGGCAATGCTCGATCAACAGGCGGTGCTCGTGGTCGCTCTGGGCCACGCCGATGCGGCGGGCCTGGACTTCGGACGCCAGGCGCGCCCAGTCGCGCTGCAGCGCCTGCGCCTCGCCGGCCGCGGCCAGCCAGCCGCCGCCGACGAGCGCCGCCGACAGCGCCGCCAACTGCTGGTCGACCTCGGCCTCGCGCTGCTCCCGCTGCGGCTCCAGCGCCGCGCTGCCACCGAGCACGCGGTCGGCCAGCGCCCGGTGCGCCAGCAGGCTGCGCTCCAGCGCCACGGTGCGGGCGACCGGGTTCAGGCGGGCCCGGGCCTGCAGCAGATCGTGCTCGGCCGCGTTCTGGAAGCGCAGCAACAGCACCAGCGGCAGCGCCACCATCAACGCCCCCACGAGGCCGAGCGCGGCCAGCTGGCGGCGCAGGCGTTGCGGCAGCCGTGCCGGCACCGGGTCGGCCCAGAATCCGCCGGCCGCGGCCGGCGCGGCAGCGGGGGCGGGGGTGGCAGCGGGGGCGGGGGCGGGGGATTCGTCGGGCGGCATGACGCAGGCGCGGCGCCCCGCGTCAGGCGGCCCGGGGTGCCTGCAGGGGCTATCGGCCGCCCGGCCGACGGCTTGAGGCTCGGCGCCTCAGTCGGCCAGCTCTGCCACCGGCACGCAGCTGCAAAAGAGGTGGCGGTCGCCGTGCACGTTGTCGACCCGGCCCACCGGCGCCCAGTACTTCTGGCGCTTCAGCGACGGCAGCGGGTAGGCGGCCTGCTCTCGGCTGTAGGCATGCGGCCAGTCGGCGGCCAGGAGCATCGGCGCCGTGTGCGGTGCGTGCACCAGCGGGTTGTCGCCGCGCGGCCATTCGCCCGACTCGACGCGCGCGATCTCGGCGCGGATCGCCACCATCGCGTCGATGAAGCGGTCGAGCTCGGCCCGCGGCTCGCTCTCGGTGGGCTCGATCATCAGCGTGCCGGGCACGGGGAAGCTCAGCGTGGGGGCGTGGAAGCCGTAGTCGACGAGGCGCTTGGCCACGTCCTCGGCGCTGATGCCGGTGCGCTCCTTGATCGGCCGCAGGTCGAGGATGCATTCGTGCGCCACGCCGCCGCCCCTGAGCGCGGCGTGGCCGCCCGAGTACAGCACCGGGTAATGGTCGGCCAGGCGCGCGGCGATGTAGTTGGCCGAGAGGATGGCCACCTCGGTGGCGGCACGCAGGCCGTCGGCGCCCATCATGCGGCAGTACATCCAGCTGATCGGCAGCACGCCGGCATTGCCCAGCGGCGCGGCGCTGACCGCGCCCACGCTGTGTTCGCCGCCCAGGCCCGCCGTGCGGTGCGCGGGCAGGAAGGGCACGAGATCGGCCACCACCGCCACCGGCCCCACGCCCGGCCCGCCGCCGCCGTGCGGGATGCAGAAGGTCTTGTGCAGGTTGAGGTGGCTGACGTCGCCGCCGAACTCGCCCGGCGCGGCCAGGCCCACCAGCGCGTTCATGTTGGCGCCGTCCACGTACACCCGGCCGCCGTGGCGGTGCACCAGCGCGCACAGCGCCTGCACGCGAGCCTCGAACACGCCGTGCGTGCTGGGGTAGGTGATCATCGCCGCGGCCAGCTGCGGGCCGTGCTGCTCGCACTTCGCGGCCAGGTCGTCCATGTCGACGTTGCCCATCGCGTCGCACCGGACGACGACCACGCGCAGGCCGGCCATCTGCGCGCTGGCGGGGTTGGTGCCGTGCGCGCTCTCGGGGATCAGGCAGACGTCGCGGTGGCTCTCGCCGCGGCTGGCGTGCCAGGCCCGGATGATCAGCAGCCCGGCGTACTCGCCCTGGCTGCCGGCGTTGGGCTGCAGGCTCACGCCGGCATAGCCCGTGGCCTGCGCGAGCCAGGCGCAGAGCTGGTCGTTCAGCGCCCAGGTGCCGGCCTGCTGCTCGCGCGGCGCGAACGGGTGCATCTGCGCGAACTCGGGCCAGGTGATGGGGATCATCTCGCTGGTGGCGTTGAGCTTCATCGTGCAGCTGCCCAGCGGGATCATGCTGCGGTCCAGCGCCAGGTCCTGGTCCGAGAGGCGGCGGATGTAGCGCAGCATCTCGGTCTCGCTGTGGTGGCGGTTGAACACCGGGTGCGTGAGGTAGGCGCTGGTGCGGCGCAGGCCTGCGGGAATCAGGCTGTCCACGCCCTTCTCGAAGGCCTCGAAGCGGGGCAGGGTCTGGCCGTCCTGCGCGAACACGCGCCACAGGGCCACGATGTCGTCGCGCGTGGTGGTTTCGTCCAGCGCGATGCTGAGGTAGGCGTCGCCCCATTCGCGGTGGCGGCGCAGGTTCATGCCGGCCGCGAGGGCCTTGTCGACGTAGTAGCCGGTGCGGCCGTCGGTCTGCAGCGAGACGGTGTCGAAGGCGCCTTGCTCGGTGCGGGGCGCCTGGCCCAGCTCGCGCAGGCCGGCGGCCAGGATGGCGGCGTAGCTGGCCACGCGCCGCGCGATGCGTTCGAGGCCCGCCGGCCCGTGGTAGACCGCATACATGCTGGCGATCACGGCCGGCAGCACCTGCGCCGTGCAGATGTTGCTGGTGGCCTTCTCGCGCCGGATGTGCTGCTCGCGCGTCTGCAGGGCCAGGCGCAAGGCGGGGTTGCCGTGGGCGTCCACGCTCACGCCCACCAGGCGGCCGGGCAGGCTGCGCTTCCACTCGTCGCGGCAGGCCATGTAGGCCGCGTGCGGGCCGCCGGCGCCCAGGGGCACGCCGAAGCGCTGCGTGGTGCCGACCGCGATGTCCGCGCCCCACTCGCCGGGCGGCGCGAGCAGCGTCAGCGCCAGCAGGTCGGCACAGACGATGAAGGCCGCGCCCTGGGCATGCACGGTCGGCACGTCGGCGCGCACGTCGTGGATGCTGCCGCTGGTGGTGGGGTAGCCGATCATCACGGCGAAGTAGTCGCCGCCTTGGATCAGCGCGTCCCACTCGGGGCGGGAGTTGACCAGCGCCACCTTCAGGCCCAGCGGGGCGGCGCGCGTCTGCACGACCTCGATCGTCTGCGGGTGGCAGTCGCCGGCGACCACGAAGGTGTTGCTCGGGCTCTTCACGCTGCGCCGCGCCAGCGTCATCGCCTCGGCCGCGGCGGTGGCTTCATCGAGCATGGACGCATTGGCGATGGCCAGGCCGGTGAGGTCGCAGACCATGGTCTGGAAGTTCAGCAGCGCCTCCATCCGGCCCTGGCTGATCTCGGCCTGGTAGGGCGTGTAGGCGGTGTACCAGGCCGGGTTCTCGAGGATGTTGCGCTGGATGACGCCCGGCGTGTGGGTGCCGTGGTAGCCCTGGCCGATGAAGCTCTTGAGCACCCGGTTGCGCCCGGCCAGCGCCTTCAGCTCGGCCAGGGCCTGTGCCTCGCCCACCGGCGCGGGCAGCGCCATCGGCTGCGTGCGCGCGATGGCGCGCGGCACGATGGTCTCGATCAGGGCCTGGCGCGTGAAGTCGGGGATGTCGGCGCCGATGGCGGACAGCATCAGCGCCTCGTCTTCGGCCCCGGGGCCGATGTGGCGGGCGGTGAACTCGGTGGCGCACTCGAGTTCGGCGAGCGGCTTCAGGGCGGACATAAGCATGGTCGGTTCGCGGCGGTGGCAGTTCAGAGCTTCTTGAGCAGGGCGTCGTACCCGGGCCCGTCCATCAGCTGGTCGAACTCGGCCATGTTCGTGACGTGCACCTTGAAGAACCAGCCGTTGCCCAGCGGGTCGGTGTTGGCCAGGGCCGGGTCGGCGCGCAGCGTCTCGTTGACCTCGACCACCTCGCCCGTGACCGGCATGTACAGGTCGGCCGCGGCCTTGACCGATTCGACGACCCCGGCGACCTCGCCCTTCCTGTAGGTCTTGCCGACCTCGGGCAGCTCGACGAAGACCACGTCGCCTAAAGCGTCCTGCGCGTGGTGCGTGATGCCGACCACGGCGGCCTCGTGGTCCTCGATGTTGATCCACTCGTGCTCGGGGGTGTACATGGTCGTCATGGGCGGGGGCTCCGGGTTGGCGTTCGGTGTCGGGCTGGGTTCAGCGGTGGTAGCGGTGGGGCGTGAAGGGCAGCGGCGTGACGCGCATCGGCAGGCGCTGGCCGCGCACCTGGGCATACACCTCGTGCGCGGGCAGCGCATGCTCGCGCGGCAGGTAGGCCATCGCGATCGGCTGGTCGACGGTCGGCGCCAGCGTGCCGCTGCGCACGCGGCCCAGCGCATGGCCATGGGCATCGACCAGCGGCGTGCCGGGGCGCACCGGCACCCGCTCCAGGCCGAGCAGGCCCACGCGCCGGCTCGGCGCGGCGCCGGCCAGGTGGGCCTCGATCACGGCGGCGCCGGGGTAGCCGCCGGCACGCGCGCCGCCGGGGCGGCGCACCTTCTGGATCGCCCAGGCCAGGCCGGCCTCGACCGGGCTCGTGGCGGCGTCGATGTCCTGGCCGTACAGGCACAGGCCTGCCTCCAGGCGCAGCGTGTCGCGTGCGCCCAGGCCCGCGGGGGCAACCTCGGGCTGCGCGAGCAGCCGCTCGGCCAGCGCGGGGGCGGCTTCGGCGGGCACCGAGATCTCGAAGCCGTCCTCGCCCGTGTAGCCCGAGCGGGTGACGAAGCAGTCCGCCCCCGCCAGCGTGTACAGGCCGCCGGCCATG
The DNA here is from genome assembly GCA_028871575.1 of Burkholderiales bacterium. Classification (GTDB taxonomy): domain Bacteria; phylum Pseudomonadota; class Gammaproteobacteria; order Burkholderiales; family Burkholderiaceae_C; genus Rubrivivax. The sequence continues at coordinate 2,993 of JAGWMW010000154.1, read as the reverse complement.
AAGGCCAGCTCGGCGACACCGCCGTGCAGCCGCGCCATCACGGCCGCGGCCTGCGGGCCCTGCAGCGCCAGCAGCGCGCGCTCGGGCATCGGCAGCACGCGGCAGCGGTGGCCGATGTGGGTGAGCAGGTGCTGCAGGTCGGCGTCCTTGCCGGCCGCGTTGACGACCACGAAGACGTCGCCGAAGCCGGCGTCGCGCGCCTGCCCCGGGGTGCGCACAAGCATCAGGTCGTCGAGCAGGCCGCCGCCGTCGTTGGTGAAGAAGGCGTAGCGCTGGCGGCCCGGCGCCAGGTCGACCACATCCACCGGCACCAGGGTCTCGAGCGCGGCGGCGGCCTCGGCGCCCACCAGCCGAAGCTGCCCCATGTGCGAGACGTCGAACAGCGCCGCGGCCCGGCGGCAGTGGCGATGCTCGGCGATCAGCCCGGCGGGGTACTGCACCGGCATCGCGTAGCCGGCAAAGGGCACCATGCGTGCGCCCAGGCGCAGGTGCAGGGCGTGCAGCGGGGTCTGCTGCAGCGGCGCGGGAGCTTCGGGCATGGGGCGGAACCTCGGGTCGGGTGGAGGGCGGGGCCTGCACCGCCGCAGCCGTGCATCCGGGCCCCCGCTGTCCGCTTTACCTGAGAGATTCGGTGCCATCCCGACGATGGACCTTGCCCCTTCGGTGGGCCGCGCCCGCTAGCCGGGGGGCGGCCTCTCTCCAGTGAGGTGGGAAGTCAGTCCTTTTGCCTGAGCGTTCGCGGGCTCGCGCCCTGCGCCTTCGGCGGCCGCTCGATGCACGAGGCCGGCTCTCTCCTGACGGCACGCAGTTTAGCAGCGGCCCGCGCCGCTACGATCCGCGCATGAGCGACGACATCCCCACGCTGCGCCGCATCCTGCAGTGCAGCCGCACGATCGCCATCGTCGGGCTGTCGGCCGAATGGCACCGGCCCAGCCACTTCGTGGCCAAGTACCTGCAGGACCACGGCTACCGGATCGTGCCGGTGAACCCGCGCTATGCCGAAATCCTGGGCCAGCGCTGCCACGCCCGGCTCGAGGACATCCCTTTCCCGGTCGACCTGGTCGACGTGTTCCGCCGCACCGAAGAGCTGCCGCCGATCGCGCGCAGCGCGGTGGCCATCGGCGCCAAGGCGCTGTGGCAGCAGATCGGCGTGGCCAGCGCCGAGGCCGACGCCATCGCCCGCGCCGCGGGGCTGGATTCGGTGCTCAACCGCTGCACGAAGATCGAGCACGCGCGCCTGTTCGGCGGCCTGCACTGGGCCGGCGTCAACACGCAGGTCATCTCGGCCAGCCGGCCGCATTGAACCCCCCTCCTGGCGAGCGCCCCATGCCCGACCGTGCCTACCGGCCCGAGACCCTGGCCATCCACGCTGGCCAGATCCCCGATGCCGCCACTGGCGCGCGGGCGCTGCCCATCTACCAGACCACCAGCTTCGTCTTCGACAGCGCCGACCACGCCGCCAGCCTGTTCAACCTGCAGACCTTCGGCAACGTCTACTCGCGCCTGTCCAACCCGACGATGGCGGCGCTGGAAGAGCGCGTGGCGGCGCTGGAGGGCGGCCGCGCGGCCGTGGCCTGCAGCAGCGGCATGGCGGCCGAGGCGATGGCGCTGACGACGATCCTGCAGGCCGGCGACCACGTGGTGGCGGCCGGCGCGCTGTACGGCGGCAGCGTGACGATGCTGGCGGTGAGCCTGCGCAAGTTCGGCATCGAGACCAGCTTCGTCGACGCCACCGACCCGGCCGCCTATGCCGCCGCGATGCGGCCCGCCACGCGCGCCGTCTTCGCCGAGAGCCTGGGCAACCCGAGCGGGGTGGTGCTGGACATCGCCGCCGTGGCCGAGGTGGCGCATGCCCACGGCGTGCCGCTGGTGGTCGACAACACCGTGCCCAGCCCCTTCCTGTGCAACCCGTTCGCGTTCGGCGCCGACATCGTCGTGCACAGCGCCACCAAGTACCTGGCCGGCCACGGCACCACGCTGGGCGGCGTGGTCGTGGAAAGCGGCCGCTTCCCCTGGGACAACGGCAAGTTCCCCGGCATGACCGAGCCCTCGCCGGGCTACCACGGCGTCAAGTTCTACGAGACCTTCGGCGACTTCGGCTTCACGATGCGCTGCCGCATGGAGGGCCTGCGCGTGTTCGGCGCGGCGCTCTCGCCGATGAGCGCCTGGCAGATCCTGCAAGGCGTGGAGACCCTGCCGCTGCGGATGGAGCGCCACTGCGCCAACGCGCTGGCGGTGGCGCAGTTCCTGCGCGACGACCCGCGCGTGGGCTGGGTCAACTACCCGGGCCTGCCCGAGCACCCGCAGCACGCGCTGCTGCAGCGCCAGATGCGCGGCGCCTCGGGGCTGCTGGCCTTCGGCGTGAAGGGCGGCGAGGCGGCCGGCGTGCGCTTCATCGAAAGTGCGCAGTTCATGAGCCACCTGGTCAACATCGGCGACACGCGCACCCTGATCAGCCACCCCGCCAGCACCACGCACCGCCAGCTCGATGCCGCGCAGCAGCTCGCCGCCGGCGTCAAGCCCGACATGGTGCGCATCTCGGTCGGGCTCGAGCACATCGACGACATCCTCTGGGACATCGACCAGGCGCTGGCGTCGGCCTGCGCGTAGCGGGCTCGAACGCCATCGGAAGACGGGGGTCGCAGCGCCCTCGATGGCCAGGCCCAGGGGGCCTCGCCCCCTGGGCCTGGCTTCAGGGCCCGTAGACCTTGCCGAACAGCACCCAGGTCTTGCCGTCGAAGCGCGCGAGCTGCTCGCGCTGGATCGGGAAGAAGTCGGTCGGGCTGGTCTTGACGTTGATGCCCGGCAGCAGCATCGGCAGCGTCAGGTCCAGGTTGGCGGCCTGCTTCATCACGTTGGCGCGCGTGAGGTCGTTGCCGCACTGCTTGAGCACCTGCACCAGGGTCTGAGTGACCGAGTAGCCGTAGACGCTGTTGGCGTCGGTCTGGCTGGCGCCGGGCATGTACTTGGTCATGAAGGCGGTCCAGTCCTTC
>JAGWMW010000006.1 GCA_028871575.1 Burkholderiales bacterium | reverse complement strand
CTCGGGGCCGGGGGCGGCCGGGGCCGGCGGGGACGCCCGGTGGATGCCGGGCCAGGTGACGACCTGGCCACCGGTGGGCGGGTCCTGCCAGGAGAAGACCGCACCGCGCGGTTGCGCCGAGACGGCCGGCGGCGCCACGGCCGGTGCCACCGCCGGCAGCGGCATCGGCGTGTTCAGCTCCGAGGCATGGTCGCCCCGGCTGGCCGGCACCGCCACCGGGCCGCGGCCCAGGGCCTGCAGGGCATCGGCATGGCCGGCCGTGTTGGGCTGGGCGAGCAGCGCCTGCGCCGGCGGCGCACCCAGCGGGTCGGCGGTCGAAGGCATGGCACCGAGGCCGAACAGCTGGTCGAGCGAATCGTCGCCGCCCTGCGGCAGCCCGGCCAGGGCATGGCCTGCCGGGCCGGCCGGCGGGGCCTGCGCCGGGTCGGGCGCGAACGGGTCCCAGTCCTCGGGGATGTGCCCCGGGCTCAGCGCCGCGGCGGCCGAGGGACGTGGCGATGGCGCAGGCGCAGGCACGGACACAGGCGCGGGCCAAGGCGAGGCCGCCGCCGGCGGGCGCGGCGCGGCCCAGGCCGGGGCCGGCGCCATCGCCGGCGCCGCCAGGCCGGGCGCATCGCCGAAGAGATCGGCAAAGGGGTCGTCGCTGGCGGCCGCGGGCGCCGCACTGGCACTGACGCCCAGCACGTAGCCGCCGATCTGGAGCTCGTCGCCGGGCCTGAGCGGCTGCTCCCGCCCCGAGCCCAGCGCCAGGCCGTTGACGCTGATCGGATTGCTGCCGCTGTCGACCACGCCGTAGGCGCCGTTGCGGAAGACCACGCGCGCATGCACGCGCGAGATCGTGCGCTCGGGGTCGGGCAGCACGAGCTGGTTGGTGTCGGCGCGGCCGATGGTGCCGCCGAGCTCGTCGAACTGGGCCGAGGGCCCGTCGACGCGGGCGCCGTTGTAGCTGAGCACCCTCAGCAGGATCATGGGCGGACTCCGGGGTTCACCGCAGCCCGCAGCATAGCGGCGGCGCGGGCGGCCTCAGCGCACGACATAGAAGCGCGACTCGATCACCGCCAGGCGCAACGGCCAGCACGCGCGCCCGCCACCGGCCAGCGGGCTCTGCAGCAGCGGCCGCCCCGCGCCGTCCAGGCATTCGATCAGGCGGCCCCCGGCCACGGGGTGCAGCTTCAGGGTGTCGGCGCTGGGCATGGCCGGCTGCAGCGGCGCCTGCGCATGCCACTGCTGGACCTGCAGCCGAAAGCGCCCCACGTCATCGGCCAGCGGACGCTGGTAGGCCTGCGCCAGCTCCTCGAAGCGCAGCCGCGCGGCCTGCACCAGCGGCTCGGGGTCGCCCCGCGCCAGGCCCAGCGCCAGCGGCTGCAGGTAGGCCGCCGCCGGCGCCACCAGGGCCTGCGGCGACTCGACCACCGGGGCGTCGAACCAGCGCCAGCGCGGGAAGGCGATCGGCAGGTCCACCGTCTGGTGGAGCGTGAGCGGCAGCTCGGTCACCGCCTCGGCCAGCGGCGCCCAGTCGATCTGGGCCAGCGTGCGCGCGTGCTCCGGGTGGGCGGCCTGGCCGATGCGCGGCAGCAGCAGGCGCAGGCTGGCGCCGCGGCGGCCGTCGCTGAGCAGCGGCCTGGGCGCCGCGGCCTGCAACGGCGGCGGCGGCTCGATCACCAGCGCCAGCTCGTTGGCGCCAGCGAGCGTGTACTCGTGGATCGGCAGCGTCAGCGCCGGCCCGTCGGCGACGCTGCGGGCCAGCGGCACGCCGTTGAGCCAGGCCTCGGCCGCGACACCCGCGCTCTGCAGACGCAGCACCAGCAGCCGCTCCATCAGCCGGCCCTCCAGTCGAGCAGGGTGCGCGCCGGCCACAGCGGGTGCGCCAGCCGGTGCCCCCCCAGCACCGGGTCGACCGATTCCAGGCTCAACTGCGCCGGCTCCAGGCGCAGGGTGGCGAACCACTCGAAGCCGCTGCCGCCGGTGGTGCGGGGCCGCAGGCCGGCCTCGCCCACCAGCGCGCCGGTGCAAGGGCCGGCGGCCTGCAGCAGCGCCCCATGCTCGGTGGCCAGCGGCGTGAGCTCGGCCACGAAGGGCAGGCGGAACGCCACCTGCGCCGGCTGCAGCAGCGCCAGCAGTGCGGGCTCGGCCTGCTCGCGCTGCAGCGTCATCGCCAGCGGCGCCTGGCCGGCGCAGCGCAGCTGCAGCCGGGCGCGGCCGCCGGCCAGGGCCAGCTCGCCCTCGAACTGCAGGTCGGCCAGCGCCGCCTGCATCTCCAGCGCGCCGACCAGCCGCATCAGCGCACGGCCGTCCAGGCCCCCGGGCCCGAGACGCCAGCCCCAGGTGCAGGCGGCCCGGCCGCCCAGCAGCGTGAGGGCGGCGTCGAGCCGCGGCGCGGTCAGGCCCGGCACCGAAGCCCAGGCCGCCCGCAGGGCCTGCAGCGCGGCCTCGGTGGCGGCGTCCAGGCCTTGCTCGAAGGCGCGGCGCAGCGGCAGCGGGTCTTGCGCCTGGCCGTCGCACTCGACACGCACCCGCGTGGCGCCGCGCAGGGCCGGCGGTTGGCCCGCCAGCACAGGCTGGACGGCAGCCCCCTGGCGCTCGAGCTCGAGCCACCACTGCGCCGCCGGCCAGACCCAGAGCCGCGTCTGCAGCGGGCCGATCGCATCGCCCTCGTCGCGCAGGCCGCAGCTGTGCAGCTCGAGGCGGAAGATGTCGGGCGAAGTCTCCTCGGCGATGGCCAGGCCGGGCCCGGCGGCCAGGCTGGCGCGGGCCAGGCCGGTCAGCGGCCAGCTCACGGTGCGGGTCTCGTGGCCGGCCCAGCGCCACAGGCCATGGGTGCCGGCGTAGGCGGCCGCCGGATGCACCTGGGCGTCGCACTGGGCATGGGCGCGCAGGCGCAGCTGCAGCCGCGCCTGCGGCCGCGCGCCCGGCGGCTGCGACAACGCGGCCAGCAGCGGCGGCAGCGGCGTGGCGGCATCCACGCGCAGCGGCGGCGGCAGCGGGATCGGCTCGCGCAGCCAGGCCGCCGCCGGGCCGGGCGCGGGCACGTACTGCAGGCCGACGGCCGCCTCGGTCAGGCGCAGCTCGGCGGCCTCGAGGTCGCAGGCCCGGCGCGGCAGCGGCGGCGGCTCGGGCGGGTGCATCGCGCCGCGCCGGCCCAGCGCCGCGTAGCGGTCGACGAGGCGCTCGTCGGCCGCGGCCAGGGACGCCGGCTCGATGCGGGTGCCGGGCAGGCGCTGCAGCTCGGCCATCGAGCGTCGCACGAGCTGGTGCACGGTGCCCCACTCGCGCTCGCGCGGCGCGGCCAGCAGGCCGGCGGCCCATTCGAAGCCGGGCTTGTCGTGCCAGGCCGGGCCCCAGACGAAGACCAGGTTGACATAGCGCGCCACCGCGGCCGCGCCGCTCAGGCCGCGCTTGTCGGCCAGCGCCACCGCGTGCTCGACGAAGGCGGCGTAGCGCTCGCCCAGCCGCTCGGGCATGGCCGGCCATTGCGCGGCCAGATGGTCGGCCAGATCCGTGACGAAGGCGGCCCAGTGCGCCTGCTCGAGGGCCTCGTCGTCGATCGGCTGCATCAGCGGTGCTTGCCGTCCAGCGGGTCCTTGAAGGCCTCGGGATCGGCCGGGTCCTCGGGGGCCGTCGGCGCCACCGGGCTGGCGCCGCTGGCGCTGCCGCCGGAGTTGATCATCACGAACGGCGAGCCGGTGATCGAGACCCCGGCGGGCCCGATCACGACCGAGTTGCCGCCGGCCTTCAGCGTGAGCATCACGCCGGCCTCGATGGTGACGTTGACGCCGCCCTTGACGTGGATGTTGGTGGCGGCGTCGACCGAGTAGCCGGTGCCGGCCTTGGCAGTGATGTCCTGCGCCGCCTTCAGGCTGTGCAGGCCGTCGGTGGCGATCAGCATGTCCTGCGCGACCTTCAGGCTGAGCTTGCCGCCGACCTTCTGCTTCAGGTCCTTGCCGGCGCTGAAGTGCACCTCCTCGGCGATCTTCTCCTTGCGGCCGCCCTTGACGGTGAGCAGCTGGTCCTTGCCGATCTCGGTGTTGACGGTGTTGCGCACGCGCTCGAACTTGTCCTTCTGCGCCTGCATGAAGAGATGCTCCTGGCCGGGGTCGTCCTGGAAGCGCAGCTCGTTGAACTCGTCCTTGCCGCCGTTCTTGCTGCGGCTCTTGAAGGTGGCCACGGTGGCGTGGTCGGGCAGCTCGTAGGGGGCCTTCTGCATCGCGTTGTGGACGCGGCCGGTGATCAGGGGCCGGTCGGGGTCGCCCTCGAGGAAGTCGACCACCACCTCCTGGCCGATGCGCGGCAGCGCGATCAGGCCCCAGCCGTTGCCGGCCCAGGGCGAGGCCACGCGCACCCAGCAGGAGCTGTTGGCGTCCTTCTGCCCCAGGCGGTCCCAGTGGAACTGCACCTTGATCCGGGCATGCTCGTCGGTGGTGACGCCGCCCTCGCCCGCGTCGCCGACGACGATGGCCGTCTGCGGGCCGGCCACCGCGGGCTTGCGCGTGAGGCGGGCGGGCCGCAAGGGCTCGGCATAGGGCTGCACCTCGAAGCGGCACAGGAAGCGCGTCTCCTCGCCCTCGCCCGACTCGTAGGGCGCGAGCTGCATGTCGATCTGCGTGGCCAGCACCACGTAGTCGGCGTTCTGGTCGCTGCGCCTGTGGCCGGCCAGCGTGAACTTGCAGCCGGCCACCAGGCCGGGGCTGTTGCCCTGGCCGGTGCAGCGGCCGTGGCGGCTCTCGGCTTCTTCGGTGCGCAGCGTGGCCCGGGTGGTGCCGTCGCCGGCCGCCCCGTACAGGCCCGGGTAGTCGTAGACCTCGTGCGCGGCCTCGGCATGGGTGCGGTGCGAAACGGCCTGCGCCGTCAGGTCGGTGGACGGGGTGAGGAAGTTGAAGTCGCGCAGCGTCGTCTTGCCGGGCTGGATCTCGCGCCGCGTCCGCCACTCGCTGATGCCGGAGAAGTCGACCACGCTGTTCTCGCCCTGGTTGAAGGGGATGGTCTCGTGGCCTTCGAAGACCACGTGCGAGATCGACTCGTCGGCCAGCACGAGCTGGTGCTTGTCGGCGCTGTGGCGGAAGAAGTAGAAGATGCCCTCTTCCTCGAGCAGCCGGCTGACGAAGTTGAAGTCGGTCTCGCGGTACTGCACGCAGTACTCGCGCGGCGCGTAGCTGCGCTTGAGCTCGTCGACGACCTCGCCCTGGTAGTCCTGGATCACGGCCTTGACGATCTCGGGCGTGGACTTGGCCTGGAAGATGCGCAGGTTGGCCGAGCGCGTGAGCAGCCACAGCCAGGGCCGCAGCGTGAGGCGGTAGCCGTGGTAGCGGCCGTCGCCGCCCTCGATGCCGAACGAGGCCACGATGCCGTGGAACCAGCGCGGCGCCGGGCCATCGCTGCCCAGCGAGACCGCCACCGGCTTGCCCAGGTAGTCGTCGGCCTGCAGGTCGGCGCCTTCGGCGATGGCGTTGACGTGGTACTCGAAGAGGCGCGAGACCTCCTCGTGGCCCGACATCGACCGGATCATCAGTTGGCCGGCGCTCGTGACGAGCGCCATCTGCACGGTCGAAGGGGAAGCGGCCATAGATCCTCGAAGGCGGTCTCGCTGGTGGGCAGTCTCGGGCGGCTCGGGGCCGATCTCAGGCGAAGCCCGGCCCCGCGCCTTCGGCGCGGGCGCAGACCACCCACCCGTCGACGGGCTTGCTGACCTCATTGCGCAGCACTGCGGCCTGCACCTCGGCCGGCACGAGCCCTGCATCGCGCAGCACGGCCTCGACGTACGAGCGCCGATGACTATAGCGGCCGTGCGGCTGCAGCCGGAAGGCGGGCTCGCCGGGCTCGTCGGCCTGGGCCTCGACCGTGAACACGAGCCAGCCGCCGTCGCGCAGGGCCGTGCGCGCAGCGGCGGCGAAGGGCTCGAGCCGGCCGAAGTAGCACAGCGTATCGGCCGAGACGATCACGTCGGCCCCGGCCGGCCGGCCGGCCAGGAAGCCCACCAGCTCGGCCACGACGAGCTCGTCGTAGACGCCGCGCGAGCGCGCCTTGCCCACCATCGCCGCCGAGAGGTCGACACCCAGCAGGTGCGCCGCCTGCGGCCGCAGCAGCGGCCCGCACAGGCCGGTGCCGCAGCCGGCATCGAAGACAGTCAGCGCCGCGCGGGGCGGCCCGAGCCGGCGCGAGGCCGCGTCCGCGACCAGGCCCGGGGCCCGGTAGTCGAGCTGCTGCAGCTTGGCGTCGAAGCTGTCGGCGAAGGCGTCGAAGGTGTCGGCGACGTAGCGCTCGGGGCAGCGGTCGGGCACCTGGCGGCCGCTGCAGGCCGACAGCAGGAAGCGCGCCTCGACGCTGTCGGGCTCGGTCTCGAGCCAGCCGCGGTACAGCGCGGTGGCCTCGTCGATGCGGCCCAGCGCGATGTAGAGCATGCCCAGCAGCCGGCGCAGCGTGCGGCTGCGCGGCGCGATGACCAGGCCCTCCAGGCACTGCTGCAGGGCCTCGCTGACGCGGCCGCCGCGCAGCAGGTGGTTGGCCAGGTTCTGGCGCGCGTCGCTGAACTGCGGCGCCAGCTCGGCGGCACGGCGCAGCAGCGGCTCGCCCTCGTCGCGGCGCTCGGTCAGGCTCAGCAGCACGCCCAGGTTGTTCAGCACGTCGGGCCGCGTCGGCGCCAGCGCCAGTGCCTGCCGGTAGCAGGCCTCGGCCTCGGCCACGCAGCGGCGCTCGAGCCAGACGTTGCCCAGGTTGTTGTGGAACATCGGCTCCAGCGGCCGCACCGCGATGGCCTGCCGGATGAAGTCGGCCGCCGGCTTGTGGCGCCCGCGCTGCGCCTCGAGCACGCCGTACAGATGCAGGGCATCGGGGTCCTGCGGCGACTGGTGCAGGGCCTGGCGGTACAGGCCCTCGGCGGTGTCGAGCTCGCCGCCGGCATGGGCCTGCATGGCCTGGGCGAGCAGCTCGGGGATGTTCGATACCGGTTCGCCGGACATGGGCCGAGGCCAGGGCTTGTACAGGCCCGGACTCTGAAGCAAAGTCCCAGCGCCGGCAAGCCGCAGGCAGGGGAGGGGCCGATGCCCGCACGCATGGATTTCACGCTCGATCTCGGGCCGTCCGCCGGCCGCGACGGCCGCCCCGCCGGCGCGAGCGGACCGATGCGCCTGCTGGTGCTGGGCGACTTCAGCGGCCGCGCCCCGGCCGAGCGCCCACCGCTGGCCGAGCGGCCCACGCACCGCATCGACGTCGACCGGATCGACACCGTCATCGAACGGCTGGCGCCCCGCGTGGCCCTGCCCGAGGGCCCCCTGCCCTTCGCACGGCTGGACGACTGGCACCCCGACGCGCTCTACGCGCGCTGCGCTCGGTTCGAGCCGCTGCGCCAGGCCCGCGCCCGGCCGCCGGGAGCGGGCAGCGACCTGCTCGGTGCCCTGCTGGGCCGGCCCGCGGTCTCGGCGCCGCCGGTCGCCACGCCGGCCCCGTTAGCCCCTTTGGCCCCAGCGGCCCAGGCGGCCGGCATCGAAGGCTTCATCCGCGGCATCGTCGCGCCGCACATCGTGGCCGACACCTCGGCGCAGGCGCAGGCCGACCGCGGCGGCGTCGATGCGGCGCTGGCCGAGGTGATGCGCGGGCTCCTGCGCGACCCGGCCTTCCGGTCGCTCGAATCGGCCTGGCGCGGCGTGCACGGGCTGGCCACGGGCCTGGAGCTCGACGAGACGCTCGAGCTGCACCTGTTCGACGTCACGCGCGACGAACTGCTGGCCGACGTGGTCGCGGCCCAGGGCCGGCTCGCGCAGACGGGGCTGCACCGCGCGCTGGCCGAACGCTGGCGCCAGGCGCCCGATGGACGCGGCTGGTCGGCGCTGGTGGGCCTTTACCGCTTCGGCCCCAGCGACGCCGACATCGGCCTGCTGGCGGCGCTGGGCCTGATCGCGGCCCGCGCCGGCGGCCCGCTGCTGGCCACGGCCGACCCCGCGCTGGCCGGCGCCGACAGCGCCGCCCTCGCCGGCTGGCATGCCCTGCGCCGCAGCGAGGCCGCGCCCTGGATCGGCCTGGCCGCGCCGCGCCTGCTGCTGCGCCAGCCCTACGGCCGTCGCAGCGACCCGATCGACGCCTTCGCCTTCGAAGAGATTGCCGGCGCGCCGTCGGGCGAGGACTTCCTCTGGGGCCACCCGGGGCTGGGGGTGGCGCTGCTGATCGGCCGCGCCTTCACCGCGCGGGGGTGGGACTTCGAGCCCGGCGACGAGCGCGAGATCGGCGACCTGCCCGCCTGCAGCTTCGTGCAGGACGGCGAGCCGGTGCTGCAGCCCTGCGCCGAGCAGTGGCTGGACGACGAGGCCGCGCAGGCCTGGCTCGACGCCGGCCTGATGCCGCTGCGCAGCCACCGCCACCGCAACGCGGTCACGCTGCCGCGGCTGCAGTCGGTGGCCGAGCCGGCGCAGCGACTGGCCGGGCTGGGCCGGGCGAGGGCCTGACCCGGGCCTGTGCCTGGTCCTGGCCTGGGCCCGACCCGGACCCTCGACGGGCTACGCCGCGGGCCGGGGGCCCGCGGCGGGCGACCCCGGCCCGACGAGCCAGCGGCCGTCGCGCGCGAACTCGAGCAGGCCCTCGCCGCCCGGCGCCTCGGCGTAGAACGAGGCGACCGGCCCCGCGAACTGCCGCCATTCGTCGGCCGTGCAAGTGGGCAGGTAGGCGCGCAGCACGCGCGGGTCGTAGAACCTGAACAGCAGCCGCCGGCCCTGCGGGTCGCGCACCGTCAGCAGCTTGCGCAGGTGGTGCCTGAGGTTGGCAGCGTCCTCGATCGCCAGGCACACGCCCCAGGACCGGCCCCAGCCTTCGCCCAGCAGGCGCGTGGTCAGCCGGTGGCCTGGCAGCAATTGCACCAGGTGCGGCGCCACCGCTTCCAGCGCGCGCGGCAGCGGGCCGCTGTACAGGCACAGGCTCTCCAGGCGCGACTCGAGCAGCGCGCCGCGCACGGCCGGGTCGCGCGCGCAGTCCAGCACGGCCCAGACTTCGAGCCGCGAGGCCGCGCCCTCGGGCCAGAGCACCTGCTCGACGCGCTCGCGCGGATGCAGCGTCACGGGCCGGCTCCGCCCGCCGCGGCCCGCGCCGCGGCGCGGGCGCATTCCTCGCAGAACGGCACGCCGTCCTGCGCCGCCTGCACCAGCGCCTGCGCCATGGCCTCGGCATCGACGTCGGCGCCGAAGGTGGTCTCGGCAGGCGCTGCGGGCTCGACGGGTGCGCTGCGCCGCGGGCCGGCAGCGGCGACAGCAGCGGCTTCGCCAGCGGCCGGCGCCGAGGCCAGCCGCATCAGTGCCGGCGGATCGGGATCGGTGCCGAGGGACTCGGCGCGGCCGTGCCACGCTTCGAGCCGGGCCTGCAAGTCATGGTCGTCCAGCCGTGACAGGTCTTCGCCATCGGCCCGCTGCAGGGCCAGCAGCCGCAGCCGCGCCGAAGCGACGTCGTCGCCAGGCCGCACACCGGCGCAGAGGCCGGACAGCGCCAGCGGCGCGAGCGCACCCGGCCGCGCGGGCGCAGCGCGTGCATCGCGAGCAGCGCGTTCATCGCGTGCGTCGCGTGCAGCTCGCGCATGGCCCGCGGGCAGTGGGAGGGGCGGGGAGGCAGCCATGGGCCGAAGCGGGGTGTCGCGAAGCTACTCGGGCGGGGTCGAAGCGCGGCTAACGAGGGCCTGCGTTCAGGGTACCAAATCCGGGTTCGGGAGTCGGCTGGAGGCTGGCATCGGCCGAGGCTGTGCGTCGGTGGCCAGGCGCGCCGCCGGGCGCCATCCCCGGGGCCCTCAGCCCAGGATCTTCTTCGTGACCTTGGACTTGATGCTGGCGAAGAAGCCCTGCTTCTGGTGCGTGCCCTTGTTCGAGGCCAGCCCTTCGAGCTGCAGCGGCGAGGCATGGATGGCCTTGGTGGCGATCTTGAGCAGGGGCTCCATCTGCTCGCGCTTCATCGCCTCGACCTTGTCCATCCACCCCGGCAGGCCGATGTCGGCCACGAACAGGTTGGCCACCTGCGAGGTGTCAGCACAGGTCAGCAGGTAGCAGCCGAGGATGGGGCATTCGCCGAAGACGCTCAAGTCCAGCGTCGCCGGCGTGGCCAGGCGGGCGTTGCCCGCGCGCAGGTCGCGGATGTCCATGCCCAGCGCCGCCAGCCGCAGGCCCAGGCCGGCCAGCGCATTGGCCAGGCCGATGCCGGCCGTGGTGGCGGTGCCGAAGTCGGCGAACAGGCCGGCGATCTTCGTGCCCGTGGCTGTGGCCTGGCGTGCCAGGTCGACCGAATGGCGCGCCAGGTCGCGCTGGATGATGGCCTTCACCGCGTCGGCCGCGGCCTGGGGGTCGGAGGGCCGGAAGCCCGTCTTGTAGTCGGCGTAGTTGTACAGGTTGCGCGCGTCGTCGACCACCGCCTTGGTCGCCTTGGCGAGCTTGGCCCCGCTGTAGAGCACGCCGATCACCGGCGTCACTTCGGCCACCAGTTCGGACAAGGCCTCGCTGCTGACGACCGCCAGCAGCTCGTGGATGTTGTCGATGCCGGCGCATTGGGTGATGAAGCCCTCGACCGCCTGCTGGATGCCGGGCGTCGAGAGCAGCTTGCCCGCCTGGGCACCGCCCTTGGCGATCTTGCTGCTCTGCGAGTAGATCGACTTGCCGCTGAGGAGCAGCGACTTGCCGGTGGACAGCACCGAGCCCGTGCCGAACTTCAGCTGCGTGCCGCCGAACATCGTGACCATCAATTCCCGCCGGGCCTTGGCCAGCACGGCCATGGCGGTGAAGTCTTCGCGGGTCAGCTGGCGGGTGGGCATGGGCTGGGGTCCTTCGGCAAGCGGGGCTGGTCGTCAGCGCAGATGGCAGCGCACCGGGGCTGGGTCATCCATAGCGGGTCTTCGGGCGGTGCAGGTCAAACCTCCTGGAACGCCTCGAAGTAGTAGCGGTACGAGTCGGCGTTGTTGCAGGCCTTGACCACGTCGGCAGCGGCCAGGGCCTGGACGTTTGCCGAGCCATAGCACTTGTCGGTCGAGCCCCACTGGCAGACCGAGGCGCTTTCGTCGGCCGTCGCACAGGCGTAGTGCGAGATCTCGTGGAGGATCGTTCCGGCGATGCTCATGTTGCCGCTGACCGCCCGCTTACCCCCGGTCGACTTGGGGCCGCTGGCGCCGGATTCGAAGGCCGCCGAACCCATCCAGATGTGCGTGACCGCGGCGCACTTGGCCTCGTTCTTGTACGAATGCAGGCTCGGGATGTTCGTCAGCTGCGTGTCGGTCCAGGTCTCGGCCACCGAGGTCGTGGACTTCGCCGCCCCCGTGCTGTCGGCCGAGTCGTCGATCCCGGCGACCTTGGTCCCGCGGTAGTAGAGCAGCACCGGCTTGGTGGTCAGGGCCTTGTAGATCTTGTCGATGTTGCCTTTGACCTTCTGGTAGCGCAGCGCGTCGTAGGCGCCGAAGTGCGCTTCGAAGCGGCGCTTGACCTCGGTCGTGGCATTGGCCCGCACCGTGGCCACCGCGATGACCGCCTTCAGCGCCATCTCTTGCGAGGCCTTGATGGCCAGGCGCGCCACCCGTTGCTCCTCCGAGCTCGCGTAGCGGTAGAAGCTCGGCGCCAGCACCACGGAGCCGAAATACGACGCCCCCTTGGACTTCTTGATCTCCTCGGTCCGTTCGACGTAGGACTTGTAGACGGCATTGAGCTCCTTGGTCGACTCTTCGATGCTCCAGCTCTTGACCACGGCCTTGAGGTTGGGAATGTTGGACGTCACCTTCATCCCCAGACACAGGTGCCCCAGCATGGCGGCATGCCGGGCCGGCACGCGGGGGCTGGCCTTCAGCTTGATGGCATTGGCCAGGCTGTTCTGCTCGGGGTCGCCCATCGCCTCAATGGCCGTGGACAAGGCCCCTTTGACCTTGGCATCGCCGACGGCGTCCACGGCGGCTTTCAAGACCACGTTGTTGATCGGCATGTCATCGCTCCTTTGAAAGCAGCCGAGGCTCGGCTCGCCGGGTCGGTCGAAACGAACCGCGGCACGGGGTCAATCGAAGGCGTAGGCGAAGTTGCCGTTGTCCACGGCCACGCCCAATCGCTGCACCTCGCGGCCCTGCATCATCCGCGTCAGGAACTCGCGGCTGATGTCGGGCAGCATGGTGTTGGTCAGGATCGCGTCGATCATGCGGCCGCCGGATTCGCTCTCGGTGCAGCGCGAGACCACGAGCTGCACCACGTCGTCGCCGTACTCGAACGGGATCTTGTAGCGTGCCTCGACCCGCTTCTTGATGCGGTTGAGCTGCAGCCGCACGATCTGCGCCAGCATCTCGGGCGACAGCGGGTAGTACGGGATCGCCACCAGCCGGCCCAGCAGCGCCGGCGGGAAGATCTTCAGCAGCGGCTCGCGCAGCGCCTTGGCCATGCCCTCGGGGTCGGGCATCAGCTCGGGGTCCTTGCACAGGCTGGCGATGAGGTCGGTGCCGGCGTTGGTGGTGAGCAGGATCAGCGTGTTCTTGAAGTCGATGAAGCGGCCCTCGCCATCTTCCATGAAGCCCTTGTCGAAGACCTGGAAGAACATCTCGTGCACGTCGGGATGGGCCTTCTCGACCTCGTCGAGCAGCACCACGCTGTAGGGCTTGCGGCGCACCGCCTCGGTGAGCACGCCGCCTTCGCCGTAGCCCACGTAGCCCGGCGGCGCGCCCTTGAGCGTGCTGACGGTGTGCGCCTCCTGGTACTCGCTCATGTTGATGGTGATGAGGTTCTGCTCGCCGCCGTACAGGGCCTCGGCCAGGGCCAGCGCGGTCTCGGTCTTGCCGACGCCGCTGGTGCCGGCGAGCATGAACACGCCGATCGGCTTGCTCGGGTTGTCCAGGCCGGCGCGGCTGGTCTGGATGCGCTTGGCGATCATCTCCATCGCGTGGTCCTGCCCGATCACGCGCTGGGCCAGGCTCGCGGCCACGTTGAGGATGGTCTCGATCTCGTTGCGCGCCATCCGGCCCACCGGGATGCCGGTCCAGTCGCCCACCACCGCGGCCACGGCCTGGTAGTCGACGGTGGGCAGGATCAGCGGGGTCTCGCCCTGCAGCGCCGCCAACTCGGCCTGCACCGCCTTCAGCCGGGCCAGGCGGGCGGCGCGCTCGGCCTCGAGGTCGCCCGCCGTCATGCCTGCGGCCGCCGCCGTCTCGGCCGCGGCGGCTTCGAGCCGGCTGCCCGTGCCCTCGACCGGCTGCACGCCGGCGCGCAGCTGCCCGCGCAGCGCCAGCAGCTCGTCGACCAGCGTCTTCTCCTGCGCCCAGCGCGCGTCCAGCCCGGCCAGCCGGGTGCGCTCGGCCGCCAGCAGCGCACCGGCCTCGGCCTGACGCTTGGCGGTGTCGATGCCGATGGCCTGCTCGCGGCCGATGATGCCGAGCTCGGTCTCCAGCGCCTCGATGCGCTTGCGGCTGTCGTCCACCTCGGCCGGCGTCGCGTGCAGGCTCACGGCGACGCGGGCGCAGGCGGTGTCGAGCAGGCTCACGCTCTTGTCGGGCAGCTGGCGCGCCGGGATGTAGCGGTGGCTGAGCTTCACCGCGGCTTCCAGCGCCTCGTCCAGGATCTGCACCTGGTGGTGCTTCTCCATCGTGCTGGCCACGCCGCGCATCATCAGGATGGCCTTCGCCTCGTCGGGCTCGTCGACCTGCACCGTCTGGAAGCGGCGCGTCAGCGCCGGATCCTTCTCGATGTGCTTCTTGTACTCGGCGAAGGTGGTGGCGCCGATGGTGCGCAGCGTGCCCCGCGCCAGCGCGGGCTTGAGCAGGTTGGCGGCGTCGCCGGTGCCGGCGGCGCCGCCGGCACCCACCAGCGTGTGCGTCTCGTCGATGAACAGGATGATGGGCTTGGGGCTGGCCTGCACCTCGTCGATGACGCTGCGCAGGCGCTGCTCGAACTCGCCCTTCATGCTGGCACCGGCCTGCAGCAGCCCGACGTCGAGCGCGCGCAGCTCGACCTCCTTCAGGCTGGGCGGCACGTCGCCGCGGGCGATGCGCTGGGCAAAGCCTTCGACCACGGCCGTCTTGCCGACGCCGGCCTCGCCGACCAGGATGGGGTTGTTCTGGCGCCGGCGCATCAGGATGTCGACGACCTGGCGGATCTCGTCGTCGCGACCGACGATCGGGTCCATCTTGCCGCTGCGCGCCTGGCTCGTGAGGTCGACGGTGAACTTCTTCAGCGCCTCTTGCTTGCCCATCGCTGCCGGGGCGATGGCGCCGCTGGCTTCACCGGGTGCAGCCCCGCCGGCCGCCGATGATCCGCCCGAGGAACCGTCGCTCGCGCCCTGCCCGTCCTCGGGCGACCCGGCGATGATCTTGGGCAGCGCGTCCGACAGCTCGTCGGCCTTGAGCTTCTCGAACTGGCGGCTGATCGCGACCAGCGCGTTGCGCAAGTTGCGCGTCTTCAGCATGCCCACCAGCAGGTAGCCGCTGCGCACGGCGTGGTCACCGTACAGCAGCGTGCCGTAGACCCAGCCGCGCTCGATCGCGTCGGCGATGTTCTCGGCGATGCCGCTGAGGCTGGTGGCACCGCGCGGCAGCCGGTCGAGCGCGGCGGTCAGGTCTTTCGCCAGCGCCGACATGTCGAGCTGCGCGTGCTGGATGACGCGGTGCCAGTCGCTGTCGGCGGCCTGCAGCAGCTGGGCCAGGAAATGCTCGAACTCGACGTAGGGGTTGCCGCGCAGCTTGCAGAAGACGGTGGCGCCCTCGACCGCCTTGTAGGTGGGTGCGTTGAGCTTGCCGAACAGGGTGACGCGGTTGATCTCAGCCATGGCGGTTCCTTCTACGGGTGCGAGTGATGGGGACGCAGCGTCAGCGTCACCGGCCGGCGGGCGGGCGGTCGCCCGATCCAGGTGGTCCAGCCGAGCCGTCCCTGGCGGCCGGGCCGGGTGGGCGGCACCTGGGCGCGGTCGAGCTCCAGGCGCAGGTCCCAGCCGAGCTCCAGGCCCACGTGCTGCCGCACCAGGGCCTCGAGGGCCGGCAGGGCCGGGCCCACCGGCAGCAGCGACTCGAACTCGGCCAGGCCGAGCGGGCCGATGTGGATGCTGAAGTGATGCTGGCGGTCGAACACCGCGCCGCCCAGCACCGCGCTGGCCCCCAGCTGCGCGGTGGAGCCGCGCCGCCGGGCGCCGGGCCGGCCGATGCGCGTGCGCTCGGCCTCGGGCAGCGGCATCCAGCGGCCGGTGAACGACTCGACGCGGGCGCGCAGGCCCAGGAAGCTCGACAGCAGGTGCGCCAGCCCGTCGGCATTGCGCACCTGGCGCGAGAGCAGGCCGGCGAAGGCCAGCCGGGCATGGTCGGGCGCGGCATCGCGGCCGCGCCACTCGCGCCCGCCCACGCCCAGCAGCGAGCCCACGTAGTCGGCAAAGCGGTCTTCGTGCGGCCGGTCCAGGCTGACGGTGGGGCTGGCCTGGGCCCAGGCACGGTAGAACAGCAGCAGCAGGCGGTGGTGGAACAGGTCGGCGAAGCGGCCGAAGGTCTCGTCGCCCTTGTGCAGGCGGCGCTCGCGGGCGTAGGCCGTCAGGTGCAGCGGCAGCGGTCCGTTGGGGCCGAACAGGCCGAAGAAGCGCACCTCGATGCGCGGCCGGCCGCTGCGGTCGGACGGGCTGGCGCGCGAGAGCGCCGCGGGCGCGAACTCGAGCCCGTCGGACTGGCCCAGGCGCACCGGCTCGTCCTGCGGCCGCCGCGCGGTGCCCAGGCGCGGCTGCTCGGCATGGTGGGCCTCGACCAGCCGCAGCGCGTGGAAGAAGTCGTAGCGGTGGGGCTCGGCCGCGATCGCCGGCAGCGGGTCGGGGATGCGGACCGGGGCCGGGCCGGCGCCGCTCAAAGGATCGGGCGCACGCCGCACCGCGGCCTCCCCACCAGGATGTCGCCGCGCGCGGGCGAGTGCACGCGCATCTGCGTGAAGCCGTTGATCGAGACGTGGCGGGCCACGAAGCGCTCGAGCACGCAGCCCATCAGGAAGGCGCTGGCACCCTCGAAGGACAGGTCGTCGACCTCGAGGCGCACCTCCACGCCGCGGCCGAAGGCGATCGGCCCGGGCATCGGCAGCCGCCGCACCACCGGCTGCAGCTGCACCGAGCGCAGACCGTCGACCTGGCGCTGCGCGGCGGCGTCGCCCGCCGGCGCGTACAGGCGCACGATCTCGCGCAGGGCGGCCGCGCCCTGCTCGGCGTCGCTGTCGGTGAGCGAGAGGTGGTTCAGCGAGAGCTGGTTGATCAGCTTCCACGCCAGGTTGGCCTCGCGCAGCGGCGAGCCCGGCCGCGACGGGCCCTTGACGACGGCGATGCGCCGCACCGGCGCCGTCTGCGCCAGCGTCAGGTCGCCCCTGGCCTGGCCGATGGGCATCAGCAGCGGCAGGTCGCGGTTGGTGCACAGCGCCCGCACGCCCACCTGGCGCAACCGGGGCGAGAACGGCGCCTCGGCGGCGTCCACCAGCGAGATGTAGACCTCGCTGCCGATGTAGGCGGTGCGGGGCCCGTCGCGCTGCTGTGGCTGCGACAGCAGGCGCGGCTCGCGCTGCACCGAGTAGTAGGCGGCGTGGGCGCGGTCCTCGGTGTGGAAGGCGTTGTAGAACGGCAGGAAGCGCCACTCGCTGTGCACCCCCTCGCCCCAGCCCTGCACCTCGAGCAGCGTGTGCACCTCGAAATCCATCGGCCGCGTGCGGTCGGGCACGACGTGGAAATCGCTGCTGTCGCCGCCGACGTGGATGCGGTCGCAGCGGCGCTCGAGCAGGTTGATGGCCGGCACGCAGTGCAGGGCCAGGTTGTCGGCGCTGACGGTCTGCAGCAGGGCGTCGTCGGGGCGGTCGAAGAGGACGACGATGTCGACCTCCTGGCCGCCGCGGCGGCGCAACACCGGGCCGATGCCGCGCAGGTCGAGGAACAGGAAGCGCTGCGGCAGGGCGAAGTATTCCTGCAGCAGTCGGTAGCCCTCGAAGCCGTGCAGGGCCGGCGGCAGCAGCGCCTCGTCGTCGCCGAAGCCGACCGGCTCGATGCAGTCGCCGTCCAGCGCCTCGTGCCAGCCGGCCGACCGACGCGGCGGCAGCACCAGCACGCCCAGGGCATGTCCGCACAGCCGCTCGTGCAGCCGCCAGGCCACGTCGTCCAGGCCGGTGCAGTGCAGGCGCAGGTCTTCGAGCGCGAGCTGCGAGAAATCCAGCCCCGCCGTCGTGCGCAGCCGCAGGCGCAGGCCGCCGCGGTACTGGCGCCATTGCGGCAGCGCGGCCATCGGCAGCTCGGCCGCATGCGTGAAGTATTCGGCCTCGGTCAGCTCCAGCGGCCACATCGTCAGCGCCTGGGCGGTGCGGAACTCGCAGGCCGTGGCGCCGGCCTTGCCGGCCTGGCCGTGCATCACGCTGCCGCGCGGCAGCGTCACGCCCTCGGCCAGCGCCGCCTCGCCGAGCTCGGGCTCGACGCGGGCGATCAGCATCGACGGGGTGGGTGCCAGGAACTGCGGGTACAGCATGCCCAGCAGCCGGTGCGTGAAGCGCGGGAACTCGGCATCGATCTTGAGCTGGATGCGCCCGGCCAGGAAGGCGAAGCCCTCGAGCAGGCGCTCGACGTAGGGGTCGGTGACCTCGAGGCCCTCCAGGCTCAGGCGCGAGGCGATCTTGGGGAACTGCTGCGCGAACTCGGCGCCCATCTCGCGCAGGTGGCGCAGCTCTTCGTTGTAGTAGCGCAGCAGTCGCGGGTCCATGCGGCCTCAGCGAGCGAGTTCCTGGATCGAGACGCGGCCGGTCTCGAGGTCGATGTCGGTGTGCAGCAGCAGCTCCAGCGGCACCGGCTGGGCCCAGAGCTGGCCGGCGATGCGAAAGCCGATCTGGTTGTGGTGGTCGAGCTGGTCGGCCGAGACGATCACCTCCACCGACAGCGAAGACGCCAGGATGCGCGGCTCGAAGTCGAGGATCACCTGCTTGACGCGCTGCTGCAGCAGCCGCGCCTCGACGTTGGAGGCCGAGGTGCCCGACAGCGGCTCGATGCCGTAGTTCAGCACCGACTGGCGCGCATGCCGCAGACCGGCCCAGTCGAAGGCGGTGCCGGGGGCGCTGCTGTTGAAGAGCCAGCTCAGGTCGCGCAGGACCATCTCGCGCAGCCGGTGGCGGTGGATCGCACGTGCCTCGACCGGCTCGACCGTCGAGCCCGGGTCCTCGTCGGTCAGCCGGTCCAGCAGGGCCGGCTGCAGGCGGTCCTGCGGGCGCAAGGTGGCCATGGCGACAGGCGGCCCCGGGCTGCGGTCAGGCGGCGGTCGCGTCGAGCACGACCGAACGGATGTCCATCAGGGCGTGGTCGTCGACGTCGGTGCTCAGCAGCCGCTGGCCCAGGCCCGTGTAGTGGCCGGGCGAGCGCTCGCGCCAGTCGGTGCGCCGGGCCAGGGCCAGCGCATCGCCGGCGGCCAGCGCGGTGTCGGGGTAGCGGGTCGGGATCAGGCCGACGACCTCGCCGCCGTTGCTGAACTGGAAATGGGCCGGCATCCAGACCGCGTCGCGCAGGTCCTGCGGCGGGTCGATGTCGACCTGCGACAGCCGGCTCCAGGGCAGCCAGTAGTAGCGGCCGTTGATGACGGCCTCGAGCACCGGGCCCAGGCGCGAGTCGGCGTCGGCGATCCAGGCGAAGGGCTTGCCGTCGACCCGGCCGGCGCTGGCCGGCGCCTGCTCGAGCCCCTGCTCGCGCAGGCGGCGCGCCGCTTCGACATCGCCGCGGCCCTCGCGCAGCAGGGCTTCGATCAACAGCGCGACCCAGGCCTCGGGCTCGCCGAACAGCATCGGCACCTTCTGCCCGGCGAACACCTGCAGGCGCAGGGCCTCGCAGGCGATGGCCTCGCGATAGGTCTGCACCATCGGCAGCGTGGCGGGGTCGAGCTCGAGCGAGACATTGAGCTGGTTCAGCGCCCGGTCCCACTGGCCCAGCACGCACAGCAGCTGGAACATGAAGACGCGCAGTCGCGCCTCCTGCGGCTGCGCCCGCACCTGCTCGGTCAGCAGCTTCAGCGCACGCGGGACGTCGCCGTCTTTCAGGGCCTGGCGGGCCGCCGTGGAATCTGCCATCTTGAACCTGCCCCGGGCGCTCGCGCGCCGATGGATGAAGGGAGCGCCGGCCAGCCGCGGCGCCCCGCGCGGGGGGCGGCCGGCAGGCGCCGCAAGGACGCGCCGGGGCCGGAGCCGGCGACGCCCCGCCGGCGGCTCAGATGGGCGCCTTGCCGGCGATGTCCCAGTGGAAGGTGCCGGCCGACTTGGTGGCGCCCTTCTCGTCCTGCACGTAGTAGTCGAACTTCACCTTGGCGAAGTTGAGCGTGACGTTCTCGGTCAGGCGGTCCTCGCCGCCCGAGCCGCCGGTGCTGACCGAGGTGATCATGACTTCGTCCATCTCGATCGTGATGTACTGCTGCTGGCCTTCGCCGGCCTTGCGCACCAGCAGCTTCATCTTGGGCGTGTGCGAACCCTTGGCCAGCGCCACCATGATGGCCGAGCTGGCGGTGTCGACGTACTTCGTGATCGACAGGTCCTGCACGTTGACGACGCCGGCGCCGCCGCCCTTGCCCATGTGGGTGGTGCCTGACTGCGACATGCCCCAACTCCAGGCGAGCACGTCGACGTCGTTGGTCTTCTTCTGGGCGGCGTCCTGGGTCTCGCCCTTGATCTTGTCGCCCATGTTGATGAACATGTCCACGGCCATAGCTGACTCCTGATGTGCGGGCCCGAATCAGGCCCTGGATACTGCAGAACGCGCCCGTTCCCTCGAGCGCTCCAGCCGTGCAGCCGACTGGAGAGGATGACTGGTGGGGCCTGGGGCGCGGCGGCCTCAGGCGCCCTTGGCCGACGGCAGCTTGGAGACCAGGCGCAGCGACACGGTCAGGCCCTCGAGCTGGTAGTGCGGCCGCAGGAAGAACTTCGAGCTGTAGTAGCCGGGATTGGCCGGGTCCTCCTCGACCACGACCTCGGCCGCCGCCAGCGGCTTGCGCGCCTTCGTGCCCTCCGACGAATTGATGGGGTCGCCGTCGACGTACTGCGAGATCCAGTTGCCCAGCCAGCGCTCGACCTCGTCGCGCTCCTTGAACGAGCCGATCTTGTCGCGCACGATGCACTTCAGGAAGTGCGCGAAGCGGCAGGTGGCGAAGAGGTAGGGCAGCCGCGCCGCCAGATTGGCATTGGCGGTGGCATCGGGGTCGTCGTACTCGGCCGGCTTGTGCAGCGATTGCGCGCCGATGAAGGCCGCGAAGTCGCTGTTCTTGCGGTGCACCAGGGGCATGAAGCCGTTCTTGGCCAGCTCGGCCTCGCGCCGGTCCTCGATCGCGATCTCGGTCGGGCACTTCATGTCGACGCCGCCGTCGTCGGTGGGGAAGGTGTGCGTGGGCAGGTTGGCCACCGCGCCGCCCGACTCGATGCCGCGGATGCGCGAGCACCAGCCGTATTCCTTGAACGAGCGGTTGACGTTGGTCGCCATCGCGTAGGCCGCGTTCGCCCAGGTGTACTTGCCGTGGTCGGCCGAGCCGGTGTCCTCCTCGAAGTTGAAGGCTTCCACCGGGTTGGTCTTGGCGCCGTAGGGCAGCCGCGCCAGGAAGCGCGGCATCGCCAGGCCGATGTACTTCGAGTCTTCGGACTCGCGCAGCGAGCGCCAGGCGGCGTACTCGGGCGTGGTGAAGATCTTGGTCAGGTCGCGCGGGTTGGCCAGCTCCTGCCAGGAATCCATCTGCATCAGCGTGGGCGAGGCGCCGGTGAGGAAGGGGCAGTGCGCGGCGGCCGCGATCTTGGCCATCTCGGCCAGCAGCTCGACATCGGGCGCGCTCTGGTCGAAGTGGTAGTCGCCCACGAGGGCACCGAAGGGCTCGCCGCCGAACTGGCTGAACTCTTCGGAGTAGACCTTCTTGAAGATCGGGCTCTGGTCCCAGGCCGTGCCCTTGTAGCGCTTGAGCGTCTTGCCCAGCTCGGCCTTGGAGACGTTCATCACGCGGATCTTCAGCTGCTCGTCGGTCTCGGTGTTGTTGACCATGTAGTGCAGGCCGCGCCAGGCGCCCTCGAGCTTCTGGAAGTCCTCGTGGTGCAGGATCAGGTTGATCTGGTCCGACAGCTTCTTGTCGATCGCGGCGATCATGGCCTCGATCGAGGCCACGACATCGCTGCCGATGAGCTGGGTCTGCGCCAGGGCCTGCTGGGCCAGGGTCTGCACGGCCTGCTCGACGGCGTTCTTGGCGTCGTCGGACTTGGGCTTGAACTCTTTCTGCAGCAGCGATGCCAGATCGCTGCCTTCCATCGTGACGCCGGCCAGGGCGGTGGCGGCTTGGGTCTCGGCCATGGGCTTTCCTTATGCGGTGAGGTTCTCGAAGGGGCTCGCGCCGGCGCTCAGGCGTCCTTGGGCTTGGCCGCCGAGGCCAGCGAGCCGAGCAGGGCCGGGTCGGCCATCAGCTTGCCGATCAGGTCTTCGGCCCCGCCCTTGCCGTCCATGTAGGTGACCAGGTTCTGCAGCTGCTGGCGCGCCTCGAGCAGCTTGTTCAGCGAGTCGACCTTGCGCGCCACGGCGGCAGGCGAGAAGTCGTCCATGTTCTCGAACGTGATGTCGACGCTGAGGTTGCCCTCGCCGGTGAGCGCATTGGGCACCGCGAACGCCACGCGCGGCTTCATCGCCTTCATGCGGGCGTCGAAGTTGTCGACGTCGACCTCGAGGAACTTGCGGTCGGCCACCGGCGCCAGCGGATCGGCGGGCTTGCCCGACAGGTCGGCCAGCACGCCCATCACGAAGGGCAGCTGCACCTTCTTCTCGGCGCCGTAGACCTCGACGTCGTACTCGATCTGCACGCGCGGCGCGCGGTTGCGCGCGATGAACTTCTGGCTGCTGCTCATGGCTGGCTCCTGTCGGGGTTTAGGGGCATGCGAGGGGAAAGGCGGGTTGTCGGCGATGCGCTCGGTTTCGTCAAGAGCCGCCGGGTTCCTCGACCGAGTCGGGGTCGATGCCGACGGCTCGCGCCACGTCGGCCAGGGCGTCGGGCGCCAGCGCCTTCATCAGCTGCAGGAAGTTGTGGCCGATGAGCGCGCGGGCGCGGCGCAGGAACAGCGGCGCCGGGTTCGTGGGCTCGGCCCGCTCGAGGTACTCGCAGACCATGTCGATGGCGCGGATGGCTTCATCCCGCGAGCTCACACCACCGCTCAGTCCCGGCCGGCCTGCGGAGCCCGCGCCCGCGCCCGCGCCAGGCTCGCCGCCCGCAGCAGCCTCGGTGCCGGGCTCGGGCGGCAGCAGGCCGGCCACGCCGGCCGTCCACTTGGCGAGCAGCCGCAGGTCGGGCGCCACGCTGGCGCCGAGCTTCTCGCCCACCAGCGAGATCAGCCGCTGCACGCGCGCCGCGGCATCGGTGCAGATGCCACGCAGCGCGGGGCTGGACTCGACCGCGGCCGCCAGCATCCGGGCCAGCGAGTCGCGCCCAGTCTCGGTCTCGTCGCTGCGCAGCGGCGCCAGGCCCAGGGCGACCTCGAAAGGCCGCAAAGTGAGACCGGCCAGCGCCCGGTCGTCGCTGATGCGCGCTTCTCGAAGGTTGGCCACCAGGCCCTGGGCATCGACCAGCACCGACAGCGCGTTGACCCGCGCATACGGGTCGCCGTCGTCGGGGTCGGGCAGCGGATGCAGCCGGTCCCAGTGCTGCTCGATCAGGCCGGTGAGCAATTCGAGCCCGGCAGGAAACGCGGCGTAGCCCAGCAGGCTGACCTGGGCCCGCAGCCAGACGATCGCCACCCGCAGGTCGCGCGTGCGGCCGAACAGGCTCTCGGCCGTCTCGGCCGCGGTGCGCCAGTCGGGCGGCTGTGCCGGGCCGAACTGCGATTCGGGCTTGCCGGCCGCCGCCTGCGTCAGCGCGAGGAATTCGTTGTCGTACTCGAGATCGGGCCCGCAGGGGGCATCGGCATCCGGCAGCGGCTGCAGCCAGGCAGCGACTTGGGCCGGCAGGTCTTCGAGATCGTTCATCCAGGAGGAAGGAGGTCTGCGCCGATCGGTGAATTCGGCTCGGGACAAAGACCTCGAGCCTGGCCGCGCCGACGACATGCTGCCGGGGGCACGGCCGATGGAATATACGTGCATCGATGTACGAGAGAACCCCTAGCTACCCCGTAGATCGGGGGCTCGCGTTCCCCCGCCGGGCGTATGGCGCGCTGCACGGCCCGCACGGCCCGCGCGCGGCCGAGCCTGGCGCCCCGAAGGCGCGCGGCCAGGGCGGCCAGCGCGGACAATGCGAAGGCAACGCAGCCTTCGCCCGCCCACGCGCATCGCATGTCCGACGATCTCCTGGCCCTGGACGCCCTGACCCTCTCGCAGGCCCTGCACGCGCGGCGCGTCTCGTGCCGCGAGCTGATGGCGGCCACGCTCTCGCGCATCGCGCGCCTGAACCCGCGGGCGCGCGCGCTGGTCAACCTCGCCGACGAGTCCGCGCTGCGGCGCCAAGCCGACGAGCGCGACGCCGAGCTGGCGCGCGGGGCCTCGCGCGGCTGGCTGCACGGGCTGCCGCAGGCGATCAAGGACACCGGCCATGCGCTGGGCTTCCCGAGCACCCTCGGCAGCCCACTGCTGGCCCGGGCGATGCCCGCCGAGGACAGCCTTTACGTGGCCCGCATGAAGGCGGCCGGCTGCATCGTCATCGGCAAGACCAACATGCCCGAGTTCGGCCTGGGCTCGCACACCTTCAACCCGCTGTTCGGCGCCACGCCCAACGCCTGGGATGCCACGCGCAGTGCCGGCGGCAGCAGCGGCGGCGCGGCGGTGGCGCTGGCGCTGCGCCTGCTGCCCGTCGCCGACGGCTCGGATTTCATGGGCTCGCTGCGCAACCCCGCGGGCTGGAACCATGTCTTCGGCCTGCGCCCGAGCGCCGGCCGCGTGCCGGGCTGGCCCAAGCCCGAGACCTGGGTCTCGCAGCTCAGCACCGACGGGCCGATGGCGCGCACGGTGCGCGACCTGGCGCGGCTGCTCGACGTCCAGGCCGGCTACGACGCACGGGCGCCGCTGTCGCTGGCCACCGAGGCCGGCAGCTTCGTGCCGCCGCCGGGTGCCAGCGTGCGCGGCCTGCGCATCGGCTGGCTCGGCGACCTGGGCGGGCATCTCGCGCTGGAGCCCGGCATCGCCGACGTCTGCACGCAGGCGCTGCAGCGCATGGCCGAGGCCGGGGCCGTGGTCGAGCCGGCCGCCCTGGGCTTCAGCGCCGAGGCGCTGTGGGAGGCCTGGCTGGTCTGGCGCCGCGGCCTGGTCGCGCAAACCCTGGCGCCGCTGCTGGCGCAGCCCGGCGCACGGGCGCGGATCAAGCCCGAGGCCCTGTGGGAGCACGACCAGGGCGCGGGCCTGGGCTTCGCCCAATTCATGCAGGCGGCCGGCGTGCGCAGCGCCTACGCCGCCCACATGGCCGGCCTGATGGCGCGCTACGACGCCCTGGCCCTGCCGACGGCGCAGGTGTGGCCATTCGAGATCGAACAGACCTGGCCGCGCCGCATCGGCAGCCGCACGATGGACACCTACCACCGCTGGATGGAGGCCACGATCTACGCCACCTTCGCCGGCCTGCCGGCGATCAGCGTGCCGGCGGGCTTCGATGCCGACAACCGCCTGCCGATGGGCCTGCAGCTGATCGGCAGGCCGCGCGGCGACGCAGCCCTGCTGGCGCTGGCCGCCGGCTACGAGGCGCTGGTGCCGGCGCTGCTGGCCCGCCGGCCGCCCGAAGGGCCTCCAGCCGCGGCGCGCCCCACGGAGGCGACCCCATGACGCAACGCGGGTGGCGATGACGGACGTCGACCCGGCCCTGCAGGGCCTGACCCTCCTCGAGCGCGGCTGGCTGTCGTCCAACAACGTGCTGCTGCACGGCGGCGGTCGCGGCGCCGTGCTCGTCGACAGCAGCCACGTGCTGCACGCCGAGCAGACCGTGGCCCTCGTGCGCCAGGCGCTGCAGGGCGAGCCGCTGCGCCGGGTCGTCAACACCCACCTGCACTCGGACCATTGCGGCGGCAACGTGGCGCTGCAGCGGGCCTTCGGCTGCCGGCTGACGATTCCGCCAGGCCAGTGGCAGGCGGTGCAGGACTGGGACGAGGACGCCCTGAGCTACGCCGCCACCGGCCAGCGCTGCGAGCGCTTCGTGCCCGACGACCGGCTCGCGCCCGGCGACGTGCTGGCCGTGGGCGACCGGCAGTGGCGGGCGCTCGCCGCGCCCGGGCACGACCCGCATTCACTGATCCTGTTCGATGCCGAGCACCGCGTCGTCATCACCGCCGATGCCCTGTGGGAGCGCGGCTTCGGCGTCGTCTTCCCCGAGCTCGAGGGCGAGCCGGGCTACGACGACGTGGCGCGCGTGCTCGACCTGATCGAGTCGCTGCAGGCGCGCTGGGCCATCCCCGGCCATGGCCGGCCGTTCAGCAACGTGCCCGCGGCGCTGGCCGTGGCGCGCCAGCGGCTGGCGGGCTTTCGTGCCGACCCGAATCGCCATGCCCACCACGCGATGAAGGCGCTCATCAAGTACCACCTGCTCGAGGTGCGGCAGCAACCGCTGCCCGAGCTGCTGGCCTGGTTCGACGCCGGCCCGCTGTACCGCGAGACCTGGCGGCGCGCCGGCCGGCCTGCCGGCTCGATGCACGCCTACGGCGCACGCATCGTGAGCGAGCTGGCCGCAGCCGGCGTGCTCGCGCTGCGTGACGGCGTCGTGTCCAACGATTGACCCCTTCCACTCCGAGCCGTACCCCGATGCCTTCGTTCAACTACTGGGACCGCCAGGGCCGCGGCGACCTGCTCGGCGGCGGCGCACGCCTGATCCCGATCCGCACGCCGCACGGCGACTTCAAGGTCTGGACCAAGCGCGTCGGCAACCACCCGCGCATCAAGCTGCTGCTGCTGCACGGCGGGCCGGGCGCCACGCACGAGTACTTCGAGCCCTTCGACCTCTGGCTGCCCGAAGCCGGCATCGAGTACTACTACTACGACCAGCTCGGCTCGCACCGCAGCGACCAGCCCGACATCCCCGCGCTGTGGGACCTGCCGCGCTTCGTCGACGAGGTCGATCAGGTGCGTCAGGCGCTGGGCCTGGGCCCGGACAACTTCTTCCTGCTCGGCCATTCCTGGGGCGGCATCCTGGCCATCGAGTACGCGCTGGCGCACCCGCAGGCGCTGAAGGGCCTGGTCATCAGCAACATGGTGGCCAGCATCCCGGCCTACAACCGCTACGCGCAGACGGTGCTGATGCCGGCGATGGACCCGGCCGCGCTGGCCGAGATCCAGGCCCTCGAAGCGGCGCAGGACACCGACAACCCGCGCTACATGGCGCTGCTGGTGCCGCACCACTACGAGCACCACGTGCTGCGCCTGCCGCAGGCGCAGTGGCCCGACCCGGTGAACCGCGCCTTCGCCCACCTCAACCCCAAGGTCTACGTGCCGATGCAGGGCCCGAGCGAGCTCGGCGCCAGCGGCAAGCTGCAGCACTGGGACCGCGACGCCGACCTGCACCGCATCCGCGTGCCCACGCTCACCATCGGCGCGACGCACGACACGATGGACCCGGCGCACATGGCAGCGATGGCGCGCGCGCTGCCGCAGGGCCGGCACCTGCTGTGCCCGCGGGGCAGCCACATGGCGATGGTCGACGACCAGGAAACCTACATGCGCGGGCTGATCGAGTTCCTGCTCGACGTCGGCGGACGCGGCTGAGGCGGCGCCAGCGCAGTGCTCAGGCCAGCGGATGGTGGCAGGCCACCGCGCGCCCGTCGGGCAGCGCCTGCAGCGCCGGCCGCACGCGGCGGCAGACCTCGGTGGCCGCCGCGCAGCGCGGGTGGAAGCGGCAGCCCGGCGGCGGGTCCAGCGGGCTCGGCGGATCGCCGGCCAGCACGATCTTCGTGCGCCGCGCCGAGGCCTGCACGCTGGGCACCGGCACGGCCGAGATCAGGGCCGCGGTGTAGGGATGCGCCGGCTGCGCGTACAGCCGCTCGGTGGGCCCGATCTCGACGATCGAGCCCAGGTACATCACCGCCGTGCGCGTGGAGACCTGGCGCACCACGCTCAGGTCGTGGGCGATGAACAGGTAGGTCAGGCCCAGCCGCTCCTGCAGGTCGGCCAGCAGGTTCACGATCTGGGCCTGGATCGACACGTCCAGCGCCGACACGGGCTCGTCGGCCACGACCAGCCGCGGCTCCAGCGCCAGCGCGCGCGCGATGCCGATGCGCTGGCGCTGCCCGCCCGAGAACTCGTGCGGATAGCGGGCCAGCTGCTCGGGCCGCAGCCCCACCAGCGCGGCCAGCTCGCGCACGCGCTCGGCCACCTCGGCCCGGCTGCGCCGGCCGTGCACGCGCAGCGGCTCGGCGATCAGGTCGCCCACGCGGCGGCGCGGGTTGAGCGAGGTGTACGGGTCCTGGAACACCATCTGCAGCCGCGGCCGGATCGGGCGCATCGCGCGCGCGCCCAGGTGCGTGATGTCGCGGCCCTCGAAGCGCAGCGTGCCGCTGCTGCAGTCCTGCAGGCGCACGATGCAGCGCGCCAGCGTGCTCTTGCCGCAGCCCGATTCGCCGACCAGGCCCAGGGTCTCGCCCGGCCGCACCTGCAGCGAGACCGCGTCCACCGCCTGCAGCTCGCGCCGGCCGCCGCGCGACCAGGCGCTGCCGACCTTGAAGCGCTTGCCGAGCTCGATCACCTCGAGCAGCGGGGCCGCCGCGGCGGCTGGGGCAGCAGGCGCGTCCATCAGTCGTCGGACGGCCAGGCGCAGCGCTGGCGCGCGGCCGCGCGCTCGGGGGCGGTGATGACGCAGGCGGCCTGGTGCAGGCCCTCGCCGGCCAGCACCGGCCGCGTGCCGCAGCGGGGGTCGGCGACGGCGCAGCGGGGCGCGAAGGCGCAGCCCGGGGGCAGCGCCGACAGCGCCGGCGGCAGGCCGCCGATCGACGGCAGCCGGCGCGGCCGCGGCCCGGCCAGCGGCGGGATCGAGCCCAGCAGGCCCCAGGTGTAGGGGTGCCAGGCCTCGTCGAACAGATCGGCCGCGCGGCCGCGCTCGACCACGCGGCCGGCGTACATCACCATCACGCGGTCGGCCAGCTCGGCGACCACGCCCATGTCGTGCGTGATCAGCACCACGGCCGAGCCGAAGTCGCGCCGCAGCCGGTCGATGAGGGCCAGGATCTGGGCCTGCACCGTCACGTCCAGCGCCGTCGTGGGCTCGTCGGCGATCAGCACCGAAGGGTCGCAGGACAGCGCCATCGCGATCACTGCGCGCTGGCGCATGCCTCCCGAGAGCTGGTGCGGGTAGCGCCCGTACACCGCGGCCGGCTGCGGCAGGCCGACGGCGGCCAGCAGCTCGATCGCGCGCGCCTTCGCCGCCGCGCGGCCGAGCGCGGTGTGCACGCGCAGCTGCTCGACGATCTGGCTGCCGATGCTCAGCACCGGCGTGAGCGCGGTCATCGGGTCCTGGAAGATCATCGCGATCTCGCGCCCGCGCACGCGGCGCAGCTCGGACGCCGGCAGCCCGATCAGCTCGCGGCCGCGCAGGCGCACCGAGCCTTCGACCACCGCGTGGCCGGCGTCGAGCAGGCCCAGCATCGCCATCAGCGACACCGACTTGCCCGAGCCCGATTCGCCCACGAGGCCCAGCACCTCGCCGCGCGCGAGCTCGAAGTCGATGCCGTCGACGGCGCGCACCAAGCCACCTTCGGTGCGGAAGCTCACGCGCAGACCGCGCACCTCGAGCAGCGGGGGCTCGGCGCGCGCCGGGCCGTCCCCGGCGCTCGGCGCCCCCTCGGGGGGCCGCGAACGAACTGGGCTCGGGGGCAGGCCTCGTTCAGGCATCGCGCACCCTGGGGTCGACGAAGGCATACAGCATGTCGACGACCGCATTGGCCGCCACGACGAAGAACGATGCGTACATCACCGTGGCCATGATCACCGGCAGGTCCAGCGCCTGCAGCGAGTCGAAGGTGAGCTTGCCGATGCCGGGCAGGCTGAACACCACCTCGGTGAGCAGCGCGCCGCCGCCCACCAGGGCGCCGAAGTCCAGGCCGAACATCGTGACCACGCCGGCCAGCGAGGTGCGCAGCGCATGGCGCAGCAGCACCTGCCGGCCCGACAGGCCCTTGGCGCGCGCGGTGCGGATGTAGTCCTGCTGCAGGGCCTCGATGACGGCGCTGCGCAGCACCCGGCCGTACAGGCCGATGTAAAGGATGGCCAGCGTCGTGCACGGGAACACCAGGCTCTTGAACCAGCCGAGCGGGCTGTCGGCGAAGGCCGTGTAGCCCAGCGGCGGCACCCAGGAAAACAGCCAGGTGTCGTGGAAGCGGCTCTGCGTGACCAGGTTGACCACCGCGCCCAGCCAGTACACCGGCATCGACACGCCCACCAGCCCCAGCGCCATCAGGCCGCGGTCGAGCAGGCGGCCGCGGGCGGCGGCGGCGACCAGGCCCATCGCCAGGCCGCCCAGCACCCACAGCAGCGCGGCGCCGCCCACCAGCGACAGCGTCACCGGCGTGGCGGCCACGATCTCGGGCAGCACGCGCTCGCCCCGGTTGGTGAACGAGGTGAGGTCGCGCGTGATGAACAGCCGCTTCATCAGCAGCGCGTACTGCACCGGCAGCGGCCGGTCCAGGCCGAAGTCGTGCCGCACCGCGGCCAGGGTCTCGGGGCTGGCATTGCGCCCGGCGATGCGCGCCGCCGGGTCGGCCCCAGGCGTGGCGAAGAAGATCGCGAAGGTGAGCACGCTGATGCCGCCCATCACGAACAGCATCTGGCCCAGGCGGCGCAGCAGGGCGGCCAGCATCAGGGGGGTGCCGGGTCGGCGGCCGCTGCCGTCGCTGCCGCAGCGGCCGAAGCGGCCGCACCGGGGTCGGCCGCAGGGGCCGCGCGCAGCAGGGTGCGCGGGTCCAGCGCGTCGCGCAGCGCGTCGCCCAGCAGGTTCAGCGCCAGCACCGTGACCACGATCGCCGCGCCCGGCGCCAGGGCCACCGCCGGCCGCGTGTAGAGCAGGGCCAGGCCGTCCTGGATGATCGTGCCCCAGCTCGCGTTCGGCGGCTGCACCCCGATCGAGAGGAACGACAGCGCCGACTCGGTGAGCATGTTCAGCGCCATCATCAGCGGCACGAACACGATCAGCGTCGTCGACACGTTGGGCAGGATGTCCACCCGCAGGATGCGCGGCGTCGGCACGCCGCAGCCGATGGCCGCCAGCACGAACTCGCTCCTGCGCAGCGCCAGCACCTGGGCCCGCACCGGCCGCGCGATGTAGGGCACGTAGACCGCGCCGATGATCAGCGCCGGCAGCAGCAGGTTGTCCGAGGCCAGCGTGAACGGCCCGATGACCAGGCCGTGGCCGATCGTGACGATCGACAGCGAGATCGCCAGCAGGTAGACCGGAAAGGCCCAGAGCACGTCCAGCCCGCGCGACAGCAGCATGTCGACCCAGCCGCCGAAATAGCCCGCGACGATGCCCAGCACTGCGCCGGCGCCGATGCAGATCAGCGTGGCCACCGCGGCGATGAAGAGCGAGGCCCGGCCGCCGTAGAGCAGCCGTGCGGCGACGTCGCGGCCCTGGTTGTCGGCGCCCAGCAGGTAGGCGTCGGGCCGCCAGGTCGGGCCGATCGGCGTCTGGCCCAGGCCCAGGCCGTCGGTGGCAGCCTGCAGCACCGCGACCTGCTGCCCGTCGACCGTGATCTCGCCGCTGACGTTGGAGCGGAAGGGGTCGGTATGCGCCACGCGGCTGGCGTACAGCGGCGCGGCCAGGCACAGCCCCACCACCGCCAGCAGCACCCCCAGGGCCGCCACGGCGCCGGGCTGGGCCAGCAGCCGGGCCAGCGCGCGGCGCCACAGGCCGGGCGGGCGCTCCCGGGGGCCGCCCTGCAGGCCTACTTCACCCACGCGAGCTGGAACAGGAAGTTGAACTCGCCGCTGAACACGTAGTGGCCCAGGCGCCTGGAGACGAAGTCGATCTGCTTGAGGTTGAACAGGAAGGCCGCCGGCGCCAGGTCGACCACCTTGCGGTCGATCGCGGCCCACTGCGCGGCAGCGGCGGCGGGGTCGGTCACGCCAGTGGCGCGGGCGCGCGCGAAGTCGGCCTCCAGGCCCGGGTCGCACAGGCCCGAGATGTTGATCGAGGCGTCGCTGCCCGGGTGGAAGCTGGCGCAGGAAAACAGCACCTCGAGGAAGTCGGCCGCCGCCGGGTAGTCCTGGTACCAGGTGCTCAGGCTGATCTGCACCTTGTTGCGCGTGTTCTGGATGTAGGTGAACTGCACCGCGTTGGACAGCAGCTTCAGCGTCGTCGGCCAGCCCAGGTCGTTGAGCACGCTCTGCAGGTAGGTGGCCAGCTGCTTGTCGGCCGCGATGTCCTGCGCGATCAGCGTGACCTTGGTGCCGGCGGTGCCGGATTCCTTGACCAGCTCGCGCGCGCGCGCCATGTCGGGCGCCGACCACCGGGTGCCCGGGTTCAGCGTGTAGGGGCAGTAGGGCTGGTAGCCGGGAAAGCGCGGCGGCAGCACCTGGCAGGTGGGGGTCGCGGTGTTCGGGCCGCCGTACAGCTTGACCAGCGCGTTGCGGTCGATCGCGTAGCTGACGGCCTGGCGCGCCTTCAGGTTGTCGAAGGGCGCCAGCCGCGTGTTCATCGGCAGGTAGTACATCGCCGTCAGCGGCGAGATGTGCACCTGGCTCGCATAGCGGCCGCCGACCTCGCCCAGGCGGTCGGCCGGCAGCGGGTTGAACATGAAGTCGGCCTGGCCGTTGGCGATGGCGGTGACCTGATCCTCGTCGGTGAGGCCGAAGTCGTAGTCGATGACGTCGGGGTAGCCGTCGGGCTGGGCGTCCTCGCTCCAGACCTTGAAGTACGGGTTGCGCACCAGCTCGAGCTGCTTCTTCGGGTCGTAGGCGGCGATCTTGTACGGGCCGGTGCCGGGGATGGGCGTCACGCCCACGTCGTGCGGCGGCGCATCGGCGGGCAGGATCACCGCATGCGGCACCGAGAGCTTGAAGAAGAACTCGGGGTCGGGCTGCACGAGGTGGATCGTGAGCGTGCCGGCCCGCGCATCCGCCACCACGCCGCCGGCCAGGGTGCAGGTGGCGGGCTTCTTCAGGCACAGGTCGGCGCCGACGATGCCGTTGTAGAAGCTGCCGGCCGTGGGCCCAAGCACCTTGAAGATGCGCCGGAACGAGGCCGCGGCATCGGCCACCGTGACCTCGCGCCCGTCGGAAAAGCGCACGCCCGGGCGCAGCTTGAAGACGTAGGTCTTGCCGCCGTCCTGCGGCTTGGGGATCGCCTCGGCCAGGTCGGGCACGAGCTGGAAGGCCTCGGCGCCCGGCGCCTTGCGGAAGGCCAGCAGCCCGTCGTAGACGGCCTGCACCACCTGCGCGTACTGCAGCGTGTAGTTGACCTGCGGGTCGATCGTGCCGGCCCCGGCGGTGGACATCAGCCGCATCGTGCCGCCGCGGTGCGGGTCGCCGGGCCCGGTGGGGCCCAGGGCCCGGGCCGGCGAGGCCCCGAGCAATGTCACCAAGGCCAGCAAGGCCGGCCAGGCCGTCGAGGCAAGCCGCAGGCGCAGGGGGTCGAGTGCGCGGCCTGCCGGGAAAAGCCGAAGCCGGGGTACTGCCATGGCGAAGGTCCGGTTCTGGAGAGGATTGCGAAACGCCGCCCGCGGGCTGCAGCAAGTCATGTGCCGCGCCGAGGCACCCGCCGGTTCGCGGCTGCCTCGAGCGGCTGTCAATGCTAGGCCATGCCGCCGGACTCGATCAGCCGCCGCACCGGCGCAGGCAGGCCGAGCGCCAGCGCCTGCGCCGGCGTGAACCAGCGCCCGGGCCCCGCCGCCGCCGGCAGCGGCGTGCGGGCCGGCAGCCGCCAGGCCAGCGGGTGCAGGGTCCAGTCGAAATGCGTCAACGCATGCGCCACCGGCGCCAGCCACTCGCCCTGCCCCGGCCAGCCGTCCACCGCCTGCTCCAGGGTGGCCACCGAGTCGAATTCGGGCAGGCTCCAGAGCCCGGCCCAGACGCCGCGCTCGGGCCGCTGCACCATCCACAGCCGGCCGCCGCGGCGCAGCCACAGCAGGGCGGCCTCGCGCCGGCCGCGGCGCAAGCGGCGCGACTTCACCGGAAACCGCTCGGGCGTGCCGGCCGCGCGGGCCGCGCAGCTCGCCGCCAGCGGGCAGCGCTCGCAGTCGGGCCGGCGCGCCCGGCACACCGTGGCGCCCAGGTCCATCAGGCCCTGGGTGTAGACGTCGACGTCGCGGCTCGGCAGCAGGCTCTCGGCCAGCGCCCACAGGCGCTGCTCTTCGGCCGCCGAGGCGAGGTCGCCCTCGAAGCCGAGGGCGCGCGTGAGCACGCGCTTGACGTTGCCGTCGAGGATGGCCTCGCGCTGTCCGAAGCAGAAGGCCGCGATCGCGGCGGCGGTGGATCGGCCGATGCCGGGCAGCGCCTGCAGCCCGGCGCGCGTGGCCGGGAACCGCCCGCCCTGCTCGGCCACCACCACCTGCGCACAGCGGTGCAGGTGGCGGGCGCGGCTGTAGTAGCCCAGCCCGCTCCACAGTGCCAGCACGTCGTCCAGCGGCGCGGCGGCCAGCGCGGCGAGGTCGGGGAAACGGGCCAGGAAGCGCGGGTAGTACTCGAGCACCGTGGCCACCTGGGTCTGCTGCAGCATGACCTCGGACAACCAGACCCGGTAGGGATCGCGCGTGCCTTGCCAGGGCAGGTCGCGGCGGCCGTGGCGGCGCTGCCACCGCACGACGGCGGCGGCCAGGCCGGGCGCCGTCAAGCGGCGTTCCGGTGCAGCGCCAGGGCCGGGTCGGGCTGGGCCGGCAGGCCGGGCGCAGCGCGCTGGGCCGCGGCCGTGGCCTCGCGGGCCACCTCGGCCAGCCGGGCCTGCAGCCCGGCCAGGTGCTCGTCCTGCGCCTGCACCTCGGCCAGACGCTGCTCGAGTTCGCCGGCGGCCGCCTGCACGCGCTGCAGCGACTCGCGGCGCCGCGTGAAGCCCCGCCGGCGCTCGCGCAGCTGCACCTCGACCTGGCTGGTGGCGGCCTTCGACCAGAGCTCGAACTCGCCGGCGGCGTTCTCGAACACCATGCGCAGCTTGGACAGCAGCATGCGCCGGAACTGTTCGGCAAAGCCCGGCAGCGCCATGCGCCAGGCCTGGGCCAGCGTGAGGTAGCGGCGGTAGTTCTGCTCGATCAGGCTGAGCTCGGCCTGGCAGGCCGCCATCGAGGGCACGGGTGCCAGCGTGAACGCGAAGCCGAACTCGGCATTGAGCTGGTTGAAGCTGGCCTGCAGCATCTGGCGCAGCTCCTCGGCCTGCGCCGCGGCGGCGTCGACCGCGCCGTGCAGCCGCCCGAGCAGGGTGTCGAAGGCCGCGCGCGCGCCGAGGTTGAAAGGCCGCGCCGCCACCGCCGACTGCA
Organism: Burkholderiales bacterium; assembly: GCA_028871575.1. Taxonomy (GTDB): domain Bacteria; phylum Pseudomonadota; class Gammaproteobacteria; order Burkholderiales; family Burkholderiaceae_C; genus Rubrivivax. Next base: position 6,044 of record JAGWMW010000006.1, on the reverse strand, counting down.
TGGCGCCGAGCTCGGTGCGCAGGGTCTCGCTGGACAGCCGCGACTGCACCGCGCGCAGCAGCTTGGCCTGCACCGCGCGCAGCGCCGCCAGGCGCGCCGTGCAGCGCTCGAACTCGGCCACCTCGGCGTCCACGCGCTCGACCATCACGCGCAGCTTGGCGCCGCTCTTGCCACGCAGGCCGCGCAGCTCGAACAGCTGCTCGGCCTGCTGGCGACGCCGGTCGGCCAGCCGCCGCGCCGTGGCTTCGCGCAGCTGCTCGATGGTGCCCAGCGCCGCCTGCAGCAGCAGCTGCTGGCGCCGCGGCAGCAGCTGCTCGGCCAGCGCCTGCTCCAGCGGCGGCAGCCGGCTGGCCTGCAGCGCGGCGGCGTCGCCGTCGATGCGCGCCGCCAGGGCCTGGCGCGCCGAGAGTGCGAACACGCGCGCCGGCGGCATGTCCAGCAGCTGCGCCGCGACCTGGCGCTGCTGCTCGATCTGCGCCTGCACCAGCGCCGCGGACGCCAGCGGATCCTGCAGCGCGTCGATCTTGTTGAGCACGACGAAGCGATCGAGGCTCGCCTGGCCCAGGTGCTCGCGCCAGATCGCCAGGTCGGAGCGCGTCACGCCGGTGTCGGCCGCCAGCACGAAGACCGCCGCGTGGGCCGTCGGCAGCAGGCCCAGCGTGAGCTCGGGCTCGGCGCCGACCGCGTTCAGGCCCGGCGTGTCGATCACGACCAGGCCGCGCTCGAGCAGCGGGTGCGGGTAGTTGATGACGGCATGGCGCCAGGCCGGGATCTCGACCGTGCCGTCGGCGGCCTGCGGCGGGTTGTCCTCGGGCTGCTCGTCGCTCCAGAAGCCCAGCGCCACGGCCTCGGCCTGGGTCACGCGCTGGGTCGCGGTGACGGCGGCCAGCGCATGCACCAGCGACTGCGGCTGGCGCGGGTCCAGCGGCAGCAGGTGCCAGTGGTCGTCGCGCGGGCGCAGCTCGGCCAGCGACAGGCCGCGCAGCCGGGTCTCGATCGGCAGCAGCGCCAGCCGCGGCGCGACGCCGGGGTCGAAGCGCAGCTCGACCGGGCACATGGTGGTGCGCCCGGGCGTGGCCGGCAGCACGCGGCGGCCGGCATCGGCAAAGAAGATGGCGTTGATGAGCTCGGACTTGCCGCGCGAGAACTCGGCCACGAAGGCCAGCACCAGCTTGTCGGCCTTCAGGCGCTCGCGCAGGCCGTCCAGCACGGCGGCGTCGGCGTCGGCGAGCAGCTCCTGCTGCGCCAGCCAGTGGCCCAGCTCGGCGACGCGCCGGTCGAGCTCGGCACGCCAGCCGGCCAGGGCGTCCAGGCGTTCGGCGATGGGGCTGATGGAGGGCATGCGGGCGGCCGGCGTCGGCAGTCGTTGGCAGCGGTCGAAGGGGCTCGGGCATGCTAGCGCAGCCCCCCGGCCGGGCGCCGTGCGCCGGTCGCCGGAAGTAAGCGTGTTTTCCCGCCGAATCTCACGCCCGGGGGCGGCGCGCGGCGCGCGGTTACCGGCGCTGACAACCCGGGCAGAAATACGTCGCCCGCTGGCCCTGCACCGTGCGCCGCACGGTGGCGCCGCAGCGGCGGCAGGCCAGGCCGGCGCGGCCGTAGACGGCCGCCTCGGCCTGGAAGGCACCGCTGGCGCCGTGCACGTCGCTGAAGTCGCGCAACGTGGAGCCGCCCACCTCGAGCGCGCGGGCCAGGGTCGAGCGCAGGGCCGCCAGCAGCCGGGCCGCGCGCGGCCGGCTCAGCCGATGGGCGCGCAGCGCGGGGTGCACGGCAGCGGCGAACAGCGCCTCGCAGGCGTAGATGTTGCCGGCACCCACGACCACGTCGCCGGCCAGCAGCACCTGCTTGATCGGCGCGCGACGCCGCTGCAGCGCCGCGTGGAACTGCTCGGCCGTGTAGCCGCCGTCGAAGGGCTCGGCGCCCAGGCCCTGCAGCAGCGTCGCCGCGGGCGCCCGGTCGATGGCCGGCGACCACAGCACGGCCCCGAAGCGGCGCGGGTCGTTCAGGCGCAGCGTGCCGCGGTCGGTGACGAGGTCGAAGTGGTCGTGCGGCCCGGGCGGCGCGGCGGGCCCGGGCCGGGCGTGCCAGGCCAGCGAGCCCGACATGCCCAGGTGCAGCAGCAGCCCGGGGCCTGCCGGGGCGTCGGCCCGATGCAGCGGCAGCCACAGGTACTTGCCGCGCCGCGACACCTCGCCCAGCAGGGCCCCGGCCAGGCTGCAGGGGTCGCAGCCCAGCGGCCAGCGCAGGGGCCGGCCCAGCCGCACGTCCAGCACCCGCGCGCCGCGCAGCGGCCCGGCCAGGCCGCGTCGCGTGACCTCGACCTCGGGCATCTCGGGCATGAACTCATTATGTGAGAATGATTCAGAACCGCATGGGAACCCCGATGTCCGACCGCCTACGCCGGCCCCACGCGCTCATGCGGCGGGCGGTCCTTCTCGCCGTCGCAGGGCTGGCCGCTGCCGGCGCCCAGGCCCGAGACACCTGGGTGGTGGCCGGCCCGGTGCCGGTCCCGACGGCGCCCGCGGCCAGCGCGCCGGCCGCGCGCGAATCGGTGCTGGACGGGCCGCTGCTGTACGAGATCCTGGTGGGCGAGATGGCGCTCAACGACGGCGATGCCGCCAGCGCCTACGAGCTCGAGCTCGACGCCGCCCGCCGCAGCAAGGATGCGGGCCTGTTCCGCCGCACTGTCGACATCGCGCTGCAGGCCCGCTCGGGCGACAAGGCGCTGGCCGCGGCGCGGGCCTGGCGCACGGCCCTGCCCGCGTCGCCCGAGCCGGTCCGGGTCGAGCTGCAGATCCTCGTGCTGCTCAACCGCTCCGAAGCCGTCGGCGAGCCGCTGAAGGCGCTGCTGGCGCTGACCCCGGCGCCCGAGCGTCCGGCCCTGATGGCCGGCATCCCCCACCTGATGCAGCGCGCCGCCAACCCGGCTGCGGTGGCCACCGTGATCGAGGCCACGCTGCAGCCCTACCTCAGCGGCGCCACCGCGGTGCCTGCGCGGGTGGCCATCGGCGGCTGCTGGCTCATCGCCAAGCAGCCCGACCAGGCGCTGGAGCAGGCGCGCCAGGCGCAGGCCCTGGACCCGGCCGCGCCCGGCCCGGCGCTGCTGGCGCTGGAGCTGATGTCGCAGCGCCCGGCTGCCGAAGCCCTGGTGCAGTCCTACCTGGCGCGGCCCGACGCCGACCCCGCGTTGCGGCTGGCCTATGTGCGCACGCTCACCACCCAGCAGCGTTACGCCCAGGCGGTGGAGCAGTTGCAGATCGCCACCCGGCAGCAGCCCGAGGTGGCTGCGCCCTACCTCACGCTCGGTGCGATCGAGCTCGAGCTCAACCACAACGGCAGCGGCGAGGCGGCGCTGAAGCGCTACATCGAGCTCGCCCAGCGCGAGGCGGCGGGGCCGGCTGGGGTGGCCTCCGCGGCCTCGGCAGCCTCGGCCGCCTCGTCCTCCACCCCGAACGAGGCGCAGGCCGGCCCGGCGCCGCGCGGCGTCGTGCAGGCCTGGCTGATGCTGGCCCAGGCTGCGGAGCGCCGTGGCGAGTACAAGGCCGCCGAGGCCTGGCTGGACAAGATCACCGACCCGGCCCAGGCGCTCGAGGTGCAGACGCGCCGGGCGTCGATCCTGGCGCGCCAGGGCCAGGTCGAGCAGGCGCTGGCCCTGATCCGCGCCGTGCCCGAACGCGACGCCGGCGACGCCCGAGCCAAGGTGCTGGCGCAGGCGGGCGTGCTGCGCGACGCCAAGCAGTGGCGCCAGGCCTTCGATCTGCTGGGCGCCGCCAGCGCGAAGGACCCCGACGACACCGACCTGCTGTACGAGCAGGCCATGATGGCCGAGAAGCTCGACCGCATGGACGAGATGGAAAGGCTGCTGCGCCGCGTGATGGTGCTCAAGCCCGACAGCGCGCAGGCGCCGAACGCGCTGGGCTACTCGCTGGCCGACCGCAAGCTGCGCCTGCCCGAGGCGCGGGCGCTGATCCAGCGCGCGCTGTCGCTGACGCCTGGCGACCCTTTCATCACCGACAGCATGGGCTGGGTGGAGTACCGGATGGGCCAGGACGGCGAGGCGCTGCGCCTGCTCGAGCAGGCCTACGCCGCCCGCCCCGACCCCGAGATCGCCGCCCACCTGGGCGAGGTGCTCTGGACCCTGGGGCGGCACGACGAGGCCCGTCGCGTCTGGGGCGAGGCCCGCCGCCGCGACGCCGGCAACGACGTCCTGCGCGAGACCCTGGCCCGGCTGCGCGTGAGCCTGTGAGGGCGGCCCGCACCGGGCGGGCGGCCCGCTCGCCGGCGCTGGTCGGGCGCCATCGGTTGGACCTGTGGACGGCCCCGTTCCTGGCGCTGCTCCTGGCCGCCTGCGCCACGCCGCCCCGCGCCGACAGCGTGCCCTGGACCGAAGGCCGCCTGAGCGTGCAGGTGCAGGCGAGCGGCACCGAGGCCGCCCGCGGCATGAGCGCGGCGTTCCAGCTGCGCGGTGACGGCGACGCGGGCGAGCTCAGGCTCGACTCGCCGCTGGGCCTGCGGATGGCCAGCGCGCGCTGGGCGCCGGGCCTGGCGCTGCTGCAGACCTCGCAGGGCGAGCAGCGCTACGACAGCCTGGACGCACTCTCGCGCGAGGCGCTGGGCGAGTCGCTGCCGCTGGCCGCCCTGCCCGACTGGCTCGCCGGCCGGCCCTGGCCGGGCGCGCCGCACGTGGCCGACGACACCGGCTTCGAGCAACTCGGCTGGCAGGTGGTGCTGACGCGCCGGGCCGAAGGCTGGATCGAAGCCCGGCGCGACGCCCCACCGGCCGTGACCCTGCGCGTGCGCCTGGACCCCGGCACCGGCGGCTCCTGATCGCGGCCGGTCCATGGCCCTGCGCGCGCTCTACGACCTGCCGGCCCCGGCCAAGCTGAACCTGTTCCTGCACGTCGTCGGCCGCCGCGCCGACGGCTACCACCTGCTGCAGTCGGCCTTCGTGCTGATCGACTGGGCCGACCACCTGCATTTCGAGCGGCGCGAGGATGGCCGGCTGGTGCGCCACGACCTGGGCAGCCCGCTGCCCGACGACGACCTGTGCCTGCGCGCGGCGCGCGCGCTGCAGCAGGCCAGCGGCTCGCCGCTGGGGGCCGACATCCACGTCGACAAGCGGCTGCCCTCGGGCGCCGGCCTGGGCGGTGGGAGCTCCGACGCCGCCACCACGCTGCTGGCGCTGAACCGGCTTTGGGGCCTGCAGTGGCGGCGCGAGCCGCTGGCCGCGCTCGGCCTCGGCCTGGGGGCCGACGTGCCGTTCTTCGTGCACGGACGCAACGCCCTGGTCGGCGGCATCGGCGAGCAGCAGCGCCCGCTGCCGCTGGCGCCGGCCTGGTATGCCGTGCTCAAGCCGGCCGCGGGCATCGCCACGCGCGAGCTCTTCGCGCATCCGGCGCTCGTGCGGGACACCGACCCTGCTATAGTCGAGGGCTCTTTCAAGAGCGCTGGCGAGGCAGGTTTTTCGCTCGCGTGCCTGCAGGGGTTCGGCAAGAACGACCTGCAGGCCGCGGCCGAGCAACGATGCCCCGAGGTGGCGCAAGCCGCCCGCCGGCTCGAGGCCCGTTTCGGCAACAGCCGCATGACGGGCTCGGGCAGCGCGGTGTTCGCGAGAGCAGGCACGGGCGCCACACCCATGGCGAGCTGGCCGGACGATGCGCCGACAGGCGAGCTTCCGGCCGGTTGGGTGGCCCGCCTGTGCCGCGGTCTGGACAGCCATCCTCTGGTGGGCTGGGCAGACTGAGACCGGTTCGAGGTGGCGGCCCCTGGCCGCGACCTGTGTAGGGGAGTCGCCAAGTTGGTCAAGGCATCGGATTTTGATTCCGACATGCGAGGGTTCGAGTCCTTCCTCCCCTGCCAAACCCACCACTGACGCCGGCCCGGCCCTGCGGGTCGGGCCGTGACGGAGAGTCCACCGTGCTGTTCAACACCGTGCTGTTCACCGGCAACGCCAACCCGGTGCTGGCGCAGGAGATCGCGACCCATCTCGGCGTCGAGCTCGGGCAGGCCGCCGTCGGGCGCTTCTCCGATGGCGAGGTCACGGTCGA
>JAGWMW010000153.1 GCA_028871575.1 Burkholderiales bacterium | reverse complement strand
GCGAACGCGCGATCGCCGCCCACGCCGCGCATGCGCTGCGCACGCCGCTGGCGGGCCTGTCGGCGCAGCTGGCGGTGGCGCAGCGCGAGGCCGCGCCGGCGCAGCAGCCGCCGCTGCAGCGGGCGCGCCAGGCCGCCGAGCGCCTGCGCCGCGTGGTCGGGGCGCTGATCACGCTGTTCCGCGCCGGGGCGGTGCCGGCGCTGCAGCCGCTGGACCTGGCCGCGCTGGTGCAGAGCCTGCCGATCGAGCGGCTGCAGCTGGCCTTCGAGGGCGAGTCCGCGGTGCAGGCCGACCCCGACCTGCTGGCCGCGGCCCTGCTCAACCTGCTCGACAACTCGCTGCGGCACGGCGCCTCACGGGTGCGGGTGAGCTGCCGGCACCGCGCCGGGCAGGCGCTGATCCGGGTCGAGGACGACGGCCCGGGGGCGAGCGCCGAGCGGCGCGCGGCCCTGCGCGCCGCGCTGTCGCAGCAGGCGCCGGGCGCCGAAGGCATCGGCCTGGGGCTGCTGCTGGCCGACCAGGTGGCGCGCGCCCATGGCGGCACGCTGGTGCTGCTGGACACCGAGCCGGGCTTCGGCCTGGAACTGCAGCTGGGCGCGCCCGCCCCGTCGGCCTGAGTCGCACGGGGGCCGGCCGCCACGCTTTGGGGCACCCTGCCGCCTGCGGCCGGTCCCGCCCAGCGGGAATGCGTCCTCGGCAGGGGCTGCGGACTCAGTGCGCCTGCTCCCAGTTCGCGCCCACGCCCACCTCGGCCAGCAGGGGCACCTTCAGCGCGGCCACGCCGGCCATCAGGCGCGGCACGGCCTCGCGCGCCCAGGCCAGCTCGGCCTCGGGCACCTCGAGCACGAGCTCGTCGTGCACCTGCATCACCATCCGCGTCGCCCGGCCCTCGGCGTCCAGCGCGCCCTGCACCGCGATCATCGCCAGCTTGATCAGGTCGGCCGCCGTGCCCTGCATCGGCGCATTGATCGCCTGGCGCTCGGCCGCGGCGCGGCGCGGGCCGCTGCCCCCGCGGATCTCGGGCAGCACGATGCGGCGGCCGAACAGCGTCTGCACCCAGCCGCGCTCGGCGGCGCCGGCGCGGGTCTCGTCCATGTAGCGCCGCACGCCGGCAAAGCGCGCGAAGTAGCGGTCGATGTAGTCGCGCGCGGCCTTCTGCTCGATGCCCAGGTTGCTGGCCAGGCCGAACGCGCCCATCCCGTAGATGAGGCCGAAGTTGATGACCTTGGCGTAGCGCCGCTGCTCGGCGCTGACCTCGGCCAGCGGCACGCCGAAGACCTCGCTGGCGGTGGCCTTGTGCACGTCCAGGCCCTCGGCGAAGGCGCGCAGCAGGGCCGGGTCCTCGCTGATGTGGGCCATCAGGCGCAGCTCGATCTGCGAGTAGTCGGCGCTCATCAGCACATGGCCCGGCGGCGCCACGAAGGCCTCGCGCACGCGCCGGCCCTCGGGCGTGCGGATCGGGATGTTCTGCAGGTTGGGGTCGTTGCTGGCCAGCCGCCCCGTCACCGCCACCGCCTGCGCGTAGTGGGTGTGCACGCGGCCGGTGGCCGGGTTGACCATCAGCGGCAGCTTGTCGGTGTAGGTGCCCTTGAGCTTGGCCAGGCTGCGGTGGTCGAGGATGCGCGCCGGCAGCGGGTAGTCGGCCGCCAGCTCGGCCAGCACCTCCTCGTCGGTGCTGGGCACGCCGGTGGCGGTCTTCTTCTTCACCGGCAGGCCGAGCTTGCCGAACAGGATCTCGCCGATCTGCTTGGGGCTGCCCAGGTTGAAGGGCTGGCCGGCGATTGCGTAGGCCTCCTGCTCGAGCGCCAGCATGCGCTCGGCCAGGGCCTGGCTCTGGCGCGCCAGCACGGCGGCATCGATCAGCACGCCGTGGCGCTCGATGCGCTCGAGCACGCCGGCCACCGGCATCTCGATCGTCTCGTAGACGCGGCGCAGGCCGGGCTCGGCCTCGATCTGCGGCCACAGGGCCCGGTGCACCGCCAGCGTCATCTCGCTGTCCTCGCCCGAGTACCGGGTGGCGCGCGCCAGCTCGACCTGGGCGAAGGGGATCTGGTGGACGCCCTTGCCGCAGACCTCCTCGTAGCTCAGGCCACGGCGGCCCAGGTGGCGCTCGGCCAGGCTCTCCAGGCCGTGCGGCTTGTGCGCCTCGAGCACGTAGCTCTGCAGCATCGTGTCGTGGCGCAGGCCCCGCACCGCGATGCCGGCGTTGGCGAACACATGCAGGTCGTACTTGACGTTCTGGCCCACCTTGGCCCGGCCCGGGTCCTCGAGCCAGGGCTTCAGGCGCGCCAGCACGCCGTCCAGCGGCAGCTGCTCGGGCACGTCGCCATAGCGGTGCGCCAGCGGCACGTAGGCGGCCCGGCCCGGCTCGGTGGCGAAGCTGATGCCCACCAGGCGCGCGCGCATCGCGTCGAGCGAGTCGGTCTCGGTGTCCAGCGCCGACAGCTCGGCGGCCTGCAGCCGCTCGATCCAGGCGTCCAGCCGCTCCCAGCTCGTGACCGTCTCGTACTCGGGCGCCGGGTCCGCCGCGGTGGCCGGCGGTGGCTCGGCCCCGGTGGCCGCTGCGGTTGCGGCAGTCACGGCAGCCATCGCGCCGGGCCCCGGGCCCGCGTCGGCCAGCGCCGGCCCCGGATCGCCCGCCGCGCCGGCTAGCTCGCGCAGCCAGGTCTTGAAGCCGTAGCGGCGGTAGAAATCCTGCAGGCCGGCGGCGTCGGCCTGGCGCAGCGCCAGCGCGTCGAGCGAAGGCCAGCCGGCGACATGGCCCGCCAGATCGCAGTCGGTGGCCACCGTGATCAGGCGCCGGCCCTGGGGCAGCCAGCCCAGCGCCTTGCGCAGGTTCTCGCCCACGGCGCCGGGCATGCCGGGGGCGGCGGCCAGCACGCCGTCGAGCGAGCCGTGCTCGGCGATCCACTTGACCGCCGTCTTCGGCCCCACCTTCTCGACCCCGGGCACGTTGTCGACCGCGTCGCCGACCAGCGTCAGGTAGTCGACGATGCGCTCGGGCGGCACGCCGAACTTGGCCCGCACGCCGTCGACGTCCAGCCGCTCGGGCGGCCGCGCCATCGTGTTGATCAGCGTCACCGCGGGCGTGACGAGCTGCGCCAGGTCCTTGTCGCCGGTGGAGATCAGCACCCGGTGGCCGCCGGCGGCGGCGACCCGGGCCAGCGTGCCGATCGCGTCGTCGGCCTCGATGCCGGGCACCTGCAGCACCGGCCAGCCGAGCAGGCGCACGACCTCGTGGATCGGCTCGACCTGCTGGCGCAGCGGCTCGGGCATCGGCGAGCGGTTGGCCTTGTAGGCGGGGTACCAGGCATCGCGGAAGGTGGGACCCGGCGCATCGAACACGCAGGCCGCATGCGCGGCGGGGTGGCGCTCGCGCAGCCAGTTCATCATCGCCACGAAGCCGTGCAGGGCGCCGGTGGGAAAGCCGTCGGGCGAACGCAGGTCGGGCAGCGCGTGGTAGGCCCGGTACAGATAGCTCGAGCCATCCACCAGCAGCAGGGTCTTCTCGCTCATCCGGGGATTGTGGCGCGCGGCCCGAGGCGCCCGGCCACCGGCCTAGAATCCTTGGATGCTCTCGATACCCGCCTTTCGGCCGGCCTGGTGGACGCTCGCGCTGTGCGGCGGCGCGCTGGGCTTGGCGGGCGCAGCCGCCCCGGCGAAGGCGGCTGCGGCGGCGGGTGATGAACCTGCGACGGCCGCCTCCGCGGTCGAACCCGCCCCGGCCGCCTCCGCCGCCGGGGCCATGGCCCCGGTGCCGGCCAACGGCACCACGGTCAGCGAGGACGACCACGTGCGCATCGTGCAGACCCGCGTGCACGGGCAGGTGCAGCGGGTGGTGGTGCAAAGCAAGCTGCGCGGCGTCAAGCCGTACGAGATCCTGCTCGACCCGGGCCGCGACCCGGCGCTGGGCCGGGGGGTCGACGGCCAGCGCGCCTGGTCGGTGCTCGACTTCTAGCCCGGCGATGGCGGTCTACACCGAGGTCGGCTTCGACGAGGCCGACGCCCTGCTGCAACGCCTGGGCCTGGGTGCGCTGACCGACCTGCAGGGCATCCGCTCGGGCATCGAGAACACCAACTACTACGCCACCACGGTGCAGGGGCAATGGGTGCTGACGCTGTTCGAGCGCCTGGGCGCCGCGCAGCTGCCCTACTACCTGCACCTGATGCAGCACCTGGCGGCCCGCGGCATCCCGGTGCCGGCGCCGCAGGCCGATGCCGAAGGCGGCCTGGTGCACGCGGTGGCCGGCAAGCCGGCCTCGGTGGTGACGCGGCTGCCCGGCAGCCACCGGCTGCGGCCCGAGGCCGAGCATTGCGCGCAGGTGGGCGCGATGCTGGGCCGGATGCACCTGGCGGGCGCCGACTTCGCGCTCACGCAGCCGCACCTGCGCGGGCTGGCCTGGTGGCTCGAGACCGGGCCCGTGGTGCGGCCGCACCTGTCGGCGCCGCAGGCGGCGCTGCTGCAGGACGAGCTCGCCTACCAGTCGCACCTGGCGGAATCGCCGGCCGGCCGGGCGCTGCCGCGCGGCCCGATCCATGCCGACCTGTTCCGCGACAACGTGATGTTCGACGACACCGCCGGCCCCGACCGCCTCTGCGGCTTCTTCGACTTCTACTTCGCCGGCACCGACAGCTGGCTGTTCGACCTGGCCGTATGCCTGAACGACTGGTGCTGCGACGCCGCCACTGGCGCGCTGGACGAGGCGCGCGCCGGGGCCTTCGTCGCCGCCTACGAGCAGGCCCGGCCGCTGGACGGCAACGAGCGGCGCGCCGTGCCGGCGATGCTGCGCGCCGCGGCGCTGCGGTTCTGGATCTCGCGCCTGTGGGACTGGCACCTGCCGCGCAGCGCGGCGCTGCTGCAGCCCAAGGACCCGGTCCATTTCGAGCGCGTGCTGCGCCAGCGCATCGCCCGGCCCTGGCACCCGCCGGCGGCGCCGGCCGGCGGCTGATCACACGGTCGACCGAGCCCCCATGCCCCTCGTCCTCAAGTCCGTCCCGGCGGCGCGCGGCCCGCGCTGGATCGCCGATGCCTTCCGGCTCTATGCCCGCCGGCCGCTGGGCTTCTCGGCCCTGTTCGTCGTGTTCCTGTTCGCGGCGCTGGGGGTCTCGGTGGTGCCGCTGCTCGGGCCGCTGCTGCAGATGATGTCGCTGCCGCTGCTGTCGCTGGGCTTCATGGTGGCCGGGCAGTCGGCGCTGCTGGGCGGGCCGGTGCATCCCCGCCAGTTCATCGAGCCGCTGCGCGGCGACCCGGCGCGCCGCCGCGCCCTGCTGACGCTGTGCGTGGTGTACGGGCTGGCGGCGGTGGCCGTGCTGCTGCTGGCCGACGCGCTGTCGCACCACGCCTGGGACCGCCTGCAGGGCCTGCTGGCCAAGGGCGAGACGGCGCAGGGCGAGGTCGACGCGCTGCTCGCCGAGCCCGGCATCGCCGCCGGCCTGCTCACCGCCGGGCTCGGCGGCATGCTGCTGTCGGCGCCGTTCTGGCATGCGCCGGCGCTGGTGCACTGGGGCGGCCAGGGCGTGCGCCAGGCGCTGTTCTCGAGCACGCTGGCGGTCTGGCGCACCAAGGGCGCCTTCTGCACCTACCTGCTGGGCTGGCTGGGGGTGCTGCTGCTGTTCGGCTTCGTCAGCGCCATCGTGCTCGGGCTGGCCGGCGCGCCGCAGCTGACCAGCCTGCTGGGCGTGCCCGCCGGCCTGGTGTTCTCGACCGCGTTCTACCTGTCGGTGCTCTTCACCTTCAACGACAGCTTCGGCAACGCCGGCGCGGCCAGTGCCGCCGACCGGCCGCCGCCCGGCGCGGTCTGAGCACCCCGCCCGCGCGGTCAGTCCACCGGCGTGAGCTTGGCGATCGCCAGCGCCAGCCACTTGGCGCCGTGGCGGCCGAACTGCACCTGCGCCCGGGCGTCGGCGCCCAGGCCTTCGAGCGTGGTCACCACGCCTTCGCCGAACTTGGTGTGGAACACGGTCTGGCCCACGCGCAGGCCCTGCTGGCCCGGTGCTGAAGCCGGCGCATACGGCATCGGCACCGGCGCGCGCGGCTCGACCCGGCCCGCGCCGACGATGCCCGACAGGCCGCTGCCGCGCTGCCAGGCCTGCTGGTACTCGCGCGCATAGCCCGAGCCGAAGCCCTGCAACTTGGGCGTCAGCCACTTCAGCGTGGCCTCGGGGATCTCTTCGAGGAAGCGGCTCTTCACGTTGTAGCGCGTCTGGCCGTGCAGCATCCGCGTCTGGCTGAAGCTCAGGTACAGGCGCTGGCGGGCGCGCGTGATGGCCACGTACATCAGGCGGCGCTCTTCTTCCACGCCGTCGGCGTCGGACAGCGACTGCTCGTGGGGGAACAGCCCTTCCTCGATGCCGGTGATGAACACGGCGTCGAACTCCAGGCCCTTGGCCGCATGCACCGTCATCAGCTGGACCGCGTCCTGCCCGGCCTGGGCCTGGTTGTCGCCCGCCTCCAGCGAGGCGTGGGTCAGGAAGGCGGCCAGCGGCGACAGGATCTCGCCGGTCTCGCCGTCGGGCGCGGCCCCCGGCGCCTGCTCGTCCACCGGCAGCGCCACGGCGTCCTTGCCGAAGCCTTCCTGCGTGACGAAGCTCTCGGCGGCGTTGACCAGTTCCTCCAGGTTCTCGATCCGGTCCTGGCCTTCCTTGTCGCTGCGGTAGAAGGCCAGCAGCTGGCTGTGCTCCAGCACCTGCTCGATGATTTCGCGCAGCGTCATGCCGGCGGTGGCGCGGCGCAGGCCGTCGACGAGGGCGACGAAGGCCTGCAGGTTCGCGCCCGCCTTGCCGGGCACGGCGCCCACGCTCTGCGCCAGGCTGCGGCCGCTGGACCTCGCAGCGTCCTGCAGCTGCTCGATGCTGCGCGCGCCGATGCCGCGTGCGGGGAAGTTGACCACGCGCAGGAAGCTGGTGTCGTCGTTGGCGTTCTCCAGCAGCCGCAGGTAGGCCAGCGCATGCTTGACCTCGGCGCGCTCGAAGAAGCGCAGGCCGCCGTAGACGCGGTACGGCAGGCCGGCGTTGAAGAGCGCGCTCTCCAGGACCCGGCTCTGCGCATTGCTGCGGTAGAGCAGCGCGATCTGGCTGCGCGGCAGGCCGGCGCGGTGCAGCTGCTGCACTTCCTCGAGCAGCCACTGGGCCTCGGCGAAGTCGCTCGGCGCCTCGAACACCCGCACCGGCTCGCCGGCGCCGGCGTCGGTGCGCAGCTGCTTGCCCAGGCGCTGGCGGTTGTGGCCGATCAGGCCGTTGGCCGCGTCCAGGATGTGGCTGGTGCTGCGGTAGTTCTGCTCGAGCTTGATGACGGCGGGCACGCGGTACTCGCGCTCGAAGTCGGCCATGTTGCCCACGCGCGCGCCGCGGAAGGCGTAGATGCTCTGGTCGTCGTCGCCGACCGCGATCACGCTCTGGCCCGCCTGGGCGCCGGGCACGTCCCCGGTCCGGCCGGGCGGGGGCGCGAACATCTTGAGCCAGGCGTACTGCAGCCGGTTCGTGTCCTGGAATTCATCCACCAGCACATGGCGGAAGCGGCGCTGGTAATGCTCGCGCAGCGGGTCGTTGTCGCGCAGCAGCTCGTAGGTGCGCAGCATCAGCTCGGCGAAGTCGACCACGCCCTCGCGCTGGCATTGGTCCTCGTAGGCCTGGTAGATCTCGATCAGCTTGCGCGTGTGCTCGTCGCGCACCGCCACGTCGCGCGGGCGATGGCCTTCCTCCTTGCTGCCGGCGATGAACCAGGTCACCTGCTTGGGCACGAAGCGCTCCTCGTCGAGGTTCATCCCCTTGATCACGCGCTTGACGGCCGAGAGCTGGTCGGCGCTGTCCAGGATCTGGAAGCCCTGGGCCAGGTTCGC
>JAGWMW010000005.1 GCA_028871575.1 Burkholderiales bacterium | reverse complement strand
CGCGGCCCCCGTGCTGATCGTCACCGAGCGCGGCGCGGGCTACCGGCTGGCCTGCGAGGTCGAGACCTTGTACTGATTGCCCCCAGGGCCGGGCTGCGCCCAGCCTGCCCCCCGAGGGGGTTCAAGCAAAGTGGCAAAGCCACGTTTGCCTTGTATCTTTAGGCCTCGGACCAGCTCGGGTAGCCCGAGTGGCCTCTGGGCCAGTTGTTGAAGCCCGCCTCTGAGCACTGGGCGCCCGAGTTGGACCGTCCTTTCTTGCAGCCCGAACGGTTGTAGGAACTTGCAGTTCGCATAGACAAGGATGGGAGCGAAGGGACGTGTCCGACTCTGTTTTTGTAGGTATCGATGTCTCCAGCCAGACTCTGGAGGTGGCCAGTTCCAGCCAGGCCAAGACCTGGCAGGTGTCCAACGACGCGGCTGGGCTTGATTCCCTGGTCAGCCGGCTGTTGGATTTGAAGCCGGCGCTGACAGTACTGGAAGCCACGGGTGGCTATGAGTTCGAGGCTGCTTGCGCACTCCAGGCTGCTGGCTTGACGGTGGCCGTTGTGAACCCGCGCACGGCGCGCGACTTTGCCCGGGCGATGGGCGCGCTGGCCAAGACTGACGCGTTGGACGCTCGCATGCTGGCATCGTTTGCGCGTGTGCTGCACCAGCATCCCGAGCGTGAGCGTTTCGTCAAGCCGCTGGCCGACGCCGAGTTGCAGCGGCTGCAGGCGCTGGTGCAGCGGCGGCGCCAGTTGGTGCAGATGATCACCGCCGAGCGCCAGCGGTTGCGCATCGCCCACGCAGCGGCCCGTCCGAGCATCGAGCGCGTGATCGAGTTCCTCAAGGCGGAGCTGGGCGACAGCGACGCCGAGGTGGCAGCCCACATCGAGCGCCATCACGCCGACCTGGCCGCCGCCCTGGCCAGCGTTCCAGGCATCGGCGCAGCCAGCGTGGCCGTGCTGCTTGCCGAGTTGCCCGAACTTGGCAAGCTCGACAGGCGCCGCGTCGCAGCCCTGGTGGGTGTAGCGCCATTGAACCGCGACTCCGGGCAGATGCGCGGTCAGCGCTCCATCTGGGGCGGACGCGCCGACGTGCGACGCACCCTGTACATGGCCACGCTGACCGGCGTGCGCCACAACCCTGTCCTCAAGGCCCACTACGAGCACCTGCTGGCAGCCGGCAAGCGCAAGAAGGTCGCGCTCGTGGCCTGCATGCGCAAACTCCTGACCATGATCAACGCGATCGCCAAGCACGGCTCGAAGTGGGATCCGACGCTTCATCTCGCTTGACAGTCAAGACGGTTGCTCAGTGCGACATCAGCACCGGCAGCGTCATCGACCGCAGCAGCGTGCGCGAGGCGCCGCCCAGCACCAGCTCGCGGGCGCGGCTGTGGCCGTAGCAGCCCATCACCAGCAGGTCGGCGCCGACGTCGGCGGCCAGCGAAAGCAGGCCCTCGCCCGGCGCGATGCCGTCGATGGGCACATGCGTCGTCACCGGCGCCGCCACGCCCTGCAGCCGCAGGTAGGCCTGCACCGCCTGGGCCGGCGTCGTGCCGTGGCTGCCGCCGGCCTCGGCCTCGGCCACGAGGTGGATCTGCGGCGCCCGGCGCAGCAGCGGCAGCGCGGCGGAGAGGGCGTGCGCCGCCTCGCGCGCGGGCTTCCAGGCGATCAGCGGCCGCAGGCCCAGGGTGTCGAAGCGGCCCGTGTACGGCAGCACCAGGCCCGGCCGGCCGCTGGCGATCAGCACCGACTCGACGAAGTCGGCCGGCACGCCCGAGGCCTGCTTCGGGTCGGGGTCGTGCTGGCCGAGCAGCAGCAGGTCGGCCAGCAGGCCCCGCCGAGCGGTGCCGTCGACCACGTTCTCGTCGGTCAGCTCGTGCCAGCGCATCGGCGGCCTGGCGCCGGCATTGGCCTCGTCGAAGCGCTTCCTGGCCGCGTTGCGGCGCTGGATGTCCAGCTCCTGCAGGGCGGCCAGGGCCGCGATCGCGGTGTCGGCCAGCGCGAAGGGTTGTTCGAGATAGCTCGGCGTGACCGCGTACAGCACGTCCACCGCGGCCGGCGCGGCGGCATCCTGCCGCGCCAGCGCCTGCGCCAGCTGCAGGCGCAGCAGCGATCGCGGCGAGGCGTCGACGGGCACGAGGATGGAACCCAGAGCGTTCATGGACAGGCCTCCTAGGCGAGGAATCGACGGCCGGCCGACCGGGCAGGCCCCCCCAGGATGCGCGGCAGCGCTGCCCGCCGCCTTGAGCGTCGTCAAGCCCGGCCCGTGCCGGGCACGGCCTGCGCCGCAGCCGCGCTCGCTCCGCGCTCGGCCTTTCAGGCCCCGGCCAGCGCCCGGTCGACGATCTCGCGCACGTCGCGGCTGAGGTCGGGCCGGGCCGCCACGCGGGCGATGGCCTCGCGCGCGGCGCTGCGGTAGGGCTCGGCGAGCATGGCCCAGCGGTCCATCGCGCGGGCCAGCTTGCCGGCCAGGTGCGGGTTGAAGGCGTCCAGCTCGACCAGCTTCTCGGCCCAGAGCACGTAGCCCGCGGCATCGGCGCGGTGGAAGGCGCCGGGGTTGCCGGTGCACAGCGCGAACAGCAGGCTGCGCGCGCGGTTGGGGTTGCGCAGGTTGAAGTCGGGGTGCTTGAACAGGGCCCGGGCCTGCGCGAAGGCGCGGCCCGCGGGCTCGGCCGACAGGCCCGGCACGGGCTCGGGCGCGCGCGCCTGCAGCGCGAACCACTTGTCCAGCAGCAGCTCGTTGCCGCCGGCCTGGGCGTGGAAGCGCTGCAGCGCGGCGCCCGCCAGCGGCGAGTGGCTGTCGATCAGGGCCTGCATCGCGCCCAGCCGGTCGGTCATGTTGGCGGCGTCCTTCACGCGCTGCAGGGCGCGCCCGGGCCAGGCCGGGTCGCCCTGGCGCACCGCGTGCAGGCAGAGCATCTGCAGCGCCAGGTTGGCCAGCGCGCGGCGCCCGGCCTGGGCCGGGCTGGGCCGGTAGCCCTCGTTGGCCTGGTGCGCCTGCCAGGCCCACAGCCAGTCGGCCTGCAGGGCCTCGGCCAGCCGCGCCCGCCACTGCTCGCGCACGGCGTGCACGCGCTGCGGGTCGGCGCCGGGCTGCTGCTCGGCCACGAACGACTCGGCCGGCGCGGTCAGCGCCAGCTCCTTGAACGCCGGGTCGAGCGACGGGTCGCGCAGCAGGCCGCGCAGGGCCGCCTCCAGCGCCGGGTCGAGCGTGGGGGCCTGCCCGTCCCGCAGCGCGGCCAGCAGGCGGGACAGCACCAGCCGCTGACCCGATTCCCAGCGGTTGAAGGCGTCGTCGTCGTGCGCCAGCAGCACCAGCCGCTCGGCGTCGGCCAGGCCGTCGTCGAGCTGCACCGGGGCCGAGAAGCCGCGCAGCAGCGAGGGCACCGGCGGGCTGTCGATGCCGTCGAAGTGCCAGCGCTGCTCGGCCGTGTCGAGCACCAGCAGGCGCGGCTCGGCCAGGGCCCGGCCGTCGGCGCCGAGCAGGCCCAGCCGCACCGGGATCACGAAGGGCTGCTTGTCCGCCTGGCCCGGCGTGGGCGGGCAATGCTGGGCCAGCGTCAGCGTGTAGCGGCGGGCCGCGGCGTCGTACTCGCCGCGCGCCGTCAGGTGCGGCGTGCCGGCCTGGGCGTACCAGCGCTCGAAGGGCCCGAGCCGGTCGCTGAGCTCGCTGCCCGGGTTGGCGTCGGCGATGGCCCGCGCGAAGTCGTCGCAGGTGACGGCCTGCCCGTCGTGGCGCTGGACGTACAGCGCCATGCCGGCCCGGAAGCCTTCGTCGCCCACCAGGGTGTGCATCATGCGCACGACCTCGGCGCCCTTCTCGTAGACGGTGGCGGTGTAGAAGTTGTTGATCTCGAGGTAGCTGTCGGGCCGCACCGGGTGCGCCATCGGGCCGGCGTCCTCGGGAAACTGGATCGCGCGCAGCTTGCGCACGTCGGCGATGCGCTTGACGGCGCGGGCCGAGGGCGAGGCCGCCATGTCCATGCTGAACTGCTGGTCGCGAAAGACGGTCAGGCCCTCCTTCAGCGAGAGCTGGAACCAGTCGCGGCAGGTGATGCGGTTGCCGGTCCAGTTGTGGAAGTACTCGTGCGCGATGACGCTTTCCACGGCCGCGAAATCGGCGTCGGTGGCGGTGGCCGCGTCGGCCAGCAGCAGCGTCGTGTTGAACAGGTTCAGGCCCTTGTTCTCCATCGCGCCGCCGTTGTAGTCGGCGACGCCGACGACCATGAAGCGGTCGAGGTCCAGCGCCAGGCCGAAGCGGGCCTCGTCCCAGGCCACGCTGGCCACGAGCGAGTTCATCGCGTGCTCGGTCTTGCCCAGGTCGCCGGGGCGCACGTAGATCTGCAGCAGGTGCTCGCGGCCGCTGCGGCTCTTCACGCGCTGCTCGCGCGCCACCAGGCGGCCGGCCACGAGCGCGAACAGGTAGCTGGGCTTGGGGAACGGGTCCTGCCACTTCGCGTAGTGGCGGCCGCCGTCGAGCGCGCCCTGCTCGACGAGGTTGCCGTTGGACAGCAGCACCGGGTACTTGGCGCGGTCGGCGCGCAGCGTGACGGCGTAGACCGCCATCACGTCGGGCCGGTCCAGGAAGTAGGTGATGCGGCGGAAGCCCTCGGCCTCGCACTGCGTGAAGAAGCCGCCGCCGCTGGTGTACAGGCCCGACAGCGCGCTGTTCTTCTCGGGCGCGCAGGTGTTGCGGATCTCGAGCGTGAAGGCCGGGGCCGCGGGCGGGTTGTCGATCACGAGCTCGTCGCCCTCGGCGCGGAACGACACGCTCTGGCCCTCGGCCTGCACGCGCAGCAGCACCAGGCCCTCGCCGTGCAGGCGCAGCGGCGGCGGCGTCTCGCCGGCCAGTGGCGCCAGGCGCTCGATGCGCATCCGGCTGGCCACCAGCGTCTTGGCGGGGTCGAGGTCGAACGTCAGCTCGACGCTGCGGATCGTGTAGGCCGGCGCGGCGTAGTCCTGGCGCCGCACGAGGGGGGTGGTGGCTTCACGCATGGCGTGGTCCTTCGGGGTCGGGGGGTCGCAAGAGAAGCGGGCCGGCGGAGGCGCACCGCGCCGGCGCGCGCGGCCGCTACAGGCCCTGTTTCAGGCTGGCTTCGATGAAGGGGTCGAGGTCGCCGTCGAGCACGCGCTGCGTGTTGCTGATCTCGACGTTGGTGCGCAGGTCCTTGATGCGGCTCTGGTCGAGCACGTAGCTGCGGATCTGGTGGCCCCAGCCGACATCGGTCTTGGTGTCCTCCAGCTTCTGCTGCGCTTCCAGGCGCTTGCGCATCTCGTGGTCGTACAGGCGGCTGCGCAGCCGCTTCCAGGCCACGTCGCGGTTGCTGTGCTGGCTGCGCCCGTCCTGGCACTGCACCACGATGCCGGTGGGCAGGTGCGTCAGGCGCACCGCCGAATCGGTCTTGTTGATGTGCTGGCCGCCGGCGCCGCTGGCGCGGAAGGTGTCGACCCGCACGTCGGCCGGGTTGATCTCGATCTCGATCGAGTCGTCCACCTCCGGGTAGACGAAGAGGCTGGCGAAGCTGGTGTGGCGCCCGCCGGCGCTGTCGAACGGGCTCTTGCGCACCAGGCGGTGCACGCCGGTCTCGGTGCGCAGGTGGCCGAAGGCGTACTCGCCCTCGACCTTGATGGTGGCGCTCTTGATGCCGGCCACGTCGCCCGGGGTCTCGTCCTCGAGCGTGGCCTTGAAGCCCTTGCGCTCGGCGTACTTGAGGTACTGGCGCAGCAGCATGCCGGCCCAGTCGCAGGCCTCGGTGCCGCCGGCGCCGGCCTGGATGTCGATGAAGCAGTTGAGAGGATCGGCCGGGTTGGCGAACATGCGGCGGAATTCCAGCTGCTCCACCGTCTCGCGCAGCGCATGGGCCTCGGCCTCGATCGCCCGCAGACCGGCTTCGTCGCCCTCGGCCTTGCTCATCTCGAAGAGCTCGGCGTGGTCGGCGAGGTTGCTCTCGAGGTGGTCGATGGTGCCGACCACGGTCTCCAGCAGCTTCTTCTCGCGCCCCAGTTCCTGCGCCCGCTTCGGCTCGTTCCAGACGCCCGGGTTCTCCAGCGCGGCGTTGACCTCGTTCAGCCGCAGCGCCTTGCGGTCGTAGTCAAAGATACCCCCGGAGCTGCTGGGTGCGGGCGCTCAGGTCGGCGAGCAGCGTGCCGATCGAGTTGAGGTGTTCGACGTCCATGGCTTGGGGCAAGAGCCTGCTTCGGCAAAGGCGCGAATTCTCGCATGCGGCCCGCGCCGGCCGTGCCCTCTCAGGCGAGGAAGCGGGCCAGGTGGCGGGCCAGGGCCTGGGGCTGGTCGTGGTGCAGCATGTGGCCGCTGGGCGAGAGCGCCGCGCGCTCGAGTTGCGGCACCACCGCCAGCCGGGCCTCGAACTCGGCGCGCGGGTAGCGGTGCCCCCACCACCGGGCGAGGTCGGTGCGGTCGCCTTCCACCCACAGCACGGGCGCGGCGATGCGCTTCCAGGCCTGCAGCACCTCGGCCACGCGGTACAGCACGGGGTTGACGCGCTTGTGCGCCGGGTCGGCCCGCAGGTGCCACAGGCCGTCGGCCTCGGGCGCGGCCCAGTGCGGCGCCAGCCAAGCCGCCTTGTCGGGCGTGAGCAGGGGGTCGTTCTTCAGCAGTCGGGCCGCGACCTCGTCGACGCTGGGGTAGGGGCGCAGCGACTTCGGCTGCTTCAGCTCGTCCAGCCACTGGGCCAGCCGCTCGGGCGCCTGCTCGGGCCCGGTCTCGGGCAGGCCGAAGCCTTCGAGGTTGACGAGGCGGCGGATGCGCGGCGCTCGCACGCCGGCGTAGCTCATCGCGATGTTGCCGCCCATGCTGTGGCCGACCAGGTCGACCGGACCGAAGGGCTCGAAAGGCGCCAGCGCGTCGAGCAGGGCCTCGAGGTCGGCCAGGTAGTCGGGGAACCAGTAGCTGCCGGCGCCGGGCCGGGCGCTGCCGCCGAAGCCGCGCCAGTCGGGCGCGATGACCCAGCGCTCGAAGCCCTCGGCCTGGGCCAGCGCGTCGACCACGAACTGGTACGAGGCGCCGACGTCCATCCAGCCATGCACCATCACCAGCGGCGGGCGGCCGGGGCCGGCGAGGCGGGCATCGCCCCAGGTGCGCACCTGGTGCGGCAGGCCGCGCAGCGTCAGCATGCAGGTGTTGGACGGGCGGCGGGGTCGGTAGGGGTCGGTCATGGCGGGACTGTAGGCCGGCCGGCCCCGGCCCCCACAATGGCGTGATGGCCGATCCCCTGTCCACCCTGTCCACCCCGCCCAGCCTGCGCCCCGCGGTCCCGGCCGACGTGCCCGCCATCGTCGGCCTGATCCGCGAGCTGGCGGCCTACGAACGGCTCGAGCACCTGGTCGAGACCACGCCCGAGACCCTGCACCCGCACCTCTTCGGCCCGAAGCCGGTGGTCGAGGCCGTGGTGGCGGTTCGGGGCGGCGCGGTGGTGGGCTTCGCGCTGTTCTTCACCAACTTCTCCACCTTCCTCGGCCGCCCGGGCCTGTACCTGGAAGACCTCTACGTGCAGCCGGCGCACCGCGGCTCGGGCACGGGCAAGGCCCTGCTGCAGCACCTGGGGGCGCTGGCGGTGGCGCGCGGCTGCGGGCGTTTCGAGTGGAGCGTGCTCGACTGGAACGAAAGTGCCATCGGCTTCTACGAGCGGATGGGCGCCACGCTGCTGCCCGACTGGCGCATCTGCCGCGTTGCCGGGCCGGCGCTGCAGGCGTTCGGGCGCGCCGGGGCCTGACCGGGCCCTGGCCAGGGTCGCGGCCGGCCGTCAGCCCGCGATCAGCGCCGCCAGCTGGTCGGGCGGCAGGCGCACGTTCAGGCTGTGCTCGCCCACCACGGCCTCGACGGCGTGGACGCGCGCCGTGGTCTCCAGCCGCTCGGGCCGGGGCAGAGGCATGCCGCGCTCGTTGGTCAGCCGCGCCACCACCGGCGCCGTGATGGTGGGCCCGCGCTGCACCACGATGGCGAGCTCGCCCGAGGCCAGCCGCACGTAGCAGCCCGGCGGGTAGATGCCGAACTCCTTGACCAGGGCCGCCGTCATCGGGTGGCCGGGGTCCTGCATGAACATCTGGCGGCCGGCCACGTCGGCGGCCAGCGCGTCGCGCGTGCGGCGCGCCGAAAGCTTGGCGGTGTAGACATCGGCCCGCCGCGCCAGCGAGGCCAGCTCGCCGACGTCGGTGCAGCCCGCGGGGTAGCCGCTGCCGTCCTCCTGCTCGTGGTGGCGCCGCACCGCCTGCAGCCAGTCGGCGTCCTCGATGCCGGCCTGCTCGAGGATGTGCACGCTGCGCTCGGGGTGCGACTGCAGGTCGCTGCGCTGCTGCTCGCTGGGCGGCGTGCGCTGGCGCGCGAGCTGGCCCTGCAGCTCGAGCATCGACAGGTTCATCGTCAGCGCGACCTTGAACAGGCGCTCGCACTGCGCAGCCTCCCAGCCCAGGCGCTGGGCCACCAGCATGGCGGCGATGGCGGTCTGCATCGAGCGCTGTGCGCCGTAGGCCGCGTCGTCGTTGTGGCCCCGGCACAGCACCTGGAAGATCGCCAGGTCGGGGTCGCGCTCGACCAGGCTCTGCACCGGCCCGGCGGCCTCGGCCAGCGCCTCGCGGAAGCCGCCGCCGGTCTGGCGCAGCGTGCGCGAGACCTGGCTCATGCAGCCCGCCCACAGCCGGGGCAGCTGCTCGCGGGGCGCCTTCATGATCTCCTCGCGTGCCGACTGCAGGTCGGCCAGGTCGATCACGGCGCCACGCTCGCACAGGGCCTGCAGCTGAGCCTCGGAGGTCACGACCTGGCCGCGCGCCAGCAGCAGCTTGCCGTGGCCGTCGCGCACGTGGAAGGGCAGCGGCGAGCCCAGCTGCACGCGGTGCTTGACGGTGGAGAGATCGGCGAGAGGCATGGTCGCGGTGCCACGCTGCCGTGGCCAGGGCGGGATCGATGCCTCGTTTTCGGCGGCCGGGGCCCGAACTTGACGGCGGGCCGGGCGGCGCGCGGCGCGCTGCCGGGCCGATGGGCCCACGGGCCGACGTGCCGACGCACGGATGGGCGGAGAATCGAGCGTCCGAACGTTGCCTCCCGCCGAAAGCCATGGCCAACCTCATCGTCCACGGCGGCACGCCGCTCACCGGCCGCATCACGCCGTCGGCCAACAAGAACGCCGTGCTGCCCATCCTGTGCGCCACGCTGCTCACGCGCGAGCCGGTGCGCCTGGTGGGCATCCCCGAGATCACCGACGTGCGCAAGATCCTCGAGATCTTCCGGATGCTGGGCAGCGAGGTCGAGGTGGACTACGCCACCGGCCTGCTCGAGCTGCACCACCGCGACACGCACTTCGACCCCGCCGTGCACCACCTGCCCGAGGAGATGCGCTCCTCGGTGATGCTGGTGCCGCCGCTGCTGGCGCGCTTCGGCGTGGCGCGGATCGAGAACGACGTGCAGGGCTGCACGCTCGGGGTGCGCGAGATCGACCCGCACGTCGAGGTCATGGAGCGCTTCGGCTGCACGGTCGAGCGCCGGCGCGAGGCGCTGCTGATCCGCGCCGACGGCGGCCTGCGGGCCAGCCACCACTGGCTGGACTACGCCAGCGTCACCACGACCGAGAACTTCGTGCTCTGCGCCGCCCTGGCGACCGGGGCCGGCGGCACGAGCACGCTGATGAACGCGGCCAGCGAGCCGCACGTGCAGGAGTTCTGCGCCTTCATGACGATGCTGGGGGCGCAGATCGAGGGCGTCGGCACCAGCCGGCTCACCGTGCACGGGGTGCAGCGCCTGGGCGGCGGCAGCTTCACCTTCACCGAGGACTTCCACGAGGCCGTCACCTTCATGGCGCTGGGGGCCATCACCGGCGGCGGCATCGCGGTCAAGAACTCGGCGCCCGAGCAGTTCCCGCTGATCGACCGCACCTTCGCCAAGTTCGGCGTGCAGGTGGTGCACGAGGGTGGCTGGAGCCGCACCGTGCTCGACGGCCCGCTGCGCGTGAAGGAGCCCTTCACGAAGAACATCCTGCAGAAGGTCGAGGCCGCGCCCTGGCCCTACCTGCCGGTGGACCTGCTGCCGATCTTCGTCGCCCTGGGCGTCAAGGCCGAGGGCAGCGTGATGTTCTGGAACAAGGTCTACGAGGGCGCCATGGGCTGGACCAGCGAGCTGAGCAAGTTCGGCGGCCATGCCTTCATGGCCGACCCGCACCGCATCATCACCTTCGGCGGCAAGCCGCTGGCGGCGGCCGAGGTCGAGAGCCCCTACATCATCCGCGTGGCCATCGCGCTGCTGATGCTGGCGGCCAGCATCCCGGGCAGGAGCGTGATCCGCAACGCCACGCCCGTGCGGCGCGCGCACCCGCGGTTCGCCGAGAACATCCGGGCGCTGGGCGCGCAGATCGAGTGGGTCGAGGGCGACTGAGGGCGGCCTCGACCCGTGGCCAAGGCCGACAGGCACGTCAGCCAGACGCCGGCGACGCAGGCGCTGCGGCGCGCCGGCATCGCCTACACCGAGCACCCGTACGACTACGTGGACCGGGGCGGCACGGCCGAGTCGGCGCGCCAGCTCGGCGTGCCCGAGCATGAAGTCATCAAGACGCTCGTGATGCAGGACGAGCGCGGCCATCCGCTCGTCGTGCTGATGCACGGCGACCGCCAGGTCAGCACCCAGGCGCTGGCGCGCGAGATCGGTGTCAAGGCGGTCGAGCCCTGCGCGCCCGAGGCCGCCCAGCGGCACAGCGGCTACCTCGTCGGCGGCACCTCGCCCTTCGGGCTGCGCAAGGCCCTGCCGGTGTTCGTCGAGGCCAGCGTGCTGGCGCTGCCCCGGATCCTGATCAACGGCGGCCGGCGCGGCTTCCTGGTGGGCCTGGCGCCCCAGGCGCTGGGCGAGCTGCTGCAGGCCCGGCCGGTGCACTGCGCGCTGGCCGTCCGCGCTTGACGGGGCCTGACGGGGCCTGACGGGCTTGATGGGCTGGATGGGTCCGGCTGATCGGTCCGGGCGGGATCGGCGAGCGGGCCGGGCCGGCCCCGAGAGGGCCACGGCCGCGGCTGCGTAAAATCGAGGACTCATGAACCAGACCCCTGCCGCCCTGCCGCTGGCCGTGGCACTGATCGCGTCCTACCTGGCGGGCTCGGTGTCTTTCGCGGTGCTGGTCAGCCGCGCGATGGGCCTGGCCGATCCGCGCAGCTACGGCTCGAAGAACCCCGGGGCCACCAACGTGCTGCGCTCGGGCAGCCGGGCCGCCGCCGTGCTGACGCTGGCGCTGGACGCGCTCAAGGGCTACGTGCCGGTGCTGCTGGTGCTCGTGTACGGCCCGCGCTGGGGCCTGGGCGAGACCGCCGCAGCCTACGCCGGGCTGGCCGCGTTCCTGGGGCACCTGTGGCCGGTGTTCTTCCGCTTCCGTGGCGGCAAGGGCGTGGCCACCGCGGCCGGTGCGCTGATGGCCATCAACCCGGGCCTCGGGCTGTGCACGCTGGCGAGCTGGGCGCTGATGGCGGCGTTCTTCCGCTACGTCTCGCTGGCCTCCATCGTCGCGGCGCTGTTCGCGCCGTTCTACCAGGCGCTGATCTGGGGCCCCACCCCCGCCCTGGGGGCGATCGTCGCGATGAGCTTGCTGCTGATCTGGCGCCACGAGGGCAACATCCGCAAGCTGCTGGCCGGCACCGAGAGCCGCCTCGGGCAGAAGGCGGTGCCGTCGGCGCATGCCGGGCCGGCCAAACGAGGGCATTCCTGATGGTCCAACGATTCGATGTCGGCCCGCGCCTGTCGGAGATGGCCGTGCACAACGGCGTGTGCTACCTGGCCGGGCAGGTGGCCGCCGACGGCACGCAGGACATCACCGGCCAGACGCGCCAGGTGCTGGCGGCGATCGACGCCCTGCTCGCGCGCGCCGGCACCGACAAGCGCAAGCTGCTGATGTGCCAGATCTTCATCCGCGACCTGGGCGACTTCGCGGCGCTCAACGCGGTCTGGGAAGCCTGGCTGCCGCCCGGTGCGGCGCCGCCCCGGGCCACCGTGCAGGCCCAGCTCGCCAAGCCCGAGTGGCGGGTCGAGATGGTGGTCACCGCGGCGCTGTGAAGGCGCTTGCGCCGGTGCCCGCATGGCCGCACCGCACCGCCGGCTGATCGGCGCGGCCGCCCTCGCGGCCGGTCTGGTGCTGGCCGCGCTCGGCGCGCAGCAGGCCCGGCGGACCGGGCCGCCACCGGCGCCGCAGGCCGTGCCGGGCGAGATCCGGATGCTCAGCTCAGAGACCTGCACCGTCTGCGCCATCGCGCGCGGCTGGTTCCAGGCCCGGCACCTTCCGTACAGCGAATGCCTGATCGAGCGCGACCCGGCCTGCCGGCGTGAATTCGAGGCCGGCGGCTGGAGCGGCACCCCGGTGATCCTGGTGCGCGGCAAGGTGCTGCTGGGCTTCAGCCCGCCGCTGGTGCAGGACGCGCTGGCCGGCCGGGGCTGAAGGCGGCGCGGCGCCCGCCGAACGTCTCGCCGACGAAAAGCAAAACGGCCCCTTGCGGGGCCGCTTTGGATCCGGGCGATGGACACCCTGGCGATCAGGCCTTCTTGGCCCAGGCGCTGCACCAGCCGGTGGTGTGCACCAGCTTGCCGGCGAACAGCGGGCAGGGGCCCGAGGCATCGGTGGGCTTGCCGCCGAACAGCGCGCAGTTGCCGCAATGCTGGTCCTTGGTGTGCTTGGGGTACTTCTTGGCGTCGGCGTGGGTGGTGTCGGTGACGTAGCCCAGGGCGATCGCCTGCGGGTCCTTCTCGCTGACCATGGCGGGCTGCGCGCGCGCCTGCGCCGCGGCCAGGGCGGTGCCGGCGGCAGCGGCATGAAGGAGGAAGGTGCGGCGGTTGCTGGTGCTCATTGGAGGTCTCCGGACGGAGGGTTGACGGGGAGGTTGACGAGGAATTCGGGGGTCGGTGGGCCGTGCGGCGCGAGTGCGCCGGGCGTTCGCCGGCCGCTCAGGCCGCCGGGATCGTGACGCCCAGGCAGGTGTTGCAGCGGCCCAGGCCGCGCAGCCGCGGATCGGGCTTGCCGTCGCCGGTCTTGAAGTTGGCATGGCAGCGGATGCACACGTACATCTTCGAGCTCGACATCATCGGCCGCACGCCGGGTTCGGCGTTCGGCCGCGCGGCGGTGTACTCGGCCTGGGTCTGGCGGAGCTTGGGGCCGCTCGGGGGCGTGGCGGCTTCGGTGGCGGGCGGCGTGCGGCGAGTGTTCATGGCTGGAAGGGTCGGGGGTGGCGGCCCCCATCGTCGCGAAGCCCTTATTGTCCCCGAAATGCACGGGACCCGGCAGCCCCCGGGGCATCCGGGCGGCCTCAGGCCCGGGCCTCGAAGCCCTCCACCGTCACTTCGCAGACGATGCCGCGCGGCTGGTTCTCGCGCCAGGCCACGGTGCCGCCCAGCGCCTTCACGCGCTTGCGCACGCCGCCCAGGCCCAGGCCATGGGCCCAGGCTTCGGGCGCGCGGCCGTCGCCGTCGTCGGCCACGCGCAAGGCCAGGCGCCGGCCCTCGAGGCTGAACTGCACCTCGATCTGGCGCGCATGGCCGTGGTAGAGCGCGTTGCTGACCAGCTCGCGCAGCACCCGCGTGAGCGCCGACCACTGCACCACCGTCAGGCGCAGGTCGCGGTCGTGGCTGAACGACCAGCCCAGCGTGGCGTCGGCCGCGCCCAGGCGCTGCGTCAGGTCGGCCTTCCACTCGGCCCCGGTGTGGGTCAGCCTGTGGTCGGTCGCCGACAGGCCGCGGGTGAGGGTCTTCAGGTCCTGCAGGGTGTGGCGGATGTACTCCTCGAGCTCGGGCGTGGGCGCCCGGTACATCAGCGTCAGCAGCCGCGCGCCGATGTCGTCGTGCAGGTCCTGCGCGATGCGCTGGCGCTCTTCGGTACGACCGCGCTCCACCGCCTGGTCGTGGGCGCGGGCACGGCGCAGCTGGTCCACCACCTGCTCGGCCAGGCGCGCATCGTCGGGCGTGAACAGGCGCCGGCCGCGCTGCGCGAAGCGCAGCTGCAGGGCCGTGGCCGGCTCGTCGTCGGCACGCAGCGGCACCACCAGGGCCGCGCCGCCGCCGGTCACGCGCGCGCGCGGCGGCACCCGGTCCGCCGCGTGCAGGGCGAGCGGCTCGAACAGGTCGCGCAGCAGCTGGCCCAGCAGCTGCGAGTAGCGCTCGGGGCGCAGCTGCACCTGGCGCGCCGCGCGGTAGACCAGGTCGAAGCCGCGCTCGGTGCTGATGCGCCGGCGTCCGAGCAGGCGCCCGATCAGCCACTGCCGCGCGCCGGCGTACAGCCCGAGGGCCGCGAACACCGCGAACGCGAGCGAGGCGAAGGGCCCCAGGGACAGCAGGGCCGCGAACAGCAGGTCGAGCGCGGTCGCTGCGGCGCTGACGGCGGCCAGCAGGCCGAACTCGCGCAGCAGCTGCCCGCTGCGGGCGAGGAAGGGCGTCAGCAGCAGCAGCGCCGCCACCAGCAGCCGCCAGGCCACCGTCGCGAGCCAGCTCACGAGGGCGGCCCGCGGCGTGGCCGCGCTCAGCAGCACCGCCCCGGTGGTCAGCACCAGGCCCGCCAGCGCCGCCGCGGCAAAGCGGCGCATCACGCGCGCATAGGGGTGCGGCTCGATGCGCTGCGAATGGTCGATCACGGCCCAGGCGGCGGCGCCCAGCGCCAGGCAGGCGAGCCGGCCCCACCACCAGAGATGGCCGATCCAGCCCGCCTCGGCCAGCGCGACCAGCGCCGCCCACAGCGGCAGCACGGACCAGGCCGCCAGCGCGATCGCGCGCGCCCGGCGCAGGCGGCGCGGATGCAGCGCGAATGCGTGCACCAGGGCCGCGCCCGTGGCCAGGTCCAGGCCGATGCGCCACGCCAGGTGCTCGCTGCCCGGCAGCGCCAGGTGGCCCAGCGTGCCGGCCCCCTCGGCCGCCATCAGCAGCAGGCTCGCACTCTGGCACAGCGCCATCAGCGAGAACAGCAGCGTGCCCGGCCGCGGCCGCGCCAGCAGCAGCACGGCCGCCACCAGGTACAGCAGCAGCGCGGCCAGGGCCAGCGGCCAGAACAGCGGCCCGAGGCCGG
Source organism: Burkholderiales bacterium (assembly GCA_028871575.1). GTDB lineage: Bacteria > Pseudomonadota > Gammaproteobacteria > Burkholderiales > Burkholderiaceae_C > Rubrivivax. The sequence goes on along the minus strand of JAGWMW010000005.1, from coordinate 26,300 downwards.
CCCAGCCCAGGGCGACCACGGGCACCGACAGCCGGGTGCCGTCGTCGAAGCGCAGCTCGAGCTCGCCGCCCACGCCGGCCTGGGCCAGGGCCCGGGCCAGGCCGCGCTGCTCGGCGACCTGGCGCGCGCGGCGGTCGTCGTCGACCTGCCATTGGGGCAGCCGGTGCAGCAGCAGCGCGCTGGCCGGCGACTCGGGCCCGCCGCTGGCGGCCAGGGCCAGCAGCGCGCGGCCGCGCATGGCCTGCAGTGCCGGGTCGGGGCTGGCGGCCAGTCGCAGGGCACCGGACGGGCCGACCTGCCAGCGCGCCGCGAGGTCGGGCGCCGCGGCCAGCCCGTGCGCCAGCATGAACACGCCCAGGCAGCCCAGCAGGGCCAGCAGCACCAGCGCGCGGCGGCGCCAGCCCAGGGCGCGCAGGGCGCCCGCGCCGCCCAGGCTGCTTTCGAAGGCACTGGCCTCGAAGGCCGAGCCGGCCTCGTCGGCGGGGGTGCCCGGAACGGCGGCGCGGCCGGGCAGGCGCGTGGCGCTCATCGCGCGGGCGGGGAAGCCCTGCGGCCGCCTCAGCGCCGCGCGGCGGTCACACCAGCCCCTGCTTGGTGGCCAGCACCGCAGCCTCGGCGCGGCTGGAGACGTTGAGCTTCTTGTAGATCGACTTGATGTGGTCGTTGACGGTGAACCACTTGATGCCCATCAGGCTGGCGATCTCCTTGATCGTGAAGCCCTTGCTGAGGTAGGTCAGCACCTCGCTCTCGCGCGGGGTCAGGCGCTCGTGGTCGAGCGGCTTCTCGATCGGCACCGGCTTGCTGGTGGTGAAGCCGGCGGCGGGCATGAAGCCCGAATCGGGGGCCTGGCTGTCGCTGCCCACGCCCTGGCGGAAATGCGTCAGCAGCCGCCGCGCGATCGCCGGCGACAGCGGCGGCTGGCCGCGCACGATCTTCTGCAGCTCTTCCACGAGCACCTCGAAGCGGTCTTCCTTCAGCAGGTAGCCGTCGGCTCCGCACTGCAGGGCCGGGAACAGGTGGTCGTCGTCGGAGTACAGCGTGGTGACGATCTTGGTGGCCGGGTAGTGCGACAGCTCGGCCAGCAGCTCCATGCCGTTGCCGTCGGGCAGCTCGAGGTCGACCAGTACCAGCTTGAACGGGTCGACCCCGTGCAGCCCCTGCGAGCCGCCGGTGAGCGCGATCTGGCGCCGCGCCGCCTCGAGGTCGCCGGCTTCGGTGATCTGGATGGCGTCGCTGAAGCTCTCGCGCACCACGCGGCCCAGGAAGCTGCGGGCGACCGGGTTGTCTTCGAGTATCAGGACCTTGACCGCCATCGGCGAGCCTCCCCATCCAGGGTCGCATCCTAGCGCGGAACTTCCGCGGCGCCGGGGGCTCGCGCCCCACGGTTACCGGTTGACGAGCAGCAGCTTGCCGCGCACCTGGCGCGAGCCCATGCGGGCGTAGGCGGCGCGGATCTCGCTCATCGGCAGCTGCTGGTCGATCACCGGCTTGACCCGGCCCTGCGCGTACCACTGGCTCAGCTGCGCCAGCCCGGCGGCGAACGCCTGCGGCTCGCGGCGCACGAAGTCGCCCCAGAACACGCCCACCACCGAGGCGCCCTTGAGCAGCGCCAGGTTCCAGGGCAGGGCCGGGATGGCGCCGCCCGCGAAGCCCACCACCAGGTAGCGGCCGCGCCAGGCGATCGAGCGGAACACCGGCTCGGCCAGGTCGCCGCCCACCGGGTCGTAGACGATGTCCGGGCCGCGGCCCTCGGTCAGCGCCTTCAGCGTGTCGCGCACGTTCTGCGTCGTGTAGTTGAGCGTGGCGTCGGCGCCGAGCTCGCGGCACAGCGCGCATTTCTCGTCGCTGGAGGCGGCGGCGATCACGCGCGCGCCGGCGGCCTTGGCGATCTGCAGCGCCGCGGTGCCCACGCCGCCGGCGGCGCCCAGCACCAGCACGGTCTCGCCGGGCTGCAGCTGGCCGCGGTCCATCAGCGCATGGTGCGAGGTGCCGTAAGTGAAGGCGAAGGCCGCGCCGTCGGTGACGGCAAAGCCGGGGGGCAGCGGCATCGCGCTGCGGGCGGACACCACGGCGTGGGTCGCGAAGCCGCCGGTGCTGCCCATGGCCGCGACGGCATCGCCCGGCTCGAGGTGGGTCACGCCCGGGCCCACGGCCTCGACGCGGCCCGCGAACTCCGAGCCCGGCACGAAGGGCAGCGCCGGCTTGGCCTGGTACTTGCCCTGCACGATCAGCAAGTCGGGAAAGTTCAGGCTCGCGGCCTCGATCGCGATCCGCACCTCGCCCGGGCCGGGCTCGGGCGTGGGCAGCTCGCGCCACTGCAGGGCTTCGACGCCGTCGAGCGATTCGCACAGCCAGGCATGCATGGACATCTCTCCTCGGGGCTTGGGGTGGGGTCAGCGGATGGGCTTGAAGCGCATGCGCTTGGGGCGCGCGCCTTCCTCGCCCAGGCGCTTCTTCTTGTCGGCCTCGTACTCCTGGTAGTTGCCGCTGTAGAAGACCCATTGCGAGTCGCCCTCGGCGGCCAGGATGTGGGTGCAGATGCGGTCGAGGAACCAGCGGTCGTGGCTGATCACCATCGCGCTGCCGGCGAACTCGAGCAGGGCCTCCTCGAGCGCGCGCAGGGTCTCGACGTCGAGGTCGTTGCTGGGCTCGTCGAGCATCAGCACGTTGCCGCCCTTGGCCAGGGTCTTGGCCAGGTGCAGGCGGCCGCGCTCGCCGCCCGAGAGGCTGCCCACCATCTTCTGCTGGTCGTTGCCCTTGAAGTTGAAGCGGCCGAGATAGGCCCGGCTGGGCATCACGAACTTGCCGACCACGATGTTGTCCAGCCCGCCCGAGACGTCCTCCCACACCGTCTTGCCCGCGTCCAGGCTCTCGCGGCTCTGGTCGACGAAGGCCAGCTGGGCCGTCTTGCCGATCTTCACCTCGCCGGAGTCGGGCTTCTCGACGCCCTGCAGCATGCGGAACAGCGTGGACTTGCCGGCGCCGTTGGGCCCGATGATGCCGACGATGGCGCCTGCAGGCACCTTGAAGCTGAGCTTGTCGATCAGCAGCCGGTCACCGAAGCTCTTGCTGACGTCGACGAACTCGATCACCTCGTTGCCCAGGCGCTCGGCCACGGGGATGAAGATCTCGTTCGTCTCGTTGCGCTTCTGGTACTCGACGTCGCTGAGCTCCTCGAACCGCGCCAGCCGCGCCTTGCTCTTGGTCTGGCGCGCCTTGGCGTTGGAGCGCACCCACTTGAGCTCCTCCTTCATCGCCTTCATGCGGGCGTCTTCGCTCTTCTGCTCCTGCTCCAGGCGCTTTTCCTTCTGGTCCAGCCAGTCGGAGTAGTTGCCCTTCCAGGGGATGCCCTGGCCGCGGTCGAGCTCGAGGATCCACTCGGCCGCGTTGTCCAGGAAGTAGCGGTCGTGGGTGATGGCCACCACGGTGCCGGGGAAGCGCTGCAGGAAGTGCTCGAGCCATTCGACGCTCTCGGCGTCGAGGTGGTTGGTGGGCTCGTCGAGCAGCAGCATGTCGGGCTTGGACAGCAGCAGCCGGCACAGCGCCACGCGCCGCTTCTCGCCGCCGGAGAGCACGCCGATCTTCGCGTCCCAGGGCGGCAGGCGCAGCGCGTCGGCGGCCAGCTCGAGCTGCAGGTCGGTGTTCTCGCTGCCGGCGGCGGCGATCACGGCCTCGAGCTCGGCCTGCTCGGCCGCCAGCTTGTCGAAGTCGGCATCGGGCTCGGCGTACTCGGCGTACACCTCGTCCAGCCGCTTCTTGGCCGCCAGCACGCCGCCGATGCCCTGCTCCACCGCCTCGCGCACCGTCTGCTCGGCCGGCAGCTGCGGCTCCTGCGGCAGGTAGCCGATGTTCAGGCCCGGCATCGGCGTGGCCTCGCCTTCGATCTCCTTGTCCAGCCCGGCCATGATCTTCAGCAGCGTGCTCTTGCCCGAGCCGTTGACGCCGAGCATGCCGATCTTGGCGCCGGGGAAGAAGGACAGCGTGATGCCCTTGAGGATCTGCCGCTTCGGCGGCACGATCTTGCCGACGCGGTTCATGGTGAAAACATACTGCGCCATGGTTACATGGCCCTCCGTGAGCAAAGCGAACGGAGGCCGCCCCGGGCGGGCAGGTGTTTCGATAAGACGTATTGCGCCATGGCGGCTGTTCTCGGGTGAATGCGTAGAGGGATTCGGGCCCGATTATCCCGGAGCGCCGGCGGCGGGCGCCGAACTGCACGGCCTTTGCCCGGCACTTGCGCCGCCGGCGCCCCGGGGCGCCGCAGGTAGAATGCAGGGCTTGCGCCGCGGCATCCAGTCATCGCGGCGCGGTCGATTCCGACAAGTCGTCTCCCCCTCGCGCCTACCCGACTGGTGCATCCGCCCGCCGGGTGACAGCAGGCAGCGAACCTCGGCCCCACTGCCATTGCGCGCAAGGGCCCATCACCTCATGAATTTCACCGATCTCGGCCTGGCCGAGCCGCTCCTGCGTGCCGTCCAGGACCAGGGCTACGACGTCCCCACGCCGATCCAGGCCCAGGCCATCCCGCAGGTGCTCAAGGGCGGCGATCTGCTCGCCGGCGCGCAGACCGGCACCGGCAAGACCGCCGGCTTCGTGCTGCCGATGCTGCAGCGGCTGTCGGCCGCGAAGCCGGCGCGCGATGCGCGCGGCCGCGTGCCGATCCGCTGCCTGATCCTGACCCCCACGCGCGAACTCGCGGCGCAGGTCGAGGAGAGCGTGCGCACCTACGGCAAGTACCTGCCGCTGACCAGCATGGTCATGTTCGGCGGCGTGGGCATGCAGCCGCAGGTGGACAAGTTGCGGCGCGGCGTCGACATCCTGGTGGCCACGCCGGGCCGCCTGCTCGACCACCACCAGCAGCGCACGCTCGACCTGGGGCAGGTCGAGATCCTGGTGCTCGACGAGGCCGACCGCATGCTCGACATGGGCTTCATCCACGACATCAAGAAGGTGCTCGCGGTGCTGCCGGCCAAGAAGCAGAGCCTGCTGTTCAGCGCCACCTTCAGCGACGAGATCAAGGCCCTGGCCGACCGGCTGCTGAACGCGCCGGCGCTGATCGAGGTGGCCCGGCGCAACCAGACCGCCGAGACCATCGCGCAGAAGCTGCACCCGGTGGGCCGCGAGCGCAAGAAGGAGCTGCTGGCGCACCTGATCAAGAGCGGTGACTGGCACCAGGTGCTGGTCTTCACCCGGATGAAGCATGGTGCCAACCGCCTCACCGACTACCTCAACGACCAGGGCATCAGCGCGATGGCCATCCACGGCAACAAGAGCCAGGGCGCGCGCACCAAGGCCCTGGCCGACTTCAAGGCCGGCGCGCTGCAGGTGCTGGTGGCCACCGACATCGCCGCGCGCGGCATCGACATCGACCAGCTGCCCCACGTCGTCAACTTCGAGCTGCCCAACGTGCCCGAGGACTATGTGCACCGCATCGGCCGCACCGGCCGCGCGGGCGCGCAGGGCGAGGCGATATCGCTCGTGTGCCTGGACGAGGAGATCTTCCTCAAGGACATCGAGCGCCTGATCAAGCGCAGCATCCCGCGCGAGACGATCCCCGGCTTCGAGCCCGCCGCTGGCGAGAAGGCCGAGCCCATCGTGCTCGGCCGCATGACGATCGGCATCGGCGGCACCCAGCGCCACGGTGGCGGAGGCCGCGGCGGCTATGCCGGTGGCGGCGGACGTGGTGACGGTGGCGGTGGCGGCGGGCGGCGCCCGCCCGCTTCGGGACAGGGCCAGGGTTCGGGTCGCGGAGGTTCGCGCCCGCCGCCGCGCAGCGGCGCGCCCAAGCGCTGAGCCGCGGCCGCGCAGCGAGACTTCCGCCGCGCCGACCGGCCCGCTTCACCCCCCGCCTGGCAGCGGGGGCGACTTATCATCCGCGCCGCAGGCGGCCCGCCCACCGGGCCCTGCAGAACGGACAGTGTTCGGCACCATGGCACGACGGTTGCGCTTCGGGATCTGGCTGCTCGGCCTGGGCTGGGCCGCCGCGGCGGCGGCGCAGTCGGCCCTGCTGACCATCGTCGACGGCAGCGCCGTGCTGATCGAAGGCGCGCGCCGCCTGGCGGCCGCGCCGGGCCTGGCGGTCGGGCCCGGCACGCTGGTGGAGACCGGGCCGAAGCTCAACCTGCTGCGCATCGAATGGCCCGACGGCACCGTGGCCGACCTCGGGCCGCAGACCTCGCTGATGCTGGCCCCGCCGGTGCTGGGCCGGGGCGAGCCGCGCGCGGCCTACTACCTGCTGCGCGGCTGGGCCAAGCAGGGCAGCCTGGGCGCGGTGGCCACGACCGGCTTCGTCACCCCTGCGCTGCAGGTGGCCGGATTCAAGGGCAGCGTGCTGGCGCATGTCGCTGACGCGCCGTCCCCCGGTGCCGCGGGTGCGGCCGGCAGCTTCGTCTACGCCGAGTCGGGGCAGGCGGCCGTGCTCGACCGCGCCGCCCCGGGCCACGGCCCGGCGAGCCTGGCCAACGGTGCCGTGTACGTGGCCGAGGCCGCCGGCAAGGCCTTGAAGTGGCGCGTCGCCGCGCGCCTGACGCCCGAGCAGATGCAGAGCGTGCCCCCAGGCCTGCGCGACTCGCTGCCGCTGCAGGCGGCGCGGCTGGCCGGCCGCAAGGTCGTGCCGCAGGTGCTGGCGCCGCCCGGCTACGACGAGCTGCAGCCCTGGCTCGACGCCGAGCGCGGCCTGCGCCGCGGCTTCCCCGATCGCTTCGCGGTGCTGGCGCGCGAGCCAGCCTTCCGCGCCCGGCTCGACGCCGACCTGCGCGCCCACCCCGAGTGGACGGGCCTGCTGCACCCCGAGCGCCTGGCCCGCCCGGCCTCGGCCCCGGCGGTGCGCGCGCGCTGACGCCGCGGCCACCGCCACCGCCTCACCGAATCCCCACCCACCCCGAGGACGCACGCATGAAGCTGCTGGTCAAGTTCAACCTCATTTACGTGCTCGTGATGGCGGTGGGCGTCGGCGCCTGCGGCGTGATCTCGCGCGAGCTGCTGCGCAACAACGCGCGCGACGAGGTGATCGACAACGCGCGCCAGCTGATGGACAAGGCGAACGCGGTGCGCGCCTACACCTCGACCCAGATCACGCCGCTGCTGGCCACGCAGATGAAGTACGAGTTCCTGCCGCAATCGGTGCCCAGCTACTCGGCCACCGAGGTGCTGGCCTCGCTGCAGTCCAAGTACCCGAACTTCTTCTACAAGGAAGCCACGCTCAACCCCACCAACCCGCGCGACCGCGCCGCGGGCTGGGAGACCGACGTCGTGACCCAGTTCCGCAACGGCAGCGACAGCAAGGAGTTCATCGGCCAGCGCGAGACGCCGGCCGGGCTGTCGCTCTATGTCGCGCGGCCGATCCGCATCACCAACGGCGCCTGCCTGCAGTGCCACAGCAGCGTGGAGGCGGCGCCCAAGACCATGATCGACAAGTACGGCAGCGCCAACGGCTTCGGCTGGCAGATGAACGAGGTCATCGGCGCGCAGATCGTCTCGGTGCCGCTGGAGGTGGCGCTGAACCGCGCCGAGCGGTCGTTCGGCGTCTTCATCGGCTCGCTGGTGGGCGTGTTCGCCATCGTGGGCGTGGTGCTGAACCTGACGATCTGGCTCGTGGTCGTGCGGCCGATCCAGCGCCTGTCCACGCTGGCCGACCGCGTCAGCCAGGGCGATCTCGAGGCGCCCGAGTTCGGCAGCGGCAGCCGTGACGAGATCGGCGTGCTGGCCGAGTCGTTCAACCGCATGCGGGCCAGCGTCATGCATGCGATGAAGATGCTCGAGGCGTGAGCCACCCCACCCGCCTGGGCAAGTACCAGATCACCGAGGTGCTCGGTGAGGGGGCGATGGGGGTCGTCTACAAGGGCTTCGACCCCGACATCCGGCGCACCGTCGCGCTGAAGACGATCCGCCGCTCGCTCGGCGAGGGCGAGGGCACCGGGTTCGGCGCCAGCCTGGCGGGGCGCTTCATCAACGAGGCGCAGGCCGGCGGCCGGCTCTCGCACCCCGGCATCGTGGCGGTGTACGACTTCGGCGAGGACGCCGGCGTCAAGTTCATCGCGATGGAGTACGTCGAGGGCCAGTCGCTGTCGCGCTACGCCAGCAACGGCGTGCGCTTCACCGATGCCGACATCCCCGGCATCATGAGCCAGCTGCTCGACGCCATCGAGCACGCGCACCAGCAGGGCGTGTGGCACCGCGACATCAAGCCGGCCAACGTCATCATGACCCGCGCCGGCCGGCTGAAGGTGGCCGACTTCGGCATCGCGCGCATCGACGGCGGCGGGCTGACGCAGGTGACGATGATGATCGGCACCCCGGGCTACATGGCGCCCGAGCAGTTCCTGGGCCGCGGCATCGACCACCGCGTGGACATCTACGCCGCCGGCGTCGTGCTCTACCTGCTGCTGACCGGCCGGCTGCCTTTCACGGGGCCGCCCGAGTCGCTGATGTACAAGGTGGTGCACGAGGCCCCCGTGCCGCCGTCCGAGATCGAAGGCGTGCAGCGCCCGCGCTTCTACGACGGCCTGGTGGCCACCGCGCTGGCCAAGGACCCGCTGCAGCGCTTTGCCAGCGCCGCGGCCTTCAAGGACGCCCTGGTGCGCGCGGTGGGCCAGCCCATCGACGAGGCGGCCTGGGACAAGACCATCATCGCCGCGCCCAGCCCGCCGCCGCGGCCGCCGGCGCCGGCGGCCGAGCGCTCCTCGGGTTCGGTGGCCGCGGCGGCCGCCGCCGCATCGGGCGGCTCCGCCGGCTCGGCCGTGGCGCCGCCCCCCGGCTGGGACCGCACGCTGCTGAGCCAGGCCGAGACCTCGCTGGCCCGGTACGTGGGCCCGCTGGCCGGCGTGCTGGTGCGGCGTGCGGCGCGCGAGTGCAGCGACCTGCCGGCCCTGTACGCCCGGCTGGCCGACCAGATCACCAGCGCCAGCGCGCGCGCCGCCTTCCTGGGCCAGGCCACCGGCAGCGGGGCCCTGCCGGCCGCGACGGCCGCTACCGCCTCGAAGTCCACCTCCGCCGCGCCCACCGCGCTCAAGGGGGCAGGCACGGCCGGCGCGCGCGGCGCGGCCGGCGAGCCCGTGAGCGAGGCCCTGGTGGCCCAGGCCAGCAAGCTGCTGGCCCAGCACATCGGCCCCATCGCCAGCGCCATCGCCAAGCGCGCGGCCGCCGCCGCGCCGCGGCGCGACGCCTTCTACGAAGCGCTGGCCGCGGCCGTCACCGACCCCGCACGGCGGCAGAAGCTGTTGGCCGAGCTGGCGCAGCTGCGGTAGTCGGTAGCCCAGCGCCGGCGCGCGCCGCCGATCTGCCGCGATCGGAGCGACATCCTCCCGATGGAGGAAGCGCCGGCACAGGCGCCCGAAGCGATGGCTTCACCCGCTCCAAGTGCGATGGCAATCTCGGCGCTCGCCACCGATCGGCCAGGGGTCGAAGGTGCCCGACCCATCAACGCCAGGAGGAAGCCATGAGGCCCATGTCAACGACGATGCTGGCTGCACTCTCGTTCTTGATCCTCGCCATACCCGCCGCGTTCGCCGACGTGCACGAGATTGCGAAGTCCAACGGTTGGACCGCGTACGCAGGTCGCTCCGAGGACAACCGGGCCATGTGCGCCGTGGGCGCCACGGGCGGGGGGCGATGGTTCGGCATGAAGTACTTCACCGGGGACAGCGCGCTGACCATCCAGATGAGCAAGAACACCTGGAAGTTGCGGGACGGCATACGCGTCGCGGTCACGGCGCAATTCGACGACCACGGCAAGTGGAGCGCCAGCGCCAAGGGCTTCCACATGAGCGACGGTGACGGCGCGCTTGAGTTCACGATTCCCGTCAAGAGCATCGACACCTGGGTGGACGAATTCAAGAACAGCCAGCGCATGATCATCCGGTTTCCCGGCCAGGACATCGACGACTGGCAGGCCGATCTCTCGGGTACCGAGAACGTGACGGGGCCCTTCGGCATCTGCATCGCCTCGGTGCTGATGACGAACTGATGCGGAATCTGCCCCGAGTGCGGGGCACGCCCCGCCAGCGCGACGTCCCGGCCCGAGGCGCGCTTCAGTCGTAGTGCGTCGGCAGCCCGCGCGCCGGGCCGCCCAGCATCATGGTCGAGTTGTCGTCGACGTCCGAGACCGGCCCTTCGGCGCCCAGCAGGCGCAGCGTCAGCACCTCGGCCACGCGGATGCGCGAGCCGGCGCGCACCGGTGCCGTCTGGCCGCGCCCGACCGGCTGACCGTCGACCGAGGTGCCGCTGTCCGACAGCGCCACCAGGTGCATGCCGTGCTCGGTGCGGCGCAGTTCGAAATGCCAGCGGCTGATCTGCCGCTGCAGCGTCGGGTCGGGGTGCGTGAGCACGATGTCGTTGGCGTGCACGCCGTTGTGCTCGAGCAGGCGGCCGAAGGCCACGATGTCCTGGCGCGGCAGGTTCATGCGCTCGCTGGTCTCTTCGACGGTGAGGCTGCGCGGGAACAGCGCCGGGTCGCGCCAGTCCAGCGTCAGCAGCTCGACCGGCTCGGCAAAGCCCGGCAGCGGGGTGTCGCCGAGCGAGCGGCAGTTCAGCCGGTGCTCGCGCTGCAGCTCCTGGAACAGCGCCCGCGTCAGGCGCAACTCGCCGGCCAGGGCCGAGGCCGCCACGCGCGCGCAGAGGTTGACGGCGTCGCCGCTGACGGCGCTGCCGTCGCTGAGCACGCGGCCCCAGTGCAGCCCGATGCGCAGCACCAGCTGCTGCTGGCGGCCACGGCTTTCATTGGCGCGGGCGGTGGCGGCCTGCAGCGCGATCGCACCGTCCAGCGCCGCGCCGGCATGCGGGAAGACGAGAAAGGCGCCGTCGCCGGCGGTGTCCACCACGCGCCCGCCCACCGGCCCGATGCACTCGGCCAGCAGGTCGAAGTGCAGCTGCTGCAGCTGGCGCCCGGCGGCATCGCCGAAGCGGGCGAAGTAGGCGGTGGAGCCCACGATGTCCGAGAAGGCCAGCGCCAGCGGCCGCTCGAAGCGCCGCGTCAGCTCCTGCTGCAGCTGGTTCTGCAGCCGGATGATCTCGGTCATCGTCAGCGAGCTGAAATCGAGCATCGGCGCGGCCTTTCGCCTCGTGTGGGCGTCGATTGTGCCTGCCGGCCGCACCACCATAATCCCGCGCTTCATCCGATGCGGGGAGCAGGCATGCGCTTTCTTCGACCCTCTGTCGCGCTGGTGCTGGCCGGCTGGCTCGCCGGGGCGTGGGCCGGGGCGCCGGCCGCCGCCGGCGCCACGCCGACAGCGGTGCCGAGCGGGCGCCTGCCGCGCAACGTGCTGCCCTCGCACGTGGCACTGGAGCTGAAGATCGACCCCGCGCAGCCGCGCTTGTCGGGCCGGGTGCGGCTGGACGTGGTGGTGGCCGCGGCCACGCGCACCGTGTGGATGCACGGCAGCGGCCTGCGCATCGCGCGTGCCACCGTCACGCCGCAGGGCGGCGTGACGCAGGCCCTGGCGGCGCGCCAGGCCGATGCCTCGGGCGTGCTCGAGCTGCGGGCGGCGCGGCCCATACCGGCCGGCCGCGCGCGCATCGACATCGCCTACAGCGCGCCTTTCGGCCAGCTGCAGGGCGCCTACCGCGTGCGTGCCGGCGGCGACGACTACGTCATCACGCAGATGGAGCCGCTGGGGGCGCGCACGGCCTTCCCCGGCTTCGACGAACCCGGCTTCAAGCAGCCCTGGGACCTCAGTCTGGTGATTCCGCAGGCGCTGCAGGGCGTGGCCAACACCCGGCTCGTGCGCACGCAGGCGGCGGGCGCGGGCTGGAAGAAGCTGGTCTTCGCCCCCACCCCGGCCCTGCCCAGCTACCTGATCGCCTTCGCTGTCGGACCCTGGGACATCGTCGACGGCCCGGTGCTGGCCCCCAACGCGGTGCGCAGCCAGCCGGTGGCCCTGCGCGGCATCGCGCCGCGGGGCCAGGGCCCGCGCATGCGCTACGCGCTGGCGCACACGGGCCCGATCGTGGCCGCCGAGGAAGCCTACTTCGGCATCCCGTACCCCTACGACAAGCTCGACCTGCTGGCGGCCCCCGACTTCTGGGCCGGCGCGATGGAGAACGCCGGCCTCATCGTCTACCGCGACCGGTTGCTCTACGCCGACGAGCAGTCGTCCGTCGGTCAGCGCCAGGGCTACTGGGAGACGCATGCGCACGAGCTGGCGCACCAGTGGTTCGGCGACCTCGTCACCATGCCCTGGTGGGACGACGTCTGGCTGAACGAGGCTTTCGCCACCTGGATGGCGGCCAAGATCGTGGGCCAGCTCCAGCCCGCCTTTCATGCCGACCGCGGACTGATGGAGGGCGCGCTGTGGGCCATGGGCGAGGACAGCCTGGCCAGCACGCGCCGCATCCACGAGCCGATCGCGGCCTACACCGACGTCATGTCGGCCTTCGACGGCATCACCTACCGCAAGGGCGGCGCGGTGCTGGCGATGTTCGAGCGCTACGTGGGCCCCGACCGCTTCCGCGAGGCGATCCGCCGCTACCTGCGCGCCCATGCCGGCGGCAACGCCACCAGCGCCGAGCTGGTGAGCGCGATCGCCGACGTCAGCGGCGACCCGCCGGCGCTGCGGCGCGCTTTCGAGGGCTTCCTCGACCAGCCCGGCGTGCCGATGCTCGACGTGGCCACCGACTGCAGCGCGGCCACGCCCGTGCTGCGGATCGAGCAGCACCGCTTTCTCCCGGTGGGCTCGCAGGCCTCGGCGGCCGGGCGCTGGGACGTGCCGATGTGCGTGCGCTGGGGCGACGCCGGCGGCACGCACGAGCAGTGCAGCCTGGTCGGCGCACCGGCCGGCGGCGGACCCGCCACGCTGGCCTTGAGCTCGGCCACCTGCCCGGCCTGGGTGATGCCCAACGCCAGCGGAGCCGGCTACTACAGGTTCGCGCTGGCCGCGCCCGACGCGGCGCGGCTGCAGGCCCACTTCGACCGGCTCGACGAGCGCGAGCAGCGCGCCTATGCCGACTCGGTGCTGGCGGCCTACAGCGCCGGCCGCCTCGACAACGCCGGCTTCCTGCTGGCCGCGGCCCAGCTGGCGCAGGCGCCCGAGCGCCAGACGGCGACGGCGCCGATCCCGCGCCTGGGCTGGATGCTGCAGCACCTGGCCCGCACGCCGGCCGACCGGCAGGCCCTGCAGCAGACCGTGGTGCGCCTGTACGGCCCGCGCCTGGCGCGCCTGGGCACCGAACCACGCCCCACCGACAGCGACGACGACCGCCTGCTGCGGCGCGCGCTGATGGAAGCACTGGCCGTGCTCGGGCGCGAGCCCGCGCTGCGCGCCACGCTCGCGGCGCAGGGCCGGCGCCTGCTGGGCCTGGCAGGTGCGGCCCCGGGTGCGGCCGGCGACGGCGGGCTGCACCTGGACGCCGTGACGGCCGACGAACGCGGCCTGGCGCTGCGCGTGGCCGCCGAGGACGGGGGCGCGGTGGTGTTCGACGCCCTGCTGGCCCGGGCCGCGGCCAGCCAGGACTCGACCCTGCGCGGCGAGCTGCTGGCCGCGGCCGGCAGCGCGCCCGAGCCGGCGCTGCAGGCGCGGGCGCGTGCGCTGGCGCTGGACACCCGCGCAGTGCGGCGCAACGAGATCCCCCTGCTGCTGTCGGGCGCGCGCCGCGGCCTGCCGCTGGGTGCCGAGCCCGACGCCGCCGCGGCCCAGGCGCGCCGCGACTGGATTGCGGCCCACTTCGACACCCTGGTGCCGCTGGTGGCGCCGGGCGGTGGTGCGCTCGTGACCGCCTACGCCGACGGCCTGTGCAGCACCGACGAGGCCGGGCTGCTGCAAGCGCGCTTCGCCGAGCGTGTGCGCGATGTCGAGAGCGGCCCGCGCGCGCTGGCGCAGGCGGTCGAGGGCGTGCAGTTGTGCGCCGCGCTGGTGGCGCGCCAGCAGGGCGGCGCGCTCACGGCGCCTTGAGCCGAGGGCGCCCGGGGCGCTGCGTCCGGCGGCGCTGGGGCTCGACGCCGGCCGGCGTCGCCTAGCTGCGCGGGCCGCTCAGCATCACGCTCAGCTGGCGCGTCTGGCCGCCGCGCCAGACCGTCAGGCGCACGGTGTCGCCGGGCTGGCGGTGTTCGAACTGGTTCAGCATGTCGTCCAGATCGGTCACCGGCGTGCCGTCGATGGCGGTGATGACGTCGCCGCCGATGATCTCGCCGCGCACCCCGCGGCGGAACGGCTGCAGCCCGGCGCGCGCCGCCGGGCTGCCCGGCGTGACCTGTACCACCACCACCCCGGCCGGCAGCGACAGCGCCTGCTGCAGCCCGGGCGGGCCGGCCGACACGCCGATGGTGGGCCGCACGAAGCGGCCGTCGCGGATCAGGCGCGGCACGATCCGGTTGATCTCGTCGACCGGGATCGCGAAGCCGATGCCGGCGCTGGCGCCGCTGGGGCTGGCGATCTGGGTGTTCAGGCCGATCAGCCGCCCGGCGGAGTCGAGCAGCGGGCCGCCCGAGTTGCCGGGGTTGATGGCGGCATCGGTCTGGATCACGCCGCGGATGGTGCGCGCGTTGAACGAGTCGATCTCGCGGTTGAGCGCGCTCACGATGCCGGTGGTCAGCGTCTGGTCCAGGCCGAAGGGGTTGCCGATCGCGTACACGCGCTGGCCCACCAGCAGGTCGCGGCTGCTGCCGATGGCGATCGGCGGCAGCTTGGCCCGGGGCGCGTCGATGTGCAGCACGGCCAGGTCGCGGTCGGGGAAGGCGCCCACCAGCGTGGCGTCGTAGCTGCTCTGGTCGGCCAGCGTCACGCGGGCGCCGTTGCCGTCCTGGATGACGTGGAAGTTGGTCACGATGTGGCCGCCGTCGTCCCACACCACGCCGGTGCCCGTGCCGCGCGGCACTTCCTGCACGTTGAAGGAGAACAGGTCGCGCTCGACCCCGATCGAGGTGATGTGAACCACCGAGGGCGAGGCCTTCTTGAACACCGCGATGTTGGCCAGCTCGTCGGGCGCCAGCGCGCCGCGCGGGGCGACGGCCCGCGGCCCCACCTCGGGGCTGCCGTGGACGAAGCCGGGCACGGCGAAGAAGGCCGCCGCGGCGCCCACGAGGGCGGCGGCGGCCAGGGTCAGCTTGCTGGGGGTGGTCAGGGCTTTCATCGGCACGGGTCGGGCGCGACCGGGCAAAGACCGCATGGTGCCAGATGGGTCCGGCCCCGGGGCCGGCAGCCCGGCGCGTGCCGGGCCGCCGTTCAGGCTGTCGCGCGCAGGCCCAGGCGGGCCCGGGCCTCGGCCGGCGAGGCGATCTCGCGCCCGGCCCGCCGTGCGCAGGCGGCCAGCGCTTCGATGAGCACGCCGTTGCCAGCGGCGCGTTCGCCGCCGGGCAGGTAGAACGTGTCTTCCAGCCCGGTGCGCAGCATGCCGCCCAGCTCGGCGGTCTTCTGGTGCACGGGCCAGATCTCGGCGCGGCCGATCAGCGTGGTCTGCCACACGGCGTTCGGCGGCGCATAGCGCGGCAGCAGGGCCAGCAGGTCGGAATCGCAGGGCATGCCGCTGGCCACGCCCATCACGAAGTTCAATTCCGGCACGCCGCTGAACAGGCCCGCCTTCAGGTACATGCCCACGCTGCGCACGATGCCGACGTCGAAGCACTCGAACTCGGGGTGGATGTGCAGCTCGTTCATCACCTCGAGCATGGCCTGCACCTTGGCCACCGGGTTGTCGAACACCATCGGCGGCCAGGCCCATTGCCCGTTGTCCCTGAGCTTCAGGTAGTTCAGGCTGCCGGCGTTGCAGGCCGCGGCCTCGGGCCGCACGCGGCGCAGGCAGGCCAGCGGGCCGCTGATGTCGCGGCCCACGACGCCGGTGGTGAGATTGATGACGACGCCCGGGCAGGCGGCGCGGATCGCGCCCACCACCGCCTCGGCCACGTCGGGGTCCCAGCTCGGCAGGTGGCCGAAGCCCGGCTCCTGCGCGCGCAGGTGCACGTGCATGATGCTGGCGCCGGCGTTGAAGGCGTCGCGCGCCTCGCTCGCCATCTGCGCCGGCGTCACCGGCACCGGGTGCTGCTGCGGATGGGTCAGCACGCCCGTGAGTGCGCAGGTCAGGATGGCCTTGTCGTGGACCTTGCTCATTCGGGAATCTCCAGCTCCAGCAGCAGCGCGCCTGCGGCCACGGGGTCCTGGGCGCGCGCGTGCAACGCGCGCACGGTGCCCGCGGCGCCGGCGTACAGCCACATCTCCATCTTCATGGCCTCGACGCAGACCAGGGGCTGGCCGGCCGCGACCCGCTCGCCCACCGCCACCGCCACCTGGGCCACGACGCCGGCCACCGGTGCGCGGGCGCGGCGCGGGTCGGTGCCGGCGTCGCGCGCGGGCAGGGGCGAGGGCTCGGTGAACGTGAACACGGCGCCGTCGTCCAGCGCCAGATGCAGGGCGGCGCCGTCCCGGGCCACCTGGGCGCGGCGCGTCACGCCGCCGGCGCTGTAGCGCACCCAGCCCGCGCCGGCTTCGAGCACGCAAACGTCGCCCGCGGGCGCGCGCAGCGTGCGCGCCCGGCCGTCGCAGACCAGGGTGAGGTCTTGCACCGCCACGCTGGCCGGCCGGGTGCCCGGCGGCACCCGCAGCGCCGCCGCCAGCTGCCACGCGGCCTCGGGCGGCAGCGGGCGCTGCAGCAGCGCTTCGCCGTCGGCGGCCCACTCGTCCAGCCGCGTCGTCGTCAGCTGCGCGGCCGTGAACTGCGGGTGCAGCAGGAGGTCGCGCAGGAAGCGTCCGTTGGTCCTGGGGCCCAGCAGCGGCACCGCCTCGAGCGCGCGCGCCAGGCGCCGCACGGCATCGCCGCGGTCGCGCCCATGGGCGATGAACTTGGCCACCATCGCGTCGTAGTGGGGCGTGACCGCGCCGCCCTCGGCGATGCCGTGGTCGATGCGCACGCCGCCGATGCCCTCGGCGCATGCGGGCTGCCAGCCGGCGATGCGGCCGGCCTGCGGCTTGAAGCCGTCGTACGGGTCTTCGGCGTAGAGCCGGGCCTCGATCGCGTGGCCCTCGAAGCGGATCTGGTCCTGTCGCAGCGGCAGCGGCTCGCCGGCGGCGATGCGGAGTTGCCATTCGACCAGGTCCAGCCCCGTGATGCATTCGGTGACCGGGTGCTCCACCTGCAGCCGCGTGTTCATTTCCAGAAAGTAATGCTTCAGGTCGGCATCGACGATGAACTCCACCGTGCCCGCGCCGACGTAGCCGACGGCCAGCGCCGCTGCCACGGCGTCGCGGCCCAGGGCCTCGCGCATCGCGGCGCCGACCACGGGGGAGGGCGCCTCCTCGATCACCTTCTGCCGCCGCCGCTGGGCCGTGCAGTCGCGCTCGCCCAGGTGCACGGCGCCGCCGTGGGCATCGGCGAACACCTGCACCTCGATGTGGCGCCCGGGTTCGATCAAGGTCTCGAGCATCAGCGCGCCGTCGCCGAAGGCGCTGAGCGCTTCGCGCCGCGCGCCCGCGATGGCGGCGGGCAGCTCGTCGATGACCGCCACGCGCCGCATGCCGCGGCCGCCACCCCCGGCCACGGCCTTCACCAGCAGCGGCAGGCCCAGCCGGCCGGCCTCGGCCAGCAGGGCGGCGTCGCTCTGGTCGGCGCCCAGATAGCCCGGTGCGCAGGGCACGCCCGCCGCCAGCATGCGCTGCTTGGCCCGGGCCTTGTCGCCCATGGCGCGGATGGCCGAAGGGGGCGGTCCGATGAACACCAGGCCGGCCTCGGCGCAGGCCTGGGCGAAATCGGCGCGCTCGGACAGGAAGCCGTAGCCCGGGTGCACCGCGTCGGCGCCGCTGGCGCGGGCGGCGCCGATCAGGGCCTCGATGCCGAGGTACGACTCGCGCGCCGGCGCCGCGCCGATGCGCACCGCCTCGTCGGCCTGCAGCACGTGCGGCGCCGCGGCGTCGGCATCGCTGTACACCGCCACCGTGCGGTAGCCCAGCCGGCGTGCCGTGCGCGCGATGCGGCAGGCGATCTCGCCGCGGTTGGCGATGAGGATCTTGCCGAAGCTCACGGCGGCGCCCACGCCGGCTTGCGCTTGGCCAGGAAGGCCGTGGTGCCCTCCAGGCCCTCGGGCCCGAGCGCGGCGTGCGAGAACACCTCGGCCGCTGCCTGCACCAGCGAGGCCGGCGAGTGCAGCCGCGCCTGGGCGATCAGCGCCTTGGTGGCCGCGAGCGCGCCGGGCGCGCAGCGCAGGATGTCGGCGCACACCGCCTGCACCGCGCTGTCCAGCGCGCCGGCGGCGTGCACGGCATGCACCAGCCGCAGGTCGAGCGCGGCCTGCGCATCCAGGCCGCCGCCGGTGACGGCCAGGCGCTTGGCCTCGCCGTAGCCCAGCCGCTCGACCAGGAAGGCCGCGATCTGCGCCGGCACCACGCCCAGCGCGGTCTCGGGCAGCCGGAACTGCGCGCTCGTGCCGGCCAGCGCCACGTCGGCCACGCAGGCCAGGCCGAAGCCGCCGCCCATCACCGTGCCCTCGAGCACCGCCACCGTGGCCAGCCCGGTGGCGGCGAAGGCCACGCAGAGTTCGCCGAAGGCCGCGCTCACCTCGACCAGCGCCCGCGGGTCGTCGGCCAGGCGGGCGCGGGCCGCGGCCATGTCGCGCAGGTCGCCGCCGGCGCAGAAGTGCCCGCCGGCGCCACGCAGCACGATCACGCGCGTGCGGCCGTCGGCCTCGGCCGCGGCCAGCGCCTGGCGCAGCTCGAGCACCATGCCCAGCGACATCGCGTTGCGCACCTCGGGCCGGTTCAGCGTGAGGTGCAGCACCGGGCCGTCGTGGCGCAGCTCCAGCGTCGACATCAGTGCCCCTTGCCCGGCAGCGTGCCTTCGAGCTTGCAGATGATGCCCAGCATGATCTCGTCGGCGCCGCCGCCGATGCTGATCAGACGCGAATCGCGATAGGCCTGCGAGATCGGGTTGTCGGCCGTGAAGCCCATGCCGCCCCAGTACTGCAGGCAGGCATCGGCCACCTCGCGGCTGAGGCGTCCGCACTTGAGCTTGGCCATGCTGGCCAGTCGCGTCACGTCCTTGCCGCTGACGTACATCTCCACCGCGCGGTAGGTCAGCGCGCGCAAGGCTTCGACCTCGGTGCGCAGCTCGGCCAGGCGGAAGTGCACCACCTGGTTGTCGAGGATGCTCTTGCCGAAGGCCTTGCGCTCGCGCGTGTAGTCGATGGTCTGGTCGATCAGCCGGTCCAGGCTGCGCAGCGAGCCTGCGGCGGCGTACAGACGCTCCTCCTGGAACTGCAGCATCTGGAAGGTGAAGCCCAGGCCTTCCTGGCCGATGACGTTGCGCCTGGGCACGCGCACGTTGTCGAAGAAGAGCTGCGCCGTGTCGGAGCTGTGCATGCCGATCTTGTGGATCTTCTGCCGCGTGATGCCCTTCGCGTCCATCGGCACCACGATCAGGCTCTTGTTCTTGTGCGCCGGTGCGTCCGAGGTGTTGGCCAGCAGGCAGCACCAGTCGGCCTGCAGCCCGTTCGTGATCCACATCTTGCTGCCGTTGATGACGTAGTCGGCGCCCTCGCTGCGCGCGGTGGTCCTGATCGAGGCCACGTCCGAGCCGCCCCCGGGCTCGCTCACGCCCAGGCAGGCGACCACGTCGCCGGCGATGGTCGGCACCAGCCATTCCTTGCGCAGCTCGTCGCTGCCGAAGCGCGCCAGTGCCGGCGTGGCCATGTCGGTGTGCACGCCGATCGCCATCGGCACGCCGCCGCAGTTGGTCTGGCCCAGGGCCTCGGCCATGACCATGCTGTAGCTGAAGTCGAGGCCCGCGCCGCCGTACTCCTCGGGGTACTTCAGGCCCAGCAGCCCGAGGTTGCCCAGCTTCTTGAACACCTCGTGCGCCGGAAACTGGCCGGCGGCCTCCCAGGCCGCGACATGCGGGTTGAGCTCCCTGTCGCAGAACTTGACGACGGTGTCTTCGAGCTGGCGGTGTTCGGCGGTGAATTGCATGGGGTCTCCTGAAATCAGAGTCGGGCGATGCCGAACGTGTTCGGTCGCAGCGTTCGTCGTTCGGCTTCGGCCGCGATCGCCAGGCACAGGCCGAGCAGGCGCCGCGTCTCGCGCGGGTCGATGATCCCGTCGTCCCACAGCCGGGCGGTGCCGAAGAGCGCCGCGCTCTCGGCATCGAGCCGCTGGCGCAGCGCGTCGCTCATCGCACCCAGGGCCTCGTCGTTGGCGGGCAGGCCCATGCGCTCGAGCTTGTTGCGGTTGACGATGTCCATCACCTTGGCCGCCTGCGCGCCGCCCATCACCGCGGTGCGTGCGCTCGGCCAGGCGAAGATGAAGCGGGGGTCGAAGCCGCGCCCGCACATGCCGTAGTTGCCGGCGCCGTAGCTGCCACCGAGCACGATGGTGAACTTGGGCACCCGCGCATTCGCCACGGCCTGGATCATCTTGCTGCCGTGCTTGATGGCGCCGGCCTGCTCGGCCGCGCGGCCCACCATGTAGCCGGTGGTTTTCTGCAGGAAGACCAGCGGCACGCCGCTCTGGTCGCAGAGCTGGATGAACTGCGCTGCCTTGGTGCTGCCGTTGGGCTGGATCGGGCCGTTGTTGCCGATCAGTCCGATGGCATGGCCCTGCAGCCGGGCGTGGCCGCAGACGGTGTCGTGGGCGTAGGACGCCTTGAACTCGAGGAAGTCGGAGCCGTCGACCAGCCGCGCGATCACCTCGCGCACGTCGTAGGGCTCGCGCTCGTCGGCGGGCACGATGCCCATCAGCTCGTCGGCCGGGAACCGCGGCTCGGGCCCCTCCACCGCGGCGGGCACGCGGTCCCAGGGCAGCTGGTCGAGCAGGTCGCGCGCGATCGCGATCGCATGGGCGTCGTTCTCGGCCAGGTACTCGCCCAGGCCGGTGACCTCGGCGTGCATCTGCGCGCCGCCCAGCTCCTCGTCGCTGGCGTCCTCGCCGATCGCGGCCTTCACCAGCGGCGGGCCGGCCAGGTAGATGCTGCTGCGGCCGCGCACCAGCACCACGTAGTCGCTCAGGCCCGGCAGGTAGGCGCCGCCGGCGGTGGACGAGCCGTGCACCACCGCGATCTGCGGGATGCCCGCCGCCGACAGCCGCGCCTGGTTGGCGAAGCTGCGCCCGCCGTCGACGAAGATCTCGGCCTGGTACATCAGGTTCGCGCCGCCGCTCTCCACCAGCGCGATCAGCGGCAGCCTGTTCTCGGCCGCCAGCGCCTGCGCCCGCAGCGCCTTCTTCAGCCCCATCGGCGCCACGGTGCCGCCCTTGACGGCGCTGTCGGAGGCGCTGACCAGCACCCGCTTGCCGGCGACGACGCCGATGCCGACGATGCTGCCGCCGCCCTGCACGCTCTTCCTGCCGTCGTCGTCGTGCATGCCCAGGCCGGCCAGCGGGCTGAGTTCGAGGAAATCGCTGCCGCGGTCGATCAGCCGGGCCACGCGCTCGCGCGGCAGCAGCTGGCCGCGCTGCTCGAACTTCGCGCGCTTGCTCTCGGATTCGGCGACGACCTTCGCCTGCAGCGCCAGCACCTCGTCCAGCCGCTGCTGCATGCGCGCGGCGTTGGCCGCGAACCGCGGCGAGCGCGGATCGAGCTGCGAGACCAGCGTCGGCACTTCAGGCGTCCTGCGCCGCGGGCGGGGCCGGCTTCAGCACCTCGGGCGTCACCGCGCGGTGGAAGCCGTCGAAGGGCTCCGAGCGTGCCTCGGGCCCGAGCGGGAAGACCGCGCTGCCCAGCGGCGCCCCGCCGTCGATCGGCAGGGTCACCCCGGTGATGAAGGCCGCCGCCGGCGACAGCAGGAACACGATCGCGGCGCTGACCTCGGCCTCCGCGCCCATGCGCCGCAGCGGCACGTGCGCCTTCAGCTTCGGGATGATGGCCTTCATCGCGCCGCCGTAGGTGTCCATGCCGCTGCTGGCGATCCAGCCCGGGGCCACGGCGTTGACGCGCACCCCGGCGTGCGCCCATTCGAAGGCCGCCGTCATCGTCAGGTTGCTCATGCCGGCGCGCGCCGCCCCGCTGTGGCCCATGCCCGGCATGCCGTTGCGGAAGTCGGCCGTCATGTTGACGACGGCGCCGCCGTGCTGCTGCATGCACTGGTTGAACAGCTCGCGCATCATCAGGAAGCCGCCGGTGAGGTTGTTGGCGACGACCGCCTCGAAGCCCTTCTTGCTGATCGCGAGCAGCGGCGCCGGGAACTGGCCGCCGGCGTTGTTGACCAGGCCGGCGACCGGGCCGTGGCGGGCGATGACCTGCGCCACGCCGGCCTTCACCGCGTCTTCGTCGCGGATGTCGAAGGCGATGGTGTCGCAGCGGCCGCCGTCCTGGGCGATCTCGGCCGCCACGGCATCGAGCCTGGCCTGCGTGCGCCCGCTGATGACGACCTGCGCGCCCAGTGCCGCCAGCTCGTGCGCGACGCAGCGCCCGATGCCGCTGCCGCCGCCGGTGACCCAGACCACCTGGCCGCCGAACAGGCCGGGGCGGAAGACGCTGCGGTAGGCGGCGGGTGCGGTCATCGAGGGCGGGCGGTTGAGCAGGAGCTTGATTAGGCCTTTGGGTTCCGTTAACGTCAACCCAGTCTCTTTTAGGTGATTACGTGGATGCCAAGGCAATGGCCCCAGCCTAGCATCGGCGCCAAGCTGACTTTGCCCTGAAAGACCTGCTCATGGACATGCCCGCCTGCACCGAAGCCCTGCGCGCCAAGGTCGGCGCCGCCAGCGGCCTGAACGCGACGCTGAAGTTCGACTGCGGCGCCGACGGCGTGGTCGTGATCGACGGCAAGGCCGTGCCCAACACGGTGAGCAACGAAGACCGCGATTGCGACTGCACGATCGCCATCACGCTGGCCAACCTGTCGGCGCTGCTGACCGGCGATCTGGAGCCGGCCACCGGCTTCATGATGGGCAAGTTCAAGGTCAGCGGCGACATGAGCGTCGCGATGAAGCTGCAGCGCGTGGTGTGAGCGCGATGCTGGCGCCGCGCAGGAAGGGCGCCGTCGCCGCGCCGACGGCGACCGAGGTGGTGGCCTCGCACCGCGAGGCCGACAGCGGCGAGCTGTACGGCATCACCGAGCTGTGCCGCGAATTCGGCATCTCGCTGCGCACGATCCGCTTCTACGAGGACAAGGGCCTGCTCGCGCCGCGGCGCGTCAACGGCGCCCGCGTCTACACGCGGCGCGACCGCGCGCGGCTGGCGCTGATCCTGCGCAGCAAGGCCATCGGCGCGCCGCTGGCCGAGATCAAGCATTACCTCGACCTCTACGGCCCGCACGGCGAAGGCCGCGTGCAGCAGCTGAAGTTCGTGCTCGAACGCACCGATGCCGCGATCGCCGCGCTGCAGGTCAAGCGCGAGCACATCGACGCGACATTGGCCGAGTTGCGCGTCATCAACGCCACCGTGCGCAAGCAGCTCGGCGCCAAATAGCGCCCCTCCAGGAGAAGCCCATGTCCGATGCCTACCTCTACGACCACGTGCGCACGCCGCGCGGCAAGGGCAAGAAGGACGGCCGCCTGCACCAGGCCACGCCGGTCTGGCTGCTGCGCACGCTGCTGCGCGCGCTGCAGCAGCGCAGCGGCCTGGACACCGCGCTGGTCGACGATCTCGTGCTGGGCTGCGTGACGCCGGTGGGCGAGCAGGGCGCCGACATCGCGCGCACCGCGGTGCTCGACGCCGACTGGGCGCAGACCGTGGCCGGCGTGACGCAGAGCCGCTTCTGTGCCAGCGGCCTGGAAAGCGTGAACCTGGCTGCGGCCAAGGTGGCCAGCGGCTACGAGGACCTGGTGGTGGGCGGCGGCGTCGAGAGCATGAGCCGCTGGACCATGGGCAGCGACGGCGGCGCCTGGTTCATGGACCCGCGCATCAACCAGAAGCTGGGTTTCGTGCCGCAGGGCGTGGGCGCCGACCTGATCGCGACGCTGGAAGGCTGGGGCCGCGCCGACGTCGACGCCTACGCGCTGCGCTCGCACCAGAAGGCCGCGGCGGCACAGGCCGAAGGGCGCTTCGCGAAGTCGATCGTGCCGGTGCACGACATCGCCGGCCTCCTGATGCTCGATCGCGACGAGACGGTACGCGCCAACGCCAGCCTGGAGGCGATGGCCAAGCTCGAGCCCAGCTTCGCGATGATGGGCGGCATGGGCTTCGACGCCACCGCGCTGCGCAAGTACACGACGGTGGAGCGCATCACGCACATGCACCATGCCGGCAACAGCAGCGGCATCGTCGACGGCGCGGCGCTGATGCTGGTGGGCTCGAAGGAAGGCGGGGCCAAGGCCGGGCTGAAGCCGCGGGCGCGCATCCGCGCCGCGGCGGTGATCGGATCGGAGCCGACCATCATGCTCACCGGCCCGACACCGGCCTGCCTCAAGGCGCTGGCGAAGGCGAAGATGACCGCTGGCGACATCGACCTGTGGGAGATCAACGAGGCCTTCGCCGTGGTGCCGATGAAGACGGCGCGCGACCTGGGCATCGGCCTCGACCGCGTCAACGTCAACGGCGGCTCGATCGCGATGGGCCACCCGCTGGGCGCCACCGGCTGCATCATCCTCGGCACCCTGCTCGACGAGCTCGAGCGCCGCGACCTGGCCACCGGCTGCGCCACGCTCTGCGTGGGCGGCGGCATGGGCATCGCCACGATCATTGAAAGGGTGTGACCATGAGTGCCGTTCAACTGACCCTGGGCGACGACGGCATCGTCGTCGCCGCGATGGACCTGCCGGGCCGGCCGATGAATGTCGTCGGCGACGAACTGATGGCCGGGATCGCCGAGGCCGTACAGAAGCTCGCCGACCCGGCCGTCAAGGGCCTGGTGCTGAGCTCGGCGAAGGCCGACTTCTGCGCCGGCGGCGACCTCGACCGGATGTCGAAGTGGACGAAGCCCGAGCAGGCTTTCGAGGCATCGATGAGCATGAAGGCCGTGCTGCGCCAGCTGGAGCTGCAGGGCAAGCCGGTGGTCGCGGCGATCAACGGCCACGCGCTGGGCGGCGGCCTCGAGATCGCGCTCGCCTGCCATGCGCGCATCGCGATCGACGATCCGCGCCTGAAGATCGGCCAGCCCGAGGTCAAGCTCGGCCTGCTGCCCGGCGGTGGCGGCACCGCGCGGCTGTCGCGCCTGGTCGGCATCCAGCAGGCGCTGCAGATCTGCGCCGAGGGCAACGACCTCAGCCCGCAGCAGTCCCTGGGCCTGGGATTGGTGAGCGAACTGGCGCAGGACCGCGACGACCTCATCGCCAAGGCCAGGGCCTGGATCGCCGCCCACCCGAAGGCCCAGCAGCCCTGGGACACGCCGAAGTTCCGCTTCCCCGGCGGCGATTCGCGTGCGCCGGCGCTGGGCCCGCTGTGGTCGATCGCGCCGTCGGTGGCGGCGGCCAAGAGCTGGGGCAACTACCCGGCCGTGCAGCACATCATGAGCGCGATCTTCGAAGGCGGTCTGCTCGGTTTCGACGCCGCCTGCGAGGTCGAGAGCCGCTACTTCGCGGCCTGCGCGATGTCGCAGGAAAGCCGCAACCTGATCGGCACGCTCTGGTACCAGCTGAACGCGATCAAGAAGGGGGCGTCGCGGCCGGCGGGCCTGCCGGCCAGCAAGGTCAGGAAGCTCGGCATCCTGGGTGCCGGGATGATGGGTGCCGGGATCGCCTACGTGTCCGCCAAGGCCGGCATCGAGGTCGTGCTGCTCGACACCACGGCCGAGGCGGCGGAGCGCGGCAAGGCCTACTCGCAAGGCCTGCTCGACAAGGCGGTCAAGAAGGGCCGCAGCACGATCGAGAAGCGCGACGCGCTGCTGGCCCGGATCACGCCGACCACCGACTATGCGCGGCTGGACGGTTGCGACCTGGTCATCGAGGCGGTGTTCGAGGACCGCGCGATCAAGGCCGAGGTGACGCGGAAGGCCGAGGCCGTGCTGGCGACCAGCGCCGTGTTCGCGTCCAACACCAGCACGCTGCCGATCACCGGCCTGGCCCAGGCCAGCACGCGCCCGGCGCAGTTCATCGGCCTGCATTTCTTCAGCCCGGTGGACAAGATGCCGCTGGTCGAGATCATCGTCGGCGCGAAGACCGACGATGCGACGCTGGCGCGCGGCTTCGACTTCGTGCAGCAGATCGGCAAGACGCCGATCGTGGTCAACGACAGCCGCGGCTTCTACACCAGCCGCGTGTTCGCGACCTACGTGATGGAAGGCATCGCGATGCTGGCCGAAGGCGTGCACCCGCGCAGCATCGAAGTGGCCGGCCTGCAGGCCGGCATGCCGATGCCGCCGCTGGCGCTGCAGGACGAGGTGAGCCTGTCGCTGAGCCTGCACGTGGCCGAGCAGACGAGGAAGGATCTCGCCGCCGAAGGCAAGCCCACCGTCGAGCATCCCGGCATGGCCGTCATTCGCCAGCTGTGCGAGCGCGGCCGCATCGGCAAGAAGGCCGGCC
>JAGWMW010000152.1 GCA_028871575.1 Burkholderiales bacterium | reverse complement strand
TGCCGGCGGCTGCGTGTCCGGCGCGGCCTGGCCCGGCGCGCTGCCCGCCTCGGCCGGCGCAGCGGCGTCGCCGGCGGCCGGCGTGGCCAGCGCCACGGCCGGCTCGCCCTCGGCCGGCATCGGCGCGATCTTGTTGTCGCGCATGTAGTCGTTCATCTCGCGCCAGCCGGCGAACACCGCGGCCTTGTCGGCGCGCTTGTTGATCGCGAAGCACTGCTCGATCGAGCGCGCGCTGTAGCGGCAGGCGCCGCCGATGGCCTTGCCCTCGGCGTCGCGCTTGGCCGCCAGGTCGCTGGCCGACTCGATGCCCAGCATGTCGCAGCCGCCCAGGGCCAGCGGCAGCAGGGCCAGGACGAGGCGGACGAACGGGCGCTTCATGGGTCTGCGGGCGGCGGCAAAGGGGCTGCCCGGGTTATCGGCCGACCCCCGCCCCGGCTTGAGCCCCCGGCGCCAGCGGATGGCGCTGCAGGAACTCGCGCGCGGTCACGCGGCCGGCGCCGGCGCGCTGCAGCGTCAGCAGCTCGAGGGCGCCCTCGCCGCAGGCCAGCACGAGGGCGCCGGCGTCGGCCCGCAGCACCCGGCCGGGCTCGCCCTGCCCGGGCACGACGCGGCCGCGCCAGAGCTTGACCGGCTGGCCGCCCAGCACCGTGGTCGCGCCGGGGAAGGGATCGAAGGCGCGCAGCCGGCGCTCGATCACCGCGGCCGGCAGCCGCCAGTCGATGGCCGCCTCGGCCTTGTCGATCTTGGGCGCGTAGCTCGCGCCTTCGTCGGGCTGCGCCCGGGCTGGCAACGGCCCGCGGCGCAGCGCGGCCAGCGCCTGCACCACGAGGCCGGCGCCGAGCACGGCCAGCCGCTCGTGCAGGCTGGCGCTGGTGTCCTCGGGCCCGATCGGCAGCGCCTGCGCCATCAGCACCGCGCCGGTGTCGAGCCCGGCATCCATCTGCATCAGCGTGATGCCGGTCTGGGCGTCGCCGGCCTCCAGCGCACGCTGGATCGGCGCGGCGCCGCGCCAGCGCGGCAGCAGCGAGGCATGGATGTTCAGGCAGCCCAGGCGCGGACCCTCGAGCACCCAGGGTGGCAGGATCAGGCCGTAGGCGGCCACCACCATCACGTCGGGCGCGGCCGCCTGCAGCGCCTGCCGGGCCGCCCCGGCGTCTTCCGGCCAGCGCCCGTCCAGGCGCAGGCTGCGCGGCTGCGCCAGCGCCAGGCCGCGGGCCAGCGCGAGCTGCTTGACCGGCGAGGCCTGCAGCGCCAGGCCGCGGCCGGCCGGCCGGTCGGGCTGGGTCAGCACCAGCGGCACTTCGTGGCCGGCCTCGAGCAGCGCCGCCAGCGCCGTGGCAGCGAAGGCGGGCGTGCCGGCGTAGGCCACGCGCAGCGGGGGCGGCGTCATCGGCCGCGCTGCTCGTCGCGCGTCTTCTTCAGCATCTTGGTGCGGATGCGGTCGCGCTTGAGATGGCTGAGGTACTCGACGAAGACCTTGCCCAGCAGGTGGTCCATCTCGTGCTGCACGCACACGGCCGTCAGGCCCTCGGCCTCGAGCTCGAAGGGCCGGCCCTCGCGGTCCAGCGCCCGCACCGTGACGCGGGCGTGGCGCTCGACGCGGTCGTAGATCTGCGGCACCGACAGGCAGCCTTCCTCGTTGACGGCCATCTCGGCGCTGCGCGCCACGATCTCGGGGTTGATCAGCACCAGCGGCCGGTCGCGCGGCTCGGAGGTGTCCATCACGATCACGCGCTCGTGCACGTCGACCTGGGTCGCCGCCAGGCCCACGCCGTCGGCGGCGTACATGGTCTCCAGCAGGTCGGCGACCAGGCGGCGCACGCGCTCGTCGACGGCCGCCACCGGCCGGGCCACGGTGTGGAGTCGGGGGTCGGGGTAGCGCAGGATGGGCAGCAGGGCCATGGCAGACGGTGACGCGCAAGGACAGTCGGAGACGCCGAGAAACACCCCGCAACGCCTGTGGAGCCGGCGCAACGCGGGGCGGCCCGGGAGACGGCGTGGGGTAGTGCACGCCGCCGCCGTTTCATTGCGGCATCAAGGGTTTACGGGCAGAATTTGTGAAACGATATGAGCCACGTCGAGCCGCGCACCGAGGCGGCCCGGCCAGGTTCGGGGCACGGTTCGGGGCGCTTGGTCGGCTCCGCGCGGCAACCGATATTTTGGCATCGGCGGCCGGCCCGGCCGCCGGCCCGGAGACCCAAGCCTCATGAGCAATCGCGATCGTCGCGTCACGCCCTTCGGTCGGCGGCGCGCCCTCACCGCCCTGGCCACGCTGGCCGGGGGCCTGTGCAGCGGCCTCGCCCAGACCGCCAGGGCCCAGGCCAGCGCCCTGCCCGTCTACCCGCAGTGGCGCGCGACGGCCGAGCGCGTGGCCCAGGCCGGCGTGCCGCTGGAAGACCTGGCCCCGAACGCCCCCGACTCGCACGTCGTGCAGCCCGGCGACACCCTGTGGGGCATCTCCTCGATGTTCCTCAAGAGCGCCTGGCGCTGGCCCGACCTGTGGGGCATGAACCTGGCCCAGATCCGCAACCCGCACCTGATCTACCCGGGCCAGCGCCTGGTGCTGGAAAAGCGCAACGGCCGCGCCACGCTGCGCGTGGCTGAAGGCGGCGCCGGCGCACCCACCGACGTCGTGCGGCTGACGCCGCACGTGCGCAGCGAGGTGCTGGACAACGGCGCCATCGCCTCGATCCCGCTCAACCTGATCGGCCCGTTCCTGAACGAGGCCGTGGTCTTCGACACCAACGCCCTGGCCACCGCGCCGCGCATCGTGGCCACGCAGGAGGGCCGCGTGATGGTCTCGCGCGGCGAGACCGCCTACGTGCGCGGCGACCTGCACGGCGTGCGCGACTTCCGCATCTTCCGCCAGCTCACCCCGCTGACCGACCCCGAGACCGGCGCCGTGCTCGGCTACGAAGGGCGCTACGTCGGCGCGGCCGAGTTCGTGCGCAGCGGCCAGACGCAGCTGGCCTCGGCCGGCAAGGGGCTGGACCGGGACGTCGTCGTGCCCGACACCTTCCGCATCACCAGCACCCGGCTCGAAGCCGGCGTCGGCGACCGCCTGGCCCCCGTGCCGCAGCAGGAGCTGGTGGCCTACGTGCCGCATGCACCGGCGCACCCGATCGAGGGCCGGGTGGTCGCGGTCTACGGCGACGGCTTGAACGCGGGCCAGAACCAGATCGTGTCGCTGAACCGCGGCGCGCTCGACGGCCTCGAGCGCGGCCATGTGCTGGCCCTGTGGCGCCACGGCGCGCAGGCCGTCGACACCACCAGCGGCGGCCGGGTGCCGATGCAGCTGCCCGACGAGCGCGACGGGCTGCTGTTCGTCTTCCGCACCTTCGACCACGTGTCGTACGCGCTCATCCTGAACACGCGCAACCCCGTGACCCGGGGCGACCGCTACACCCAGCCCTGACGCAGGCCGCGCGGCCGCAGGCGAGCCAGCGTGATCGCCGAGGCCGACTTCGCCGCCTGGCTGCGGCTGCTCGAAACCCCCGGCATCGGCCGCACCCTGGCGCGCCGGTTGCTGGCCGCCTGCGGCTCGCCGCAGGCCGTGCTGCAGGCGCCGCTCGCCACCCTGCAGGCATTGGCCGGCCCGGCCGCGGCCCGTGCGCTGCAGCAGGCGCCGCCGGTCTTTGCGGAGCGCCTGGCGCGGGCGCTCGCCTGGCTGGGCGGCGGTGCCGACCGCTGCGTCCTGGCGCTGGGCGACCCGGCCTGGCCGCCGCTGCTGCTGCAGGTGGCCGATCCGCCGCTGGTGCTCTACGTGCAGGGCGATGTCGCGGCGCTGTCGGCACCCTCGATCGCCATCGTCGGCAGCCGCCAGCCGACGGCGCAGGGGCGCGACAACGCGCAGGCCTTCGGGCGTGCGCTGGCCGAGCAGGGCTGGCTGGTGGTGTCGGGCCTGGCCCAGGGCATCGATGCCGCGGCCCATGAAGGCGCACTGGCCTGTACGGCCGACCCTGCCACCGTGGCCGTGGTGGGCACGGGCCTGGACCAGGTCTACCCGGCGCGCCACGCCGAGCTGGCGCGGCGCATCGCGGCCCGCGGCGCGCTGGTCAGCGAATTCGCCCCCGGCACGCCGCCGCTGGCCGAGCACTTTCCGCAGCGCAACCGCCTCATCGCCGGCCTGGCGCGCGGCACCCTGGTGGTGGAGGCGGCGTTGCGATCGGGATCGCTGATCACGGCCAGGCTGGCGGCCGAGGCCGGGCGCGAGGTGTTCGCGCTGCCGGGCTCGATCCACGCCCCGCAGTCCAAGGGCTGCCACGCATTGATCCGGCAAGGGGCCAAGCTGGTCGAGACCGCGGAGCACGTGCTCGAGGAGCTGATCCCGGCCCGGCCCCCTGCCCTGGCCGCGCCGGCTCCGCCAGCCCCGCCGGTCCCGGCCGCCGGGGCTGGCGGGGCCGGTGGGGTCGGCGACGACGACCCCGCCGACGGGCCGCACGACGCCCTGCTCGAGGCAATGGGCGACGACCCGGTGACGCTGGACGCCCTGCTCGAGCGCACCGGCGGGTCGGTGCCCGAGCTCTCGGCGCAGCTGCTCGAGCACGAACTGGCAGGCCGCGTGGCGCGCCTGCCGGGCGGGCTGTACCAGCGCCGGCACGCGGCCTGAGCGGTGCCAGCCCTCGGGTATAGTGATTCGATGTTCGAAGTGCTGGTCTACCTCTACGAGAACTACTGGCGCCCCGACGCCTGCCCCGAGCCCAAGCAGCTCTCGCGCAAGCTCTCGGCCGTGGGCTTCGAGCCCGAGGAGATCCAGGACGCGCTGCGCTGGCTCGACGGCCTGGCCAGCAGCGCCGAGTCGGTCAGCGGCGAGCCCGTGCGCGGCAGCATGCGCCTGTACACCGAGGCCGAGCGCGAGGTGCTGGGCGAGGCCTCGGTCGGCTTCATCGCCTTCCTCGAATCGGCCGGCCGGCTGCCGGCGCCGATGCGCGAGATGGTGATCGACCGCGCCATGGCCGTGGGCGGCGGCCCGATGGACCTGGAAGAGCTGAAGATCATCGTGCTGATGGTCTTCTGGAGCCTGGGCGAGGAGCCCGATGCGCTGATCCTCGACGAGCTCTTCGTCGATCCGGGCGATCGCGTGATCCATTGACCCCCCCCCGGAGCGGCCTGCGGCCGCCTCCCCCCCAGGGGGGCGCCGCTGGCGGCCCGGCAGAGCCGGTTCCGCGGCGGCCGCTGGAGGGGGATCCTCGCCTGCGGCTTCGGATCCGGGCGTTTCGGCCCGCTTCAGTTCAACAGGCGGGAGGCGTCGACGTCGAGCTTGGCCAGGGCGCTGCGGGTGGCGCGCACGGTCAGCGCCTCGTCCTGCGCCGGCAGCATCAGGCCGGCCTGCAGGTAGGACGCCAGGCGGTGCTGCTGGAACAGCACGCAGCGGCCCTGGGGCGTGACGAACAGCGAGAGCTGCTTGTGCATGCCATGCCAGGCCAGCTGCACCGGCTCGTTGTGGCCGCCACGGTCGAGCATGTACCAGCTGCCCACCTGCAGCTCGCGCGCCCAGGCCACCATCGCCGGCGCCGGCATCGAGCCGCCGTCCAGCACCACCTCGAGCTCGGAGTTCTGGTGCCCCGAGAGGTCGAGCACCATCGCCTCGTCGATGTCGACGTCGGCGGCGTCGGGCAGCAGCTCTTCCAGCGTCTCGAGGCGCTCCATCAGCTCGCGCAGGCGCTCGTCGGGGATGACGGCCGTCTTGGCGGTGAAGGCCGCGGCCAGCGAGTTGTTCAGCTGCTGGATGTGCTCGTCCTGGCGGGCGGCCTCCATGCCGGCGGAGACCATGCCCTCGCGCAGGCTCTTCAGCAGCAGCGGCAGGCGGCGGATGACCTCGGCCCGCTCTTCGCGCGTGACCTTGGCGCTGGCGCTCCAGATCAGGTCGGCGGCCGCGCGCTTCATCGTCTTGGTCTGCTCGCCCTGGCCGCCGTAGCGCACCGCGGTGGTGGCCAGCACGTCGGCCCAGACGTGGAACAGGAACTGGCGCACGCCCTCCTGCACCGGCACTTCGTTGAGCATGCGCCGCAGCTCGATCGTGTACTGGATGGCCATCGTCTCGCGCTGCTCGACCTGCTGCGCCAGCGAGACGCCGCGCTTGGTGGCCTCGTTGGCGGTGCTGAAGTAGTGCTCGAGGAACTTCTCGAACTCGATCAGCACGGTCTGGAACACGCGCCGGCCGGTGTCGGGGTAGGCCTCGACCACCTGCACGATGCGCTTGATCTCCTTGTCCAGCGCCTCGGTGCTGCTGGCCGTGCCGCCGGTGTCGAAGCCCATCACGCAGGCGCCCATGCGGTCGATCAGGCGCCGCGCCGGATGGTCGATGGTGGCGAAGAAGTCGGGCTCGCTCACCGCCACGCGCAGCACCGGCATCTGCAGCCGCGCGAACCACACGCGCACCGCCGCCGGGATGCGGTCCTCGGTCAGGATGCTCTGGAACAGCAGGGCCACGATCTCGATCGTGGCCCGCTCCTCGGGCGTGGCCGCGGCCTGCTTGAGCTGCTGCTTGCGCTGGTGCAGCTCTTCCAGCAGCACCGGCGCGGTGGCCACGGCGCCGCCGTGCAGCGTCGAGGACAGGCGCTGGCGCAGCCCGACCTGGGCCGTGTCGATGGCCCGCGCCAGGCCGGGCGAGACCGGCGCCGGCGCCCGCGCGGCGCCGCCCGGGCGGGTGGAGCCGCCGAACTCGGGCACGTGGCGCCCGATGAGGCGGTTCAGGCGGCCGAGCACGGCCTCGGCATGCTCGCGGCTGCGCGCCAGCGGGGTGCTGCGCGTCATCAGCCGGGTCTCGTCGCCGACGCGGCCGCCGCCACCGCCCGACCACTGGCTGAACCCGGGCCCCGGGGCCGAGGCGCGCCCGCCGCCGGTGGCGGACCCGTCGGGGCCGGTGGCCAGGCCGCTGAGGCCCGCTCCACCCCCGCCACCCGCGCCGCTGCCCTGCCAGCCCTGCAGCGCCGCGGGATGCGTGCGCGAGCGCCGGATGAAGGGGCGCAGGTCCACCTCGGGCAGCACGCCGCGCTCGACCAGCCAGCGGTTGGCCTCGTGGTAGGCCTCCTCGACCAGCAGCGCGAACTCGTCGTGCAGCACCGCCTGCAGCTCGCGCCAGCCTTCCATCGTCAGGCCCGCGCTGCGCCAGCCGTCGAAGGCCACGCGGGCCAGCACATGGGCGCGCAGCATGTCGTGCGGGTCGATCTCGGCCCGGCCCTCGAGGTGGGCGATGCGCGAGCGCAGGTCGGCGAACTCCCAAGAGGCGCGGTCCATGATGGCCAGCGCCAGGCGCGAGGTGACGATCTCGAGCTCGATCGTGTCGTCGGGCACCAGGGTCAGCGCATCGCGGCCGCTGCCCGGCGGCGGCAGGTCGCCGGGGCGCGAGACCGAGAAGCCGCCCTCCAACAGCGCCCGCCGCAGCCCGGCGACCATCGCCCGGTGCCAGTTCTGGGCCCCGGCCATCAGCCCGTGCACCAGCTCGCGCCGGCGCTGCGCGGCGCTGTGCTCGGAGGGCTTGTCGTAGAGGGCGCGGGCGCCGTCCATGCAGGCCTGCACCAGCGAGACCAGGCCCTTGACGAGCTCTTCGATGTACAGCCTGCGCGCCTGGCCAGCGAGGGAGTCGGGCGACGCGCTGTAGGGCATGTCAGCGGGCGGGCTGGAAGTGGCGGTTTCGGACCACTC
The DNA here is from genome assembly GCA_028871575.1 of Burkholderiales bacterium. Taxonomy (GTDB): domain Bacteria; phylum Pseudomonadota; class Gammaproteobacteria; order Burkholderiales; family Burkholderiaceae_C; genus Rubrivivax. The sequence goes on along the minus strand of JAGWMW010000152.1, from coordinate 470 downwards.
TACACCACGGCCCCGGCGTTCGGATCGTTGGGGTCGCGCTCCTTGCCGCCGCCGGAGCGCAGCAGGTCGTCGCGCTTGACGCCCAGCCACATCGCGACGCCGGCAGCCACGAAGATCGAGGAGTAGATGCCGAACAGGATGCCGATGGTCAGTGCCACGGCGAAGTAATGCAGCGTGGGGCCGCCGAAGACCAGCATCGACAGCACCATCATCTGCGTGCAGCCGTGGGTGATGATGGTGCGGCTGGTGGTGCTGGTGATGGCGTGGTCGATCGCCTGCGGCGTGCTGAGCTTGCGGAACTTGCGGAAGGTCTCGCGGATGCGGTCGAAGATGACCACCGACTCGTTGACCGAATAGCCCAGCACCGCCAGCACCGCGGCCAGCACCGAGAGCGAGAACTCCCACTGGAAGAACGAGAAGAAGCCCAGGATGATGACCACGTCGTGCAGGTTGGCCACGATGCCGGCGAG
>JAGWMW010000151.1 GCA_028871575.1 Burkholderiales bacterium | reverse complement strand
CGCGGCCCCCGTGCTGATCGTCACCGAGCGCGGCGCGGGCTACCGGCTGGCCTGCGAGGTCGAGACCTTGTACTGATTGCCCCCAGGGCCGGGCTGCGCCCAGCCTGCCCCCCGAGGGGGTTCAAGCAAAGTGGCAAAGCCACGTTTGCTAGAAGGCCTCGCCCGGTGCATGCCAGCCCCCGCCCAGGGCCTGGATCAGGGCCACGGCGGCGTTCTGGCGCGCTGCCATCAGCTGCGACAGGGCCTGGCGGGCGGCCAGCGCGGTGACCTGCGCCGCCACGACCGTGGTGTAGGGCACCTGCCCCTGGCGGTACTGGTTGAGCGCGATGGCCTCGTTCTGGTCGGCGGCCTCCGAGGCCGCGCGGCGCAGCCCTTCCTGCTCGGCCAGCGAGCGCGTGGCGCTGAGCTGGTTCTCGACCGCGCCGAACGCGGCCAGCACCGTCTGGCGGTAGACGGCCACTGCCTGATCGCGCGCCGCGGTGGCGGCCTCGACGCGGGCCGCGACGGCCCCGCCGTCGAACAGGGTCTGCGCCGCGCTTGCGCCCAGCGACCACAGCGTGTTCGAGGCGCCCAGCAGGCCGGCCAGGCTGCTGCCGCTGGCGGTGGCAGCGGCCGAGAGCGTGAGGCTGGGGAAGTAGGCCGCGCGCGCCACGCCGATCTGCGCGTTGGCCGCCGCCACGGCGCGCTCGGCGGCGGCGATGTCGGGCCGGCGCTGCAGCAGCTGCGAGGGCAGCCCCGGCGGCACCGCGGGCACGCGCGCGCCCCAGGGCGCGGGCTCGATGGCGAAGCCGGCCGGCGGCCGGCCCACCAGCAGCGCGATGGCGTGCTCGAGCAGCGCGCGCTGCTCCCCCATGGCCGCCAGGTTGGCTTGCGTGGTCGCGAGCTGGGTCTGCGCCTGCAGCACGTCGCTGCGCTGGGCGATGCCGGCCGCGTACTGGTTCTGCGTGATCTGCAGCGCCCGCCGGTAGGCCGCCACGGCCTGGGTGAGCAGATCGAGCTCGTGGTCGGCCTCGCGCAGCGAGAAGTAGTTGCTGGCCAGGGCCGCCTGCGCCGACAGCCGGGCCGCGGCCAGGTCGGCCGCGCTGGCCTGGGCGCCGGCCTGGGCGCCGCTGACGCCGGCGCGCAGCCGGCCCCAGAGATCGGGCTCCCAGCTCGCCGCCAGGCCCAGCTGCTGCGGGCCGCTGCGGGCCAGGCTCGCGCCCTGCCCGCTGCCGCGGCTGCCGCTGCGGCTGTCGCTGTAGGTGAGCCCGAGCGAGGGCCACAGCGCGGCGCGCTGCTGGCGCACCAGGGCCTCGGCCTGCGCGTAGGCGGCCACCGCGGCGGCCACGTTCTGGTTCGAGACCTCGACCTGCGGCGCCAGGCGGTCGAGCCCGGGGTCGCCGAACAGGACCCACCAGGGACCGCGCTCCAGCACGTCGGCCGGCGCCGCCGGCAGCCAGCGGGCGCCGGCCGCGGGCGCCTCCTTGTAGCCGGCGGGCTCGGCCACGGTCGGCACCCGGTACGCCGGGCCGACGGCGCAGCCCGCCAGCAGGGCCAGGGCGGCGAGAGGCGCGGCGCGGCGCAACGGCAGGGTCGTCATGGGGCCTCCAGGGCGTGGCCGCCGGCGCGGCTGAGGTGGCGCTCGTCGGCGCTGCGGCGGCGCAGGCCGTCCAGCAGCAGGTAGACCACGGGCGTGGTCAGCAGGGTCAGCAGCTGGCTGGCCACCAGGCCGCCGATGATGGCCACGCCCAGCGGCTGGCGCAGCTCGGCGCCCTCGCCGAAGCCGATGGCCAGCGGAAGCGCGCCCAGCGCCGCGGCCAGCGTCGTCATCAGGATCGGGCGGAAGCGCAGCAGGCAGGCCTCGCGCACGGCGTCGAGCGCGCTCAGACCGCGCGCGCGCTCGGCCTCGAGCGCGAAATCGATGATCAGGATCGCGTTCTTCTTGACGATGCCGATGAGCAGGAACACGCCGATCAGCGCGATGAGCGAGAAGTCCATATGCAGCAGCAGCAGGGCCAGCACCGCGCCCACGCCGGCCGAGGGCAGGGTGGACAGCACCGTCAGCGGGTGGATCAGGCTCTCGTAGAGCACGCCCAGCACGATGTAGATCACCACCAGCGCGGCCAGGATCAGCAGGCCCTGCTGGCTGCCGGTCTGCTGCGCCAGCAGCGCGGTGCCGGCGAACTCGCCGCGCACGGTCGTGGGCATCGCGATCGCGGCCTCGGCGCGGGCGATGGCGGCGGCGGCGTCGGCCAGCGTGGCGCCGTCGGCCAGGTTGAACGAGATCGTGGTGGCGAGCTCGGTGTCCTGGTGGTTCACCGTGGTCGGCGCGGCGCGCTCGCTGAAGCGGGCGAGCGTGGCCAGCGGCACCAGGGTGGCGGGGCTGTTGCTGAGGACGTTGCCGCCGGAGGCGCCGCGCAGGCCGGGGTTGGGCGAGACGGCCGGGGCCGCGGTGCCGCCGCCGGTGCCGGCGCTGCCCGCCGCGGCCGTCGTGCGCTCCACCGCGACCAGGCCGGCGCCGTTGCTCACGAGCCGGGTGCCCGGCACGTAGACATCGCCCAGCGCGGGCGGGCCCTGGATGTACGGCGGGGCCCATTCCATCACCACGTGGTACTGGTTCAGCGGCGTGTAGATCACGCCCACCTGGCGCTGGCCGAAGGCGTCGTAGAGCGCGGCGTCGACGGCGCTGCGGCTGATGCCAAGGCGGCTGGCCGCCTCGGGGTCGAGGCGCACGTAGCTCTCGACGCCGTTCTCCTGCTGGTCGCTGTCCAGGTCGGTCAGCGCCGGCTCGCTCTTCAGCGCCCGCAGCAGCCGGCCCGACCACTCGCGCAGGTCGGCGCTGCTCTGGCCCTTGAGCGTGTACTGGTAGGTCGAGTTGCTGGGCCGGCCGCCGGCGCGGAAGTCCTGCACCGGGTTCAGGAACAGGCGCAGCCCGGCCACGCGCGCCAGCTTCGGGCGCAGCCGGTCGATCACGGCCAGGCCCTTGTCGGTGCGCTCGCCCAGCGGCTTGAGCTGCACGAACATGAAGCCGCCGCCGGCGCGACCGCCGGTGAAGCCCACCGCCGTGCCCACGGCCGGGTCGGCGCGCACGATGTCCATCACCTGGCGCAGCTTGCGCTGCATGGCCTGGCTCGACAGGCTCTGGTCGGCCCGCAGCCCGGCGGCGATCTGCCCCGTGTCCTGCTGCGGGAACAGGCTCTTGGGCACCTCGACGAAGAGGTAGACGTTGAGCGCCACCACGCCCAGCAGGATCAGCATCACCAGGCCCTTGCTGGCCAGGGCCCAGTCCAGGCTGCGCGCGTAGGTCGCCAGCACCGCCTCGTAGCCGCGCTCGGCCTGGCGCGCCAGCCAGCCCGGCGGCGGGCGGTCGCCGGCGCCGCCGCCGGGCAGCAGCCACGCACACATCATCGGCGTGGTGGTCAGCGAGATCACGAGCGAGATCATCACCGCCACCGACAGCGTGACCGCGAACTGCCGGAACAGCTGCCCGGGCTGCCCGCCCATGAAGAGCAAGGGAATGAAGACCGCCACCAGCGACAGGCTGATCGAGACCACGGTGAACCCCACCTCGCGCGCGCCGCGCAGCGCCGCCTCCATCCGGCCCAGGCCCGCCTCGAGGTGGCGGCTGGTGTTCTCGAGCACGACGATGGCGTCGTCGACGACGAAGCCGGTGGCCACCGTGAGCGCCATCAGGCTGAGGTTGTTGAGGCTGAAGCCGAGCAGGAACATGGCGCCGAAGGTGCCCAGCAGCGCCACCGCCGTGGCCACGGCCGGGATCAGGGTGGCGCGCGCGTTGCGCAGGAACAGGCTCACCACGGCCACCACCAGCACCACCGAGACCGCCAGCGTCAGCTCCACCTCGTGCAGCGCGGTGCGGATGGAGCTGGTGCGGTCGACCGCGACGTCGAGCTTCACGTCGGCCGGCAGCTCCGCGCGCAGGCTGGGCAGCAGGGCGCGGATCTGGTCGGCCAGCTGCACCACGTTGGCCGAGGGCTGCGCGATGACGAGCACGATGACGGCGCGCTCGCCGTTGAACAGGCCCAGCAGGCGCGAGTTCTCGACCCCGTCGACCACCTGCGCCACGTCCTGCAGCCGCACCGCGGCGCCCTGGCGCCAGGCGATGACCATCGGCGCGTAGTCGGCCGCCTTCAGGCCCGGGGTCTGGGTGTAGATCTGCAGCCGCCGCCCGCCGCCCTGCACCAGGCCCTTGGGCCGGTTCGCATTGCTGGCCTGGATCGCGGCGCGCACGTCCTCGGTGCTGATGCCGTAGTGGTTGAGCTTGAAGGGGTCGAGCTCGATGCGCACCGCCGGCAGCGAGGCGCCGCCGAGCTGCACGTCGCCCACGCCGCTGATCTGCAGCAGCCGCTGGTTCAGCGTGGTGGAGACCTCGTCGTAGACCTGGCCCGGGGTCTTGGACTGCGAGGTCAGGGCCAGGATCATCACCGGCGCGGCGGCCGGGTTGGCCTTGCGGTAGCTCGGGTTGCTGCGCATCGTGGCCGGCAGGTCCACGCGGGCGGCGTTGATGGCGGCCTGCACGTCGCGCGCGGCGCCGTCGATGTCGCGCCCGAGATCGAACTGCAGCGTCACCTCGGTGTTGCCGGTGGAGCTGCTGGAGGTCATCTCGTTGACGCCGGCGATGGTGCCCAGCCGCCGCTCCAGCGGCGTGGCCACGCTGCTGGCCATGGTCTCGGGGCTGGCGCCGGGGATGCTGGCGTTGACCTGGATCACCGGCAGGTCCACCGCCGGCAGCGGTGCCACCGGCAGGCGGAAGAAGGCCGCGATGCCCGCCAGCGCCACGCCCGCCGTCAGCAGCACCGTGCCGATGGGCCGGCGCACGAACGGGCGCGAGAGGTTCATGGGAGCCCCTCGCCCGGCGGGTCCGCCGGCCGATCCCCCGGGGGGATGCGGGCCGGCTTGGAAGCGGCCCGGCGCTCGGCCCGCGACGCAGCCCCGTCGCCCTTGCCCTCGCCCTCGCCCCCGTCCTCGTCGCGCAGCCGGCGCACGCCGCCGCCCAGGCGGTCGAAGGCGAGGTAGATCACCGGCGTGGTGAACAGCGTCAGCAGCTGGCTGACGACGAGGCCGCCGAAGATCGCCAGGCCCAGCGGCCGGCGCAGCTCGGCGCCCTGGCCCCAGCTCAGCATCAACGGCACGGCGGCGAACAGCGCGGCCAGCGTCGTCATCAGGATCGGCCGCAGCCGCAGCTGCGCGGCCTGCAGGATGGCCTCGCGCGCGGCCAGGCCCTGGCGGCGCTCGGCGTCGATGGCGAAGTCGATCATCATGATCGCGTTCTTCTTCACGATGCCGATCAGCAGGATGATGCCGATGATCCCGATCACGCCCAGGTCGTGGCCGCCCACGATCAGGGCCAGCAGCGCGCCCACGCCGGCCGAGGGCAGGGTGGACAGGATCGTCAGCGGGTGCACGTAGCTCTCGTACAGCACGCCCAGCACGATGTACACGCACACCACCGCGGCCAGGATGAGCCAGAGCTCGCCCGCCAGCGAGCTCTCGTAGGCGCCGGCCGCGCCGAGGAAGGTCATCGTGATCGACGGCGGCAGGCCGATGTCGCGCGCGGCCCGGCGGATCGCGTCCACCGCCGGGCCCAGGGCCACGCCGGGGGCGGTGTCGAAGTTCAGCGTCGCGGCCGGGTACTGCCCCACGTGCGTGATCTCCAGCGGCGCGGGCTGCTCGCGGATGCGGGCGATGGCGTCCAGCGGCGTGGGCTTGCCGCCGCTGGCCAGCAGGTGCAGCCGGCCGACGCCGGCGGCGTCGCCGGCCAGGCCGGGGCGCGCCTCCAGGATCACGCGGTACTGCTGGGTGTCGGTGAAGATGGTGGAGACGATGCGCTGGCCGAACGCGCTGTACAGCGCGTCGTCCACCGCGCTGGCGCTGATGCCCAGCCGCGCCGCGGTGTCGCGGTTGACGTCGACGTAGGCCGCCAGGCCCTGCGCGCCGGCGTCGCTGCTGAGGTGGCGCACCTGCGGCGCGCCCTGCAGCCGCGCGATCAGGCGGCCCATCCACTGCGTGATCTGGGCCGCATCCACGCCCTCGAGCGAGACCCGGTACTCGGTGGGGCCGGTCTCGCTGTCGATGGTCAGGTCCTGCGTGGGCTGCAGCGTCAGGCTGGCGCCGGGCACGGCGCGCACGCGCTCGCGCAGCCGCGCCATCACGGCCTGCGGGTCGCCGTGCGAGGGCACCAGGTCGATCAGCAGGGTGCCGGTCTGCAGCATCGTGTTGTTGGCGCCGTCGACGCCCACGAAGCTGGCCAGGTTCTGCACCGCGGGGTCGGCCATCACGGCGCGCGCGACCTGCGCCTGCAGCTGCGCCATGCGGGCGTAGGACACGTCGGGCCCGGCCTCCACCCGGCCCTGCAGCTGGCCCGTGTCCTGGGTCGGGAACAGGCCCTTGGGGATCGCGACGTACAGCCCCGCCGTCAGCACCAGCGTGCCCAGCGCCACCGCCAGCGTGAGGCCCTGGTGGTCGACCACCCACTCGAGCGCGCGTGCGTAGCGCTGCATCAGGCGGCCGAACAGGCGCTGCGCGCGCCCGGGCGAGTCCGGCGCGCCTGACCCGCCGGCATGCCGCTCGCGCCCCAGCCAGCGCGCCGACATCATCGGCACCAGGGTGAGCGAGACCCCGGCCGAGATCAGGATCGTGATCGCCAGCGAGACCGCGAACTCGCGGAACAGCCGCCCCACCACGTCGCCCATGAACAGCAGCGGGATCAGCACCGCGATCAGCGAGATCGTCAGCGAGATGATGGTGAAGCCGATCTGCTCGGCCCCTTCGAGCGCGGCGCGCATGGGCGTGCGGCCCTGCTCGCGCAGGCGGGCGATGTTCTCGATCATCACGATCGCGTCGTCGACGACGAAGCCGGTGGCGATGGTCAGCGCCATCAGGCTGAGGTTGTTCAGGCTGTAGCCCAGCAAGTACATCGCGCCGAAGCTGCCGACGAGCGAGATCGGCACCGCGATGCTGGCGATGACGGTGGCGCGCAGGTTGCCCAGGAAGACGAAGATCACCGCCACCACCAGCGCGACGGCCAGCACGAGCTCGGTCTCGACATGGGCCACCGAGGCGCGGATGCCGGCGGTGCGGTCGGCCAGCAGGTCGATGCGCAGCGCACCCGGCAGCCCCGCCTGCAGCCGCGGCAGCGCGCGCTTGATCGCGTCGACGGTGGCGATGACGTTGGCGCCGGGCTGGCGCCGCACGTCCAGCACGATGGCCGGGATCAGCGCCGCGCCGTCGCGGCAGTCGGGCGCAGCCGCGGCGGCGCCGCCGCAGCGCAGCCCGGCCCAGGCGCCGAGCTGGTTGTTCTCGGCGCTGAGCACCACCTGCGCCACGTCGCGCATCCGCACCGGGGCGTTGTTGCGGTAGGCGACGATCAGGTTCTTGTAGTCGTCGACCGTCAGCAGCTGGTCGTTGGCGTTGATGGTGTAGGCGCGCTGCGGGCCGTCGAAGCTGCCCTTGGCCGCGTTGGCGTTGGCGCTGGCGATGGTGCTGCGCAGGGTGTCCAGCCCGATGCCCAGCGCCGACAGCGCCTGGGTGTCGACCTGGATGCGCACCGCCGGCCGCTGCCCGCCCGACAGGGTGACCAGGCCCACGCCGCTGACCTGGCTGATCTTCTGCGCCAGCCGCGTGTCGACCAGGCTCTGCACCTCGGTCAGCGGCAGGCTCTCGGAGCTGATGGCCAGGGTCAGCACCGGCGCGTCGGCCGGGTTGACCTTGGCGTAGATCGGCGGCGCCGGCAGGTCGGCCGGCAGCAGCGCGTTGGCGCCGTTGATGGCGGCCTGCACCTCCTGCTCGGCCACGTCCAGCGGCAGCGAGAGCGCGAACTGCAGCGTCACGATGGAGACGCCGGCGGCGCTGGTCGAGCTCATCCGCACCAGCCCCGACATCTGGCCGAACTGGGCCTCCAGCGGCGAGGTGACGGTGTTGCCCATGACCTCGGGGCTGGCCCCGGGGTACAGCGTCTGCACCTGGATCGTGGGGTAGTCCACCTGCGGCAGCGCCGACAGCGGCAGGAAGCGGTAGCCCACCAGGCCGGCGAGCACGATGGCCAGCATCAGCAGCGAGGTCGCCACCGGGCGCTCGATGAACGGGCGTGACGGGCTCATCAGGCCAGCTCCGGGCCCGCGGCTGCCGGGCAGCGCTTCAAGTGCCGGCGCCCGCCGAGGCCGG
>JAGWMW010000150.1 GCA_028871575.1 Burkholderiales bacterium | reverse complement strand
AGCGCGAGGCGCTGGCGCGAGCCACGGCCTCGCTCGACCGCGCGCTGGACGTGCTGCTGCCTCGGCCCTCGGCGCCGATGGGGCTGTACTCGGCCGCCGGTGCCGGCGAGCGGCTGCCCGTCCCGGGCGGCGGGCTGCTGGCCTGAGCCCCGCCCGGCCGGCGGGCCGGGCCTGAGCCGGGCGACCCTGCCGATCCGACCGCGCCGGCCCGGCCTGGCCCGTCCCCGCCGATAGAATCCGCGCCTGGCTCGCCGCCGCCGGCGAACACCGCCGGGTGCCGTGAGGGCCGCCGCGCCCATGCCAGCACCTCCTGCCTCCTCCGCTCCCCCCGTCGTGCCGCAACCCGCCGTGGCCGGCCGCATCGCCGGCCTGCCGGCGCCGTGGTTCTGGGCCGGCTTGCTGCTGCTGGCCGGGGTCTGGTTCTTCACGCTGGACGCGCGCCATCTGCTGCGCTCCGACGAGGGCCGCTACGCCGAGATCGCGCGCGAGATGTACCTCTCGGGCGACTGGGTCACGATCCGCTACCAGGGCCTGAAGTACTTCGAGAAGCCGCCCTTCCACCTGTGGATGACGGTGCTGGCCTACCACGCCTTCGGCGTCGGCGACTGGCAGGCGCGGCTGTGCGTGGGCCTCAGCGGCGCGCTGGGCGTGGCGGCGGTGGCGGGCGCGGCGCGGCGCTGGTGGGGCCCGCGCGCCGCGCTGCTGGCCGCGCTGGTGCTGGTGGCCGCGCCGGCCTGGAACCTGGGCGCGCACTTCAATTCGCTGGACATGAGCGTCTCGGGCGCGCTGGCGCTGGTGCTGGCCGCCCTGCTGCGGGCCCAGCACCCCGAAACCTCCGCGCCGGCGCAGCGCGGCTGGATGCTCGTGGCCTGGGCCGCGATGGCGGTGGCCGTGCTGACCAAGGGCCTGATCGGCATCGTGCTGCCCGGGCTGGCCCTGGTGGTCTACACGCTCGTCGTGCGCGACTGGGCCCTGTGGCGGCGGCTGCACCTGGTCGCCGGCACGGCGCTGTTCCTGCTGATCAGCGCCCCCTGGTTCGTGCTCGTGTCGCTGCGCAACCCCGAGTTCCCGCAGTTCTTCTTCATCCACGAGCACTGGGACCGCTACACCTCGACCATCCACCACCGCAACCAGCCGCTGTGGTACTTCGTGCCCCAGCTGCTGGGCGGCTTCCTGCCCTGGCTCGGGCTGGCGCCACGGGCCTGGGCGGCGCTGCGGCACGAGCCCGCGCCGCGGGGCTTTCGGCCGCTGGCGTTCTGCGCCGCCTGGGCCGGCGCGATCTTCGTGTTCTTCAGCCTTTCCGACTCCAAGCTGCCGGGCTACATCCTGCCGGTCTACCCCGCGCTGGCGCTGCTGGCCGCGGCCGGCCTGGAGGGCCTGCTGGCTCAGCCGAAGCCCGCGGCCTGGCGGCGCCAGCTGGCGGCGATGCTGGCCGTGGCCGGGCTCGGCTTCGCGGCCAGCTGGCTGCCCGGCCGCTGGCCCGCCGGCGGCACCGACGGTGCCCAGCTGCGCGCCTATGGCCTGTGGCTGGCCGGCGCCTGCGCGCTGCTGGCCGCGGGCCTGGCCGCGGCCTGGCGGCTGCACCGCCGCGGCGCGCTGCTGCCCAGCATCGGCGCCTACGCGCTCGCCTTCTTCGGCGCCACGACGCTGGGCCTGGTCGGCCACGAGACCATCGGCCGGCCGGCCTCCGGCGTCGACCTGGTGCCGGCCATCGATGCCGTGCTGACGCCGCAGATGCCGCTGTACGGCGTGCGGCTGCTCGACCACACGCTGCCCTTCTACCTGCGGCACACGCTGATCATGGTGGAAAAGCCCGACGAGCTCGCCTTCGGCACGCGCCAGGAGCCGTCCAAGTGGCTGCCCACGATGGCCGATTTCGAGCGCGTCTGGCGCGACGGCCCGCACGCGCTGGCGCTGATGAGCCCGGCCACCTACGCCCGGCTCGAGCGCGAGCACCTGCCCATGACGCTGGTGGCGCAGGACGAACGCCGCGTCGTTGTCGCCAACTTCGACCCGCACCCCGCCCGATGAACCTCGCCACCTTCGCCCTCATCGTCACCGGCGTGCTGCTCAATGCCGGCGCGCAACTGCTGCTGAAGGCCGGGGTGCGCCCGCTGGGGCCGCTGACGGTGGGCTGGGACACCCTGCTGCCGACCGCGCTGCGCGTGCTGGCGCAGGGGCCGATCCTGGCCGGCCTGGCCTGCTACGTGGTCAGCGTGGGCGTGTGGATCGTGGGCCTGTCGCGCGTGGAGGTGTCGCTGGCCTACCCGATGCTTTCGCTGGGCTACGTGGTCAACGCGCTGGCGGCCTGGTGGCTGTTCGGCGAGGCGCTGGGCCCGGCGCGCTGGGCCGGCATGGCGCTGATCCTGGCCGGCGTGTTCGTGATGTCGCGTAGCTGACAATCCGGCCCGCGGCGCCAGCGCGCCGCCGCCCTGCCCCCAACCCGCCTTGCCCGACCCATGTCCGCCCCCGCCTTCCTGCCCTTCACGCGACCGCACATCGACGAGGCGACCATCGCCGAGGTCGGCCGCGTGCTGGCCTCGGGCTGGATCACCTCGGGCCCGAAGGTGCAGGCCTTCGAGGCCGCGCTGTCGGCGCTGTTCGGCGGCCGCCCGGTGCGCAGCTTCGCCAACGGCACGGCGACGATGGAAGTGGCGCTGCGCCTGGCCGGCATCGGCCCGGGCGACGAGGTCATCACCACGCCCATCACCTGGGTCGCCACCGCCAACGTGATCGTGGCCGTGGGTGCGACGCCGGTGCTGGTGGACGTGGACCCGCGCACGCGCAACCTCGACCTCGACGCGGTCGAGGCCGCGATCACGCCGCGCACGCGGGCCCTGATGCCGGTGTACCTGTCGGGCCTGCCGGTGGACATGGACCGCCTGTACGCGATCGCCGCCCGGCACGGCCTGCGCGTGATCGAGGATGCGGCGCAGGCGATCGACTCGCGCTGGCAGGGACGGCGCATCGGGGCCTTCGGCGACCTGGTGAGCTTCAGCTTCCAGGCCAACAAGAACATCACCTGCGCCGAAGGCGGCTGCCTGGTGATGAACACGCCCGAGGAAGCCGTGCGCGCCGAGCGGCTGCGCCTGCAGGGCGTGGTGCGCCGTGGCGACGACGGCATGGACGTCGAGAGCCCCGGCGGCAAGTTCAACCTCACCGACATCCACGCCGCCATCGGCCTGGGCCAGCTGCCGCAGCTCGAGGCCGTCACGCGCCGGCGCAGCGCGCTGGCGCAGGCCTATTTCGAGGCGGCGGATCGCCACGGGCTGGCCGAGCTGGGCATCGAGCTGCCGTTGCCCTCGAACACCTCCGGCGCGCTCACCAACTGGCACCTGTACCAGGTGGTGCTGCCGGCCGAGCGCCTGGCCGGCGGGCGCGCCGCCGTGATGCAGCGGCTGCGCGAGGCCGGCATCGGCAGCGGCGTGCACTACCCGGCGCTGCACCTGTTCAGCTACTACCGCGGCCTGGGCTGGCGCGAAGGGATGCTGCCGCAGGCCGAGCGCATCGGCCGCGCCATCCTCACGCTGCCGCTGTTTCCGCAAATGGACGACGCCGACCCCGAGCGCGTCTGCCGCCACCTCGCCGACGCATGCCGAAGCCTCCTGCGCTGAGCGCGCCCGCCGTCTCCGTCGTCATCCCCGTCTACAACGAGGAGGCGGTGCTGCCGGCCCTGTTCGAGCGCCTGTACCGCGTGCTCGACGCCCTGGGCGAGCCCTACGAGATCGTGTTCGTCAACGACGGCAGCCGCGACCGCAGCCCCCAGCTGCTGGCGGCGCAGTACCGGCTGCGGCCGGACGTGACGCGCGTGGTGCTGTTCAACGGCAACTTCGGCCAGCACATGGCCATCATGGCCGGCTTCGAGCAGGTGCGCGGCGCGATCACGATCACGCTCGACGCCGACCTGCAGAACCCGCCCGAGGAGATCCCGCGCCTCATCGCCGCCGTGCGCGCCGGCCACGACTACGTGGGCACGATCCGCCGCCAGCGCGAGGACAGCGCCTTCCGCCGCGTGGCCAGCAAGGCGATGAACCGGCTGCGCGAGCGGATCACGCGCATCCAGATGACCGACCAGGGCTGCATGCTGCGCGCCTACGACCGCGGCCTGGTCGACACGCTGAACGCCTGCCGCGAGGTCAACACCTTCATCCCGGCGCTGGCCTACACCTTCGCCGCCAGCCCGACCGAGATCGAGGTCGGCCACGAAGAGCGCTTCGCGGGTGAATCGAAGTACTCGCTGTACAAGCTGATCCGGCTCAACTTCGACCTCGTCACCGGCTTCTCGATCGTGCCGCTGCAGTGGTTCTCGCTCATCGGCATGCTGCTGTCGCTGGGCTCGGGCGCGCTGTTCGTGCTGCTGCTGGTGCGGCGCTTCCTGCTCGGCGCCGAAGTGGAAGGCGTGTTCACGCTGTTCGCGCTGCAGTTCTTCCTGACCGGCATCATGCTGTTCGGCATCGGGCTGATGGGCGAGTACGTCGGCCGCATCCAGCAGGAAGTGCGCAACCGGCCGCGCTACCGCATCGCCGCCGTGCTGCAGCAAGGCAGCGAAGCCGGCCTATGAGGGCGGTCGTCTTCGGCTACTCCAACGTCGGCGACCGCGCCCTGCGCGTGCTGCAGGCGCGCGGCGTGGACGTGGCGCTGGTGGCCACGCACCGCGACCCGCCGGGCGAGGCCCTGTGGTATCGGCGCGTGGCCGACACCGCCGACGAACTGGGCCTGCCGTGGATCCACGCCGACGACCCGAAGGCGCCCGGGCTCGAGGCGGCGGTGCGCGAGGCCGCGCCCGACCTGATCTTCAGCTTCTACTACCGCGCGCTGCTGCCGGCCTCGATCCTGGCGCTGGCGCGGCAGGGCGCCTACAACCTGCACGGCTCGCTGCTGCCGCAGTTCCGCGGCCGCGCGCCCACCAACTGGGCCGTGCTGATGGGCGCCACCGAGACCGGCGCCACGCTGCACGAGATGGTGGCCCGCGCCGACGCCGGCGCCATCGTCGACCAGCAGGCCGTGCCCATCCTGCCCGACGACACCGCGCTGCAGGTGTTCGACAAGGTCTGCGTCGCCGCCGAGCAGGTGCTGTGGCGCAGCCTGCCGGCGATCCTTGCCGGCCGGCCGCCCCGGCGGCCCAACGACATCGCCGGCGGCAGCTACTACGGCGGCCGCAGGCCCGAGGACGGCCGCATCGACTGGCAGCAGCCGGCGGCGCAGGTCTACAACCTCGTGCGCGCCGTGGCCCCGCCCTACCCCGGCGCCTTTGCCGAGCTCGGCGGCCGGCGCCTCGTGGTTGCCCGCGCGCGGCGGCCGCTGCCCGGGCGCGAGCCCGACCTGCGCGGGCGCGGCCCCGGCCTGCACGTCGTCGGCGGGCAGATCGTCGGCGCCTGCGGCGACGGCCAGGCCCTGCTGGTGCAAGAACTCCTCGACCAGGGCCGGGCCATCGCGCCGTCCGCCCTGGCGGCCCTCATCGACGCCACCCACGCGAGACCCCGCCCATGAAGAAAGTGCTCATCCTCGGTGTCAACGGCTTCATCGGCCACCACCTCACGCAGCGCATCCTGCAGACCACCGAGTGGGAGGTCTACGGCATGGACATGGCCTCCAACCGCCTGGGCGAGATGGTGCGCCACCCGCGGATGCACTTCTTCGAGGGCGACATCACGATCAACAAGGAGTGGATCGAGTACCACGTCAAGAAGTGCGACGTGATCCTGCCGCTGGTGGCCATCGCCACGCCGGCCACCTACGTGCGCGAGCCGCTGCGCGTGTTCGAGCTCGACTTCGAGGCCAACCTGCCCATCGTGCGGGCCGCGGTCAAGTACAAGAAGCACCTGGTGTTCCCGTCCACCTCCGAGGTCTACGGCATGAGCACCGACGCCGAGTTCGACCCCGAGACCTCCCACCTGGTCTACGGCCCGATCAACAAGCCGCGCTGGATCTACGCCTGCAGCAAGCAGCTGATGGACCGCGTGATCCACGCCTATGCGCAAGAGCAGGGCCTGAACTACACGCTGTTCCGGCCCTTCAACTGGATCGGCTCGGGCCTGGACTCGATCTTCGACACCAAGGAAGGCAGCTCGCGCGTGGTGACGCAGTTCCTGGGCCAGATCGTGCGCGGCGAGGCCATCCAGCTCGTCGACGGCGGGGCGCAGAAGCGCGCCTTCGCCGACGTCAGCGACGGCATCTCGGCGCTGGTGAAGATCATCGCCAACGAAGGCGGCGTGGCCAGCGGCCGCATCTTCAACGTCGGCAACCCGGCCAACAACTACTCGGTGCGCGAGCTCGCCGAGATGATGCTGGCGATGGCCGCCGGCTACCCCGAGTACGCCGAGATGGCGGCGCGCACGCGCATCGTCGAGACCGACTCGGGCCGCTTCTACGGCCAGGGCTACCAGGACGTGCAGAACCGCCTGCCCAAGATCGCCGACACGATGAGCACGCTCGGCTGGAAGCCGCAGGTCGACATGGCCACCGCGCTGCGCCGCATCTTCGAGTCGTACCGCCACCAGGTGGCGCAGGCGCGCCAGCTCACCGAATCGGCGACCTGACCGCGCGCCCTTGGCGACGATCGCGCTCAAGGTCGACGTCGACACGCTGCGCGGCACGCGCGCAGGCGTGCCGCGGCTGCTGCAGATGCTGGCGCGGCGCGGCCTGCAGGCCACCTTCCTGTTCAGCCTGGGCCCCGACCACACCGGCTGGGCGCTGAAGCGCGTGTTCCGGTCCGGCTTCCTGGGCAAGGTCTCGCGCACCTCGGTCACGCGGCACTACGGCTGGCGCACGCTGATGTACGGCGTGCTGCTGCCCGCCCCCGACATCGGGCAGCGCGCCGCGGCCCAGATGCGCGCCGCCCGCGACGCCGGCCACGAATGCGGCATCCACTGCTGGGACCACGTGGTCTGGCAGGACGGCGTGCGCCACCGCGATGCGGCCTGGACGCGGGCGCAGATGGCCCTGGCCTGGCAGCGCTACGGCGACGTCTTCGGCGCCGCCCCCGCCACCCACGGCGCCGCCGGCTGGCAGATGAACGACACCGCGCTGCAGCAGCTGGACGACTGGGGCCTGGGCTGGGCCAGCGACGGCCGTGCCGTGGATGGCGGGGACCCCTACCGGCCCATGGTCGGCGGCCGCCCGCTGGCCCATGTGCAATGGCCCACCACGCTGCCGACGCTGGACGAGCTGATCGGCACCGAGGGCATCGACGAGTCGAATGTGGCGCCGGCCCTGTTGCGCCGCACCGAGACCGACCGCGACCAGGTCTACACCTTGCATGCCGAGCTCGAAGGCGGCCTGCTCGCCCCGGCCTTCGAAGCCCTGCTGGACGGCTGGCGCGCCCAGGGCCACCGGCTCGGCACGCTGGGCGGCCTGCACGCAGCCCACGCCTGCCGGCCCGTGCCGGCGCTGCCGCTGGCCTGGGGCCAGGTGGCGGGGCGGAGTGGGGAGGTGGTGGTGGCGCCCGCCCGGCCTAGAACCTGAACGCCAACCTCAGCCCGCCCCAATGCCGCCCGCCCACGGTGATCGGGGCCGCGGCCTCCTTCATCACCACGAACTGGCCGCCGCCCATGTCGCGGCGGTAGGTCTGCAGCAGGAAGGGCCGTTGGTTGCGTGCCGAGGCCAGGCCGGTGCGGTCGTTGAAGATGCGCCGGTTGCGGCAATGCGCGGTGTTCCAGACCAGGTCGCCCGGGCGTTGCGGCTGGTTGTACTGCCGGTTGTGGCAGGCGACGTAGCCGTTGCGGTCGACGGCGATGCAGTACACCACCTTGTCCGACAGCGTCAGCAGCGCCTCCTGCACCGGCGGGAACAGGCGCTCGGCCAGGGCCGTGTAGCGGGTCAGGTGCTGGGCCGGGGCGCTGCCGGGGACGGGCTCGTAGTGCTCGTCGAAGAGCTCGGCGCGGCCGATCGCGCCGCTTTGCAGGGCTTGCTCGAGCAGCGCGGCGACGCGGCCGGCGGCCTCCTGGGCGGCGCGGATGTAGGGCGTGTCCTCGGTCTCGATGCCGCAGTCGGCCACGCGCTCGATCAACTGCTCGGAGATGCGCAGCAGTGTCTCGGTGCGCGCCAGCGCCGAATCCAGCGCCGTGCCGGTGCGCCGCATTTCGGCGTCGATGGCGTCGATCTGCGCCGCCAGGCCGCCGCAGACCTCGCGGCTGGCCTCGCTGGCCTGGTGGATGCGCTGCACGCCCGCGGCCACGGCGTCCAGCG
>JAGWMW010000149.1 GCA_028871575.1 Burkholderiales bacterium | reverse complement strand
AGCAGCACATGGTCCAGCGCCTCGGCGCGGCCGCGCGCGGCGCGGATGAAGATCTCGAGCTGCTCGCGCGCCGTGTGCTGGCCCACGTAGTCGGCCAGGCCCTTGGGCCGCAGCGCGCGCTCGATGGCCTCCTCGTTGGGCGAGGCCGGGGCGGCACTGACCACGCGGGCGCCGCCCGCGCGCGCGGCGGCCGGGCCGAAATCGTCGGTCTGCAGGGCCATCGAAGGATTATGACGAGCCGCTAGACTGCGCAGCCCCTGTGCTCTCGGCGACCTGCCGCCCGCTGTCATGACCATCCGTCGCCTCCTGCTGGCCGCCGTCGCGGCCTCGGCCTGGGTCTGCGCCCTGCCGGCCCCTGCACAGACGCCGGGCGGCACGGCGAAGGCGGGGGCGCATACGGCGGCGCAGACGGCGGCGCCGTCGGCCCCGCGCGCCATCGACGCCTGGGCCCGCCCGACCGTGCCCGGCCAGCCCGGCGGCGGCGCCTTCCTCACGCTCGAAGGCGGCCGCGTCGCCGACCGCCTGGTGGCCGCGCGGAGCGACGTGGCGCAGCGGGTCGAGCTGCACTCGATGCGCATGGTGGGCAACGTGATGCAGATGCGCCAGGTGAGCGCGATCGACGTGCCGGCCGGCCAGAAGGTGAGCCTGGCGCCGGGCGGCTGGCACCTCATGTTCTCGGGGCTGAAGCAGCCGCTGAAGGTGGGCGAGCGCTTCCCGCTCGTGCTGCACTTCGAGCGGGCCGGCGACGTGACGGTGCAGGTCGAGGTGAAGACGCAGGACGGCATGCCGGCCGATGCGGCGATGCCGATGGACATGAAGATGCACTGAAGCCGCCGCCGGGGCGCCGGGCCCGCAGCCGCGCGCGTCGCCTCCGCGGCTCCGCGGATCAGCGGTTCAGCGCCTCAGCGATTCAATGCCTTCAGCGCGAGCTTGATGCCCTCGCTCACGCCGATGCCGGGGGGCAGCGCCTTCAAGGCGGCCTGGGCCTCGCGCTCGTTGTAGCCCAGGGCCAGCAGCGCCTGCGCGATGTCGCCCTGGCTGTCGTCGGCGGGGCGCGCCGCGCCGCTGCCGCCGAGGTCGGCACCGAGCTTGCCCTTGAGCTCGAGCAGCAGCCGCTCGGCGGTCTTCTTGCCGATGCCGGGCACCTTGACCAGGCGCGCCGCGTCCTGCTGCGTCACCGCCTGCGCCAGCTCGGCCACGCTCAGCCCCGAGAGGATGGCCAGCGCCGTGCGCGGGCCGACGCCGCTGATCTTGACCAGCTCGCCGAAGGTGGCGCGCTCGGCCGCGGTGAGGAAGCCGAACAGCAGCTGCGCGTCCTCGCGCACGATGAACTGCGTCAGCAGCACCACCGGCTCACCCAGCGCGGGCAGGTTGTAGAAGCTGCTCATCGGCACGCTGAGCTCGTAGCCCACGCCGTGCACGTCCAGCAGCACGCGCGGCGGCGACTTCTCGGCCAGCAGGCCGCTCAGGCGGGCGATCATCGGGGCCGGACGGGGCCGGCGCGGCGCGGCGCTGGCCGTGGCGCCGGGGTGCAGGCAAGATCGCGCATGGTCGGATGGCGTAAGGGGCAGCGATGAAGGGGCGGCGATGAAGGGGCAGCGATGAAACGGCGGCATGTTACGGCAGCGCTGGTGCTGGCCTGGGGCGCGGGCGCGGCAGCGCCGGCGCGCGCGGCCCTGACCGAAAGCGACGCCGCCAGCGGCATCCGCGCCGCCCTGCACCAGGCGGCGCTGGCCGCGATCGCGGGGCTCGGGCGCCCGGACGGATTCCTCGGCAACCCGCAGGTGCGCATCGAGCTGCCGCGGCCGCTGCAGCAGGCCTCGCGGCTGCTGCAGATGCTGGGCCAGGGACGCCAGCTCGACGAGCTGGCCACGGCGATGAACCGGGCCGCCGAGCAGGCGGTGCCCGAGGCGCGGACGCTGTTCGTCAGCACGGTCCAGTCGATCAGCGTGGAGGACGCGCTGCGCCTGGTGCACGGCGGCAGCACGGCCGTCACCGACTTCTTCGCGGCCAAGACGCGCGCCCCGCTGGACCAGCGCTTCCTGCCCATCGTCACGCAGGTCACCGACCGGGCCCAGCTCGCGCAGCGCTACAACGCGGTGGCCCAGCGGGCCGGCGCGATGGGCCTGCTGCAGGGCGACGAGCGCAGCGTGCAGACCTACGTCACGGCGCGCGCGCTGGACGGGCTGTATTTCATGATGGGCGAGGAAGAAAAGCGCATCCGCGCCGACCCCGTGGCCACCGGCAGCCGGCTGCTGCGGCGGGTGTTCGGCGGCTGAGGCGCGGCGGGCCGATCGCCCGGCGTCCCAGTCGCTCAGGCCTGGCGGTCGAGCTCGAACAGCAGCGCCGCGGGCAGGGCCTGGGCGACGGCGTCGCGGCCCACGCTCGTGAGCTGGCGCGGGCCTTCGTTGCGGACCTCGACCCAGGAACCCTCCTCGGCCACGCACACCAGCGCCAGGCCGGGCTCGCGCGCCAGGATCGCGTCGCGCAGGCGGTCGAAGCGCTCGCCGCCGAGGCCGGCCTCGTAGACCAGGGCGTGCGGCAGCGCGCCCGCGCAGAAGGCCTGCGCGACCTCGACCGAGGGCACGAAGTCGATCATCGAGCCCAGCGGGCGCAGCGCCTCGCGCAGGCGCTGGCGGGTGTCGCGCCGCGCCGCCACCACCAGCAGGTGCCGGCCGGCCAGGGGCTGCGACAGCGACAGCAGCGAGTCGGTGCCCTCGACCGCGCTGCCCGCCGCGGCCGGGCCCGCCCCGGGCAGGGTCAGCCTGAGCGTGAGGCGCCCGCCGCTGCAGCGCCGCTCCAGCGGGATCGCCAGCGCCGAGGCCAGCTGCTCCAGCAGCCGCCAGGCCATCGTGTCGAGTGCTTCGGGGCCGGCCGCGTCGGCGGCCAGCCGGATCGACAACGGCACGCCGCCGGTCGCGGCTGCAGCGTCCAGCACCAGGTCGAGCGGCGATGCCGCCAGCGCGAAGGCCCAGTCCAGCGCCGCCTGCAGCAGCGCGTAGAGCAGCGTGGCGTCGCTGGCCACCGCCGCCGGCATCAGGTTCAGCCGCAGCTGCAGCCGGCGCCGCGCGATCTCGCGCCCCTGCTGGCGCAGGGCCTCGTGCAGCAGCGCGGCGAGGTCGATGCGCTCGCTGGCGCGCGCGAACGCGCCCGCGCGCAGGCGCACGATCTGCTGCGCGACGATGCCGGCGCGGCGCGCCTGCTCGACCTCGAACTGCAGCGCCCGCAGGCTGCGGGCGTCGATGTGGCCGCTGGCCTGCAGCGCGGCGAGGCGTTCGAGCGCCCGCGACAGGCTGCGCGCGACTTCGCCGCCAAGTTGCGCCAGCAGGGCCTGCGGATCGGCGAGCTCGGGGGCGGCGGGGATGTCGGACAAATCCATGAACGGCCAGGGCACAACGGCGCCGGCAGTATGCGCGCCCGTGGGGTTGCCGCCGGGCACGGCCCCCGCGATCGCGGGACCCGGCACCGGTGCCGCGCCGGGCTTCAGCGCGGCGGCGGACCGATGACGCGGCGCTGGCGCAGGGCCTCGCGCTCGGCGTTGCCGATGCCGAGCTCGGCCAGCACCTCGTCGGTGTGCTCGCCCAGCAGCGGCGGCGGCCGGCGCAGCTGCACTGGCGTGGCCGAGAGCTTCATCGGGCTGGCCACGAGCCGCAGCGTGTCGCTGAGCGGGTGCGGCACGGGCATCGCCATGCCGCGCGCGCGCACCTGCGGGTCGGCGAAGACTTCGGCCAGGTCGTTGATCGGCCCGCAGGGCACGGTGGCGGCCTCGAAGGCGGCCAGCCAGTCGGCGCGCGTGCGCGTGCGCATGCGCTCGGCCAGGCGCGGGATCAGCTGCTCGCGATGGCGCACGCGGCCGGCGTTGCGCGCGTAGCGCTCGTCCCGGGCCAGCTCGGGCAGGCCCATCACTTCGCACAGGCGCTGGAACTGCCCGTCGTTGCCCACGGCCAGGATGAGGTGGCCGTCGGCCACGGCGAAGACCTGGTAGGGCACCACGTTTTGGTGCGCATTGCCCATGCGCTGCGGCGGCTGGCCCGTGACCAGGTAGTTGGCGCCGAGGTTGGCCAGCATCGCGACCTGGCTGTCCAGCAGCGCCATGTCGATGGCCTGGCCCTGGCCGGTGGCGTCACGGTGGCGCAGCGCGGCCAGGATGGCCACGCTGGCGTACATGCCGGTGAACAGGTCGGCCACGGCCACGCCCGCCTTCTGCGGGCCGCCGCCGGGGAGGTCGTCGCGCTCGCCCGTCACGCTCATCAGGCCGCCCAGGCCCTGGATGGCGTAGTCGTAGCCCGCGCGCTCGCGGTAGGGGCCGGTCTGGCCGTAGCCGGTGATCGAGCAGTAGATCAGGCGCGGGCAGCGCCGGCGCAGGGTGTCGGCATCCAGGCCGTAGCGCGCCATGTCGCCGACCTTGAAGTTCTCCACCAGCACGTCGCTGCGCTCGGCCAGCCGCAGGATCAGGGCCTGCCCGTCGGGCTGGGCCAGGTCGATCGCCACCGAGCGCTTGTTGCGGTTGGTGCCGAGGTAGTAGGCGGCCTCGCCCGTGGGGTTGCCGGCGCGGTCCGGCAGGAAGGGCGGGCCCCAGCCGCGGGTGTCGTCACCGCCCGGGTGCCGATCGGTGGGCGGGCGCTCGACCTTGACGACCTCGGCGCCGAGGTCGGCCAGCGTCTGCGTGCACCAGGGGCCGGCAAGCACCCGGGACAGGTCGAGCACGCGCACGCCGGCCAGGGCCTGGGGGGTCGGTGGGGAGGCGGCATTCATCGCTGGATTGTCGAGGAAGGCTGCACCGGGCCAGCCAGGGGGCGGCCGATAATCCGGCCATGCGAGCGCGCGGGCCCCGACTGTTGCTGCCCGGCCTGCTCGCCGCGGCTGCAGGGGCTTGCACGCCGACGCTCAACTGGCGCGACGTGCATCTGCAGGGCAGCACGCTGGCCGTGCAGTTCCCCTGCCGGCCCGACCGGATCGCGCGCCGCGTGGCCCTGGCCGGCCCGGCCGTGCCGCTGAGCCTGTATGCCTGCCGCGCCGGCGGGCTGGACTGGGCCGTCGGCCTGGCCGAGATGGGCGATGCGGCGCGCGTGGAGCCCGCGCTGCAGGCCTGGCGGCGGGAGACCATCGCCCATGTGCGGGCGCAGGCCAGCCCCGGCACGCCGCTGCCGGTGCCGGGCGCGATGCCGCAGCCCGGCGTGGTGAGCTTGCGCCTGGCCGGCCAGCGGCCCGACGGCCGGGCGCTGCAGATGCGGCTGGTGCTGTTCGCGCGCGGCGGCCAGGTCTACCAGGCGACGGTGCTGGGCGAGCAGGTCAGCGATGCCGCGGCCCAGCCCTTCTTCGCCTCGATGCGCTTCGGGCCCTGAGGGCCGGCCGCGGCCGGCGTGCGCCCCAGAACGCCCGGCCGCACGATAATCACAGGCCCGACGTCCATGGCCACCATCGTCCTCGTTGCCCATGCCCCGCTGGCCAGCGCGCTGAAATCGCTGGCCCTGCACACCTATGCCGAGTGCGCGACCCAGGTGGACACGGTGGACGTGCCCGCGGGCGCCACCTTGGAGGAGGCCAGGGCGCTGGTGCAGCAGGTGCTGTCCGCCGGCGGCGAAGGCGAGGTGCTGCTGCTGGCCGACGTCTTCGGCGCCACGCCCTGCAATGCCGCCCTGGCCGAGGCCGACGGCCGGCGCGTGCGGGTGGTGGCCGGCGTCAACGTGCCGATGCTGTGGCGCACGCTGTGCTATGGCCACCTGCCGCTGTCCGACCTGGTGGCCCGGGCTGCCGACGGCGGCCGCCAGGGTGTGATGCAGGTGGCCTCGCCGCGCCGCCAGAACCAGGCCCTGCGGCCCGCCGCCGATGATGCAGACCCGAATCAGGATCAGTAACAAGCTCGGGCTGCATGCCCGTGCTTCGGCCAAGCTGACCAAGCTGGCTGGCGGTTTCGCCAGCGACATCCACCTCAGCCGCAACGGGCGCCGGGTCAACGCCAAGAGCATCATGGGCGTGATGATGCTGGCCGCAGGCCTGGGCACCGAGATCGAGATCGAGACCGAGGGCGAGGACGAGCAAGCCGCCATGGAGGCGCTGCGCGGCCTGATCGAGGCCAAGTTCGGCGAGGGCGAATAGCACCGGCGCGCGCGGGGTCTCGGCTACATTGCCGGCATGACACCCGCCCGGCCGCCCGAAGGGGCTCGTTCCGCAGTGCGCAGCACGGAGGGTGGGCAATGACACCCGCCCGGCCGCCCGAAGGGGTTCATTGCGCAGTGCGCAGCACGGAGGCGACGCGGTGAGCCTGCAGGTGTTCGGCATGGCGGTGTCGCGCGGGGTGGCCATCGGTCGCGCCGTCCTGGTGGCTTCGAGCCGTGTCGATGTGGCGCATTACTTCGTCGGCGACGAGCGCATCGAGGCCGAGATCGGGCGCTTGCGGCAGGCCCGCGATGCAGTGGTCGCCGAGCTCGAGTCCCTCAAGACGGAGTTGCCGCCCGAGGCGCCGCACGAGATCGCGGCCGTGCTGGACGTTCACCTGATGCTGCTGCACGACGAGGCGCTGATCGCCGCCAGCGAGGGCTGGGTGCGTGAGCGGCGCTACAACGCGGAGTGGGCGGTGTCGGCCCAGCTCGAGGTGCTGGCCCGCCAGTTCGACGAGATGGAGGACCTGTACCTGCGCGAGCGGCGGGCCGATGTCGAGCAGGTCGTCGAGCGTCTGCTGCGTGAGCTGGCGGGTCAGCCGCCGGCCCCGGTGCTGGCGCCGGGGCCGGGGCCCGGCGACTCCGGCGAAGCGCCGCTCGTGCTGGTGGCCAACGACGTGGCCCCCGCCGACATGCTGCAGTTCAAGCGCAGCGTGTTTACGGGGTTCGTGACCGATGTCGGCGGCCGCACGTCGCACACGGCCATCGTGGCCCGCAGCATGGACATCCCAGCGGTGGTGGGGGCTCGCGAGTCCAGCCGCTTGATCCGCCAGGACGACTGGGTGGTCATCGACGGCGATGCCGGCGTGGTGATCGTGAATCCGTCGAACATCGTGCTCGAGGAATACCGCTTCAGACAGCGGCAGAGCCAGCTCGAGCGGGCGCGCCTCGACCGCCTGCGGCATACGCCGGCGGTGACGCTGGACGGCGAGCCGGTCGAGCTGCTGGCCAACATCGAGCTGCCCGGTGACGCGGCCGGAGCCCTGGAAGCCGGCGCCGCGGGCGTGGGCCTGTTCCGCAGCGAGTTCCTGTTCATGAACCGCGGCGGCGACCTGCCTGGCGAGGACGAGCAGTTCGAGGCCTACCGTGCCGCGGTCCTGGCCTTCGCCGGGCTGCCGGTCACGGTGCGCACCGTCGACATCGGCGCCGACAAGCCGTTGGAGCGCATGTCGCAGCAGGAGCTGCGTCATGAGCATGGCCTGAACCCGGCGCTCGGGCTGCGGGCGATCCGCTGGAGTTTGTCGGAGCCGGGCATGTTCAGGCAGCAGCTGCGCGCCATCCTGCGCGCCAGCGCCTATGGGCAGGTGCGAATCCTGATCCCGATGGTGGCCCAGCTGCGCGAGATCAAGCTCGTGTTCGAGGCGCTGGCACGGGCTCGTCAGCAGCTGGAAGATGCGGGCCGGCCTTACGGAGCGGTCGAGGTCGGCGCGATGGTCGAGGTGCCGGCCGCCGCACTGCTGATCGATCGCTTCCTGCGCTACTTCGACTTCGTCTCGATCGGCACCAACGACCTGATCCAGTACACGCTGGCCATCGACCGCGCCGACGATGCCGTGGCGCACCTCTACGACCCCTGGCACCCCGCGGTGCTGCAGCTGCTGCACCGCACGATCGCCGGCGCGAACGCCGCCGGCCGAGGCGTCAGCGTCTGCGGGGAAATGGCGGGCGATGTGGCCTTTACGGAGCTGCTGCTGGGCATGGGCCTGCGAAGCTTTTCCATGCACCCGGCGCGCATCCCATCGGTGAAGCAGCGCGTGCTCAGGGCCGACAGCCGCAAGCTGTCCCACATGCTTCCGCGCGTGCTCGAATCTGACAACCCGTCCGAGGTGATGCGACTGGCGATGCTGGACCGGCTGGCCCACTGACGATGCGAGGGCGGAGAAAGGAGCTTGCGTCTGCCAGCCCGGAGCCGTATACTGATAGGCTTCGCTGAAAGACCTTGAGACTGCGTTGTACGCCTCAGAATCAGGGGGTCGACAAGGCAAGGCATGCAGCAACGTTGGCGGTGCAAAGCCCGCTGATGTTGCTGGCAGCGAAAAGAGAGACGA
>JAGWMW010000148.1 GCA_028871575.1 Burkholderiales bacterium | reverse complement strand
AGCGATTAGAACACCAGCGTCTGCACGCCCGCGGGGGTGCCCAGCAGGCACAGGCTGGCCCGCTGGCGTGCAAAGAGCCCCACCGTGACGACGCCCGGCCACTGGTTGATCTCGGTCTCCAGCGCCAGCGGCTCGGTGATGCGCAGGCCGTGCACGTCGAGCAGCGGGTGCCCGTTGTCAGTGCGCACGCCGGGCCGCGGCACGGCCTGGCCGCCGATCGCCGCGAAGCGCCTGACCAGCTGCGCCGAGGCCATCTCGATCACCTCCACCGGCAGCGGAAACGCCCCCAGCACCGGCACCCGCTTGCTCTGGTCGGCGATGCAGACGAAGCGCTCGGCCAGGTCGGCCACGATCTTCTCGCGCGTGAGCGCGGCGCCGCCGCCCTTGATCATGCAGCCCTGCGGGTCGATCTCGTCGGCGCCGTCGATGTACACCGGCAGCCGCGTCACCGCGCCGGCCTCCAGCACCGTGATGCCATGGCCGCGCAGCCGCGCGCTGCTGCGCTCGGAGCTGGACACCGCGCCGGCCACGCGCCGGCCGCTGGCGGCCAGCGCGTCGATGAAGCGGTCCACGGTGGAGCCGGTGCCGACGCCGATCAGCTCGCCCTGCACCACCTGCGCCAGCGCCGCCTGCGCGACCCGGTCCTTGAGTTCGTCTTGCGTCATGCCCCGATTATCGGAGGCGCGCTGAGACAATCGGCCGATGCCGCTCCTGCCCTACGCCCTGGCCCGCCCCTTCCTGTTCGGGCTCGACCCCGAGCAGGCGCACGAGCTGACGCTGGACGCCATCGCCAGGCTGCAGCACACGCCGCTGCAATGCCTGTGGCAGCAGCCGCGGGTGGCCGATCCGGTGACGGTGGCCGGCCTGCGGTTTCCCAACCGGATCGGCCTGGCCGCGGGGCTGGACAAGAACGGCCGCTGCATCGACGGCCTGGGCGCGATGGGCTTCGGCTTCATCGAGGTGGGCACCGTCACGCCGCTGCCGCAGCCGGGCAACCCGAAGCCGCGCATCTTCAGGCTGCCGGCGCGGCAGGCGCTGATCAACCGCCTGGGCTTCAACAACGAGGGGCTGGCGGCCTTCGTCGGCCATGTGCAGCGCGCGCACCGCTTCCGCGCCGCCGGCGGCGTGGTCGGCCTGAACATCGGCAAGAACGCGGCCACGCCGATCGAGCGCGCCGCCGACGATTACCTGGCCGCGCTGCAGGGCGTGTACCCGCATGCCGACTACGTGACGGTGAACATCTCCAGCCCCAACACGCAGCACCTGCGGGCTCTGCAGGACGATGCCGCGCTCGACGCCCTGCTCGGCGCGCTGCAGGCGCGGCGCAACCGGCTCGCGGCCGAGCACCGGCGGCGGGTGCCCCTGTTCGTGAAGATCGCCCCCGACCTGGACGACGCGCAGGTGGCCGTGATCGCCGCCACGCTGCAGCGGCATGGCATCGACGGCGTGATCGCCACCAACACCACGCTCTCGCGCGAGGCGGTGGCCGGGCTGCCGCAGGCCGGCGAGGCCGGCGGCCTGTCGGGCTCGCCGGTGCTGGCCCCGAGCAACCGCGTGATCGGCGGGCTGCGCGCCGCGCTGGGGCCGGGCTTCCCGATCATCGGCGTGGGCGGCGTGATGTCGGGGGCCGACGCGCGCAGCAAGATCGCCGCCGGGGCCGACCTGGTGCAGATCTACACCGGCCTCATCTACCGCGGCCCGGCCCTGGTCACCGAGGCGGCGCGGGCCCTGGCCGGCTGAAGGCCGGCGCCCGGCCGGTCAGTGCACCGGCACGCCGGTCTTGGACTGCAGTTCCTCGCGCGTCACGCCCGGGGCCAGCTCGACCAGCTTCAGGCCCTGCGGCGTGACGTCGAGCACCGCCAGGTCGGTGATGATGCGGTTGACCACGCCGACGCCGGTCAGCGGCAGCGTGCACCTGGGCAGGATCTTGAGGTCGATGCTGCCGTCCTTCTTCTTGGCCACGTGTTCCATCAGCACCAGCACGCGGGCCACGCCGGCGACCAGGTCCATCGCGCCGCCCATGCCCTTGACCATCTTGCCCGGGATCATCCAGTTGGCCAGGTCGCCGTGCTCGCTGACCTGCATCGCGCCCAGGATGCTGAGGTTGATCTTGCCGCCGCGGATCATCGCGAAGCTGGTCTCGCTGCCGAAGATGCTGCTGCCCGGGATCGTGGTCACGGTCTGCTTGCCGGCGTTGATGAGGTCGGCGTCGACCTCGTCCTCGGTCGGGAAGGGGCCGATGCCCAGCATGCCGTTCTCGCTCTGCAGCCAGACCTCGATCGCAGGGTCGACGAAGTTCGCCACCAGCGTCGGCAGGCCGATGCCGAGGTTGACGTAGTAGCCGTCCTGCAGCTCGCGCGCGGCGCGCTCGGCCATCTGGTCGTGGGTCCAGCTCATCTCAGACTCCCGCTTTCTCGGTGATCGTGCGCTTCTCGATGCGCTTCTCGGGCGTCGCGTTCAGCACCAGGCGGTGCACGTAGATGCCCGGCAGGTGGACCGCATCGGGGTCGAAGCTGCCGGTGGGCAGGATCTCCTCGACCTCGACCACCGTGACCTTGCCCGCCATCGCCGCCGCCGGGTTGAAGTTGCGCGCCGTCAGGCGAAAGATCAGGTTGCCCGAATGGTCGGCCTTCCAGGCCTTGACCAGCGACACGTCGGGCACCAGCGCACGCTCCATGACATAGGTGTGGCCGTCGAACTCGCGCAGTTCCTTGCCCTCGGCCACCATCGTGCCGACGCCGGTGCGGGTGTAGAAGGCCGGGATGCCCGCGCCGCCGGCGCGCAGCTTCTCGGCCAGCGTGCCCTGCGGCGTGAACTCGAGCTCGAGCTCGCCGGCCAGGTACTGGCGCTCGAACTCCTTGTTCTCACCCACGTAGCTGCTGATCATCTTTCGGATCTGGCGCGTCTCGAGCAGCTTGCCCAGGCCGAAGCCGTCGACGCCGGCGTTGTTGGAGATGACGGTGAGGTTCTTGCGGCCGCTGTCGCGCAAGGCGTCGATCAGCGCCTCGGGGATGCCGCACAGGCCGAAGCCGCCGACCGCGAGCAGCTGCCCGTCCTGCACCACGCCGTCCAGCGCCGCCGCGGCACTGGGATAGATCTTGTTCATGCGCTGGGTTCTCCGCCGCTGAAGTCCTGTGACGCCGGGAAGCGTACTACGGCGCGCCGCCCGCCGTGCCGCGGTGCGGCATCATCGGCCGCATGATCACCGTCCACCATCTCGAGAATTCGCGCTCGCAGCGCGTGCTGTGGCTGCTGGAGGAGCTGGGCCTGCCCTACGAGGTCAAGCGCTACGCGCGCGACCCGCAGACGATGCTGGCCCCGCCCGAGCTGCAGCGCGTGCACCCGCTGGGCAAGAGCCCCGTCATCACCGATGGCGAGATCACGGTGGCCGAGTCGGGCGCGATCGTCGAGTACCTGCTCGACACCTACGGCGAGGGCCGGCTGCGCCCGCCGGCCGGCACGCCCGAGCGGCGGCGCTACACCTACTGGCTGCATTTCGCCGAGGGCAGCGCGATGCCCTTCCTGCTGCTGAAGCTGGTGTTCGACAAGGTGCGCGCGGCGCCGGTGCCCTTCTTCATCAAGCCCGTCGTCAAGGGCCTGGCGGACAAGGTCACGGGCAGCTTCGTCGCCCCCAACCTGGCGCGGCAGCTGGCCTTCATGGAAGCCGAGGTCACCGCCCGGCCCTGGTTCGCGGGCAGCGAGTTCACGGCCGCCGACGTGCAGATGAGCTACCCGATCGAAGCGGCCGCCGAGCGCGCCGGCCTGGGCGCCGCGCAGCCGGCGCTGCAGGGCTGGCTGCAGCGCATCCACGCCCGGCCGGCCTACCAGCGCGCGCTGGCCCAGGGCGGTCCGTACCGCGTCGTGCCCTGACGGGCGGCAGCTAGGGCCGGGGCGGCGCGCGCCGGCCGGCGTACAACTGCTCGCCGGAGGGGCCATGGCCGACGTCTTTCTCAGCTATGCCAGCGAGGACCGCGCCGCCGCTGCCGCGGTGGCCGCGGCGATCCAGTCGCGCGGCCGCTCGGTCTGGTGGGACCGCGTCATCCCGCCCGGGCGCCAGTACGACGAGGTCATCGAGGAGCAGGTGAAGGCCGCGCATTGCGTGGTGGTGCTGTGGTCGAAGGCCTCGGCCGCCTCGCGCTGGGTCAAGAACGAGGCGGCCGAGGCGCTGGAGCACGACACCCTCGTGCCCGCGCTGATCGAGCCCGCGGTGGCGATCCCGTTCGAGTTCCGCCGCGTGCAGGCGGCCGACTTCACGGCCTGGCGCGAGGGCCTGGCCGGACCGGCTGTCGATGCCGTCATGGCCGCGATTGCCTCGCTGGCCGAAGGCCCCGCGCCGCCGAAGCCGGCACCGGCGCCCTCGGCCTTCCCACCTTCATCGCCTTCACCGCCTTCACCGCCTTCTTCGGCATCGCCGCCGCCATCGCCGCCGCCATCGCCATCGCCCGCGCCGCCCGGGCCAGCCGCCGCGCCGGCGCCGCCCGCGAGGCGGCGCTGGCTGTGGTGGGCCGTGGGCCTGGGCGTGGCGGCGATCGCGCTGAATGCCGCCTTGCGCGAGCCTGGGCCGGCACCTTCGCCAGCACCTTCGCCAGCACCTTCGCCAGCACCTTCGCCGGCACCTTCACCGGCACACGCCCCCGGACCGATGCCCGCGCCCGGCCCCGTCGCGCCGCCGTCACCCGGCCCGGCCGCCGGGCCGGCCGGGTTCCGCGGTGGCAACGTCGACCTGCCGCTGGCCTGGCGCGACTACGTGCTGCTCTACGAGGGCAGGCTGCTGTGGGCGGCCGGTGCCGGCACGGCCTGGGTCGACCTGCGCGCCGTCGATGGCGGCACGGGCCGGATCGTGGCCCAGGGCCGCTATGCAGCCGAGGTGCAGTACCCGGTGCCGGGCCAGGTGGTGTTCTCGCTCGAGGTGCCGGTGCCGGGCGACAGCCGCACCCCGGGGCCGCACGTGCACGCGGTGAACCTGGTGTTCGAGCGCCAGCCCGACGGCCTGTGGCGCTTCGCGCGCAACTGCATGGCCGCCGGCCGGCCCGACCTGTGCTTTTCCTGACCGGTCAGCCGAGCAGGGCGCGGAACCAGTCAGGCATCGGCGCCGACTTGCGCGTGCGGTAGTCGGTCCAGACCACGCGGGCGCCGCCCTCGGCCCAGACCTCGCCGGGCAGGTCGGTGCGCTCGATCGTGCTGAACGTGTCGAAGCTGCTGCGCCCGGGGTTGGCGACGAACAGCGTCACGCGCACGTCGCCCGGGTAGGCGAGCTGGCGTCGGAAGTTGCAGAAGGCGTTGACGACGACCGGGCCCTCGGCCTCGCGGTCGGTGCCGGCGCCGACCTGGAACAGCCAGTCCAGCCGCGCGATCTCCAGGTAGCGGAAGTACAGCGTGTTGTTGACATGGCCCATCGCGTCCATGTCGCCCCAGCGCAGCGGCACCACGCATTCGTAGACGAGCTTCTTCTCGGCCGGCAGCTCAAACCGCATCGCCGCCCTCCGCCGGCACCGTGACCCCCAGCTCGCGCGCCAGCCGCTGCACCAGGGCCTTTAGTGCACTCACTTCGTCGGCCAGCCGCGTCTGCTCGGCGCGCAGCGAGGCGATCTCGCCGGCGCCCACGCGGTCGCCGCCGGACGCCGGCTCGCCACCCTCGCCTGCGGCCGGCGGGGCCACCTCGCCGCACAGCTGCTGGGCCCAGCGGGCCTCGCGCTCGCCGGCCGCGCGCGGCAGCCTGGCCACCATCGGCGGCGTCCTGGCGGCGAGCTCGTCCAGGAAGCCCTCGACGGACGAGATGTCGGCAAAGCGGTGCAGCCGCTCGCTGTTCAGGCGCAGCTCGGCCGCGGTCTGCGGGCCGCGCAGCATCAGCACCGCCAGCAGCGCCACCGACTGCGCCGGCACGCGCAGCACGCGGCCCAGGTTGTGCTCGAACTTGACGACCCGGCTGCCGCTGCCCTCGAACACCAGGCTCAGGCCCTTCAAGCCGTCCACCGCAGTCAGCACCTCGGCCTGCGTGGCCTCGATCACCGGCGCGCGGGCCGTCTTCTGGTTGCAGCCCGCGACCAGTGCGCTGAGCGACATCGGGTAGGTGTCGGGCACGGTGGCCTGCTTCTCCACCAGCACGCCCAGCACGCGGGCTTCCAGCGGCGAGAGCAGCCTCACGCCGCCGCCGGCGCCGGGCCGTCCGAGGCCGGGCGCGCGGGCCCGGGGGCGCGACGGTGCCGGAGTCCGGGGGCCGACATTCAGACGCCGAAGCCGTCGTCGGCGGCGATCACGGCACCGTTGATGAAGTGGCTCTGCTTGGCGCACAGCGTGACGAGGATCGCGTCCAGGTCCTGCGGCTGGCCGATGCGCTTGCGCGGCATCATCGCCATCAGCCTCTGCCCGCCTTCGGTCTGCCAGTGGTGGTGGTTGATCTCGGTGTCGATGTAGCCGGGGCAGATGGCGTTGACGTTGATGCCCCAGCGGCCCCATTCGAGCGCCATCGCCCGCGTCATGTGCACGACCGCGGCCTTGCTCATGCAGTACACGCCGATCTGGCCCAGCACCTTCAG
The DNA here is from genome assembly GCA_028871575.1 of Burkholderiales bacterium. Taxonomy (GTDB): domain Bacteria; phylum Pseudomonadota; class Gammaproteobacteria; order Burkholderiales; family Burkholderiaceae_C; genus Rubrivivax. The sequence goes on along the minus strand of JAGWMW010000148.1, from coordinate 1,683 downwards.
CCCCGCCATCGAGGCGATGTTGACGATGCGCCCGCCGGCCCAGGTGCCGGGCGCCTCGCCCTTGCTGCGCGCGATCATGCGCTTGGCCACCTCCTGCGCGACGAAGAAGGCGCCGCGGGTGTTGGTGTCCATCACGTGGTCGTAGCTCTCGGGCGTGACCTCGGTCAGCTTCTGGGTGGCGCTGACGCCGGAGTTGTTGACCAGGATGTCGATCGCGCCCATCTCGGTCTCGGCATGGGCCACGGCGGCGCGGATGCTGGCCGGGTCGGTCACGTCCAGGCCCACCACGTGCGCGTCGCCGCCCAGGCTCTCGATCTCGGCGCGCAGCGTCTTCAGCCGCTCGATGCGCCTGGCCGCCAGCACCACCCCCGCGCCGGCCGCGGCCAGGGTCTTGGCGAACTGCATGCCCAGGCCGCTGGAGGCACCGGTGACGAAGGCCACGCGGCCCGACAGGTCGATCTCGTATGCCATGGTGCTGCACCCCTGGATTGGCCGCGCGGCGCAAGGCCCGCGCCTTGCAAAGGACGATATCACGCAGCCTCCGCGCGAGCCCCGGCCCGGCCCCATCATCGCGCCTCATGCTGTCGATCCAGGCCCTGGGCAAGCGCTACGGCGACACGCCCGTGTTCCACGATGTCACGCTCGAGCTGGCGGGCGGCGAATTCGTGGCCCTGCTGGGCGAATCGGGCGTGGGCAAGTCGACGCTGCTGAACTGCATCGCCGGGCTCGACCGGGCCGACCAGGGTCGCATCGCGGTCGACGGCTGCGACCTCGCCGCGCTGGACGAGGACGGCCGCGCGCGGCTGCGGCGCGCGCGGCTGGGCTTCGTGTTCCAGGCCTTCCACGTGCTGCCGCACCTGTCGGTGGCCGAGAACGTGAGCCTGCCGCTGCGCCTGCTGGGGCGGCCGCACGCGCATCGGGTGCAGGCCGTGCTGGACGCGGTCGGCCTGGCCGGCCTGGGCCCGCGGCTGCCGGCGCAGCTTTCGGGCGGGCAGCTGCAGCGGGTGGCGATCGCGCGCGCGGTGGTGCACGCGCCGGCGCTGATCCTGGCAGACGAGCCCACCGGCAACCTCGACCCCGACACCGCCGAGCGCGTGCTCGCCGTGCTGCGCGCGCAGGTGCGCGAGGCCGGCGCGGCCTGCCTGCTGGTCACGCATTCGGCTGCGGCGGCGGCGCGCGCCGACCGCGTGCTGCGGCTGGGCCCCGACGGCATCCGGCCCGGGCCGTGATCGGCCTGCTCGTCCTGCGCGAATGGCGCCACCACCCCTGGCGCCACGCGGTGGCGCTGCTGGCGGTGGCGCTGGGAGTGGCGCTGGCCTACTCGGTGCACCTGATCAACGCCTCGGCGCTGGACGAGTTCTCGGCCGCCGCGCGCAGCGCCGAGGGCCGGCCCGACCTCAGCCTGCGCGGCGCCGGCGGCCAGGGCCTGGACGACGCCTGGTTCGCGCGCGTGGCCGCCGACCCCGGCGTGGCTCTCGCCAGCCCGGTGCTGGAGATCGCCACCTACGCCCGCGCCCCCGATGGCCGCCGCGTGCCGGTGCAGGTGATCGGCATCGACGCGCTGCGCGCCGCGGCGCTGGCCCCCGACCTGGTGCCGCGCCCGGCCCGCGGGCAGGGCCGGCTCGCGCTGCTCGACCCCGACGCCGCCTTCCCCACCGCCGCGGCCCGCGCGCGGCTGGCGCT
>JAGWMW010000147.1 GCA_028871575.1 Burkholderiales bacterium | reverse complement strand
CTGCCAGGCTGCGTAGCGCAAGGCGTAGTCGGCGCGGGCGGCGTCCAGCGCGCCCAGGATCTGCGCCTGCCGCGACTGCACCGCAGCCACGGCCTCGTCGCGCGCGGCGGCCGCGGCGCGGACGGCCGCACCGGCCCCGTGGAACAGCGGCAGCTCGACATCGACGCCGAACGCGAACCGGCGCAGGCCGCGGTCGTAGACATAGCCCGGCGCCACCGCGGTGGCCGGCGTGCGCAGGCCCTGGGCCAGGCGCAGCTGCGCGCTGCGCTCGCGCACCTGCGCCAGCAGCGCGGCCAGGTCGAGGCGGTTCCAGGCCGCGTCCTGCGCCAGCGCCGCGGCCGGCAGCGCGCCGGGCGCCGGCGGCGCCTGCAGGTCCGGCCAGGCCAGCGGCCGGTCGTGCAGGGCGGACCCGGGCACGCCCACTGCGGCGGCCAGGGCCTGCGCCGCGGCTTCGGCCTGTGCCACGCGCGCGGCCTGCGCGGCCTCGGCGCGCTGCGCATCGAGTTCGGCCGCCAGCTCGGCATCGCGGCTGGCGGCGCCGGCCGCCACGCGCGAGCGCACGCTGTCCAGGTACTCGGCCTGGGCCTGGGCCGCCCGCTGCGCCAGCGCCTGGGCCTGGCGCGCCAGCAGCAGCGTGCGCAAGGCGCCCACGGCGCGCTCGCGGCTGTCCCACAGCGCCTGGGCCACCTGATCGCGCGCCTGCTCGGTGGTGGCGGCGGCCAGGTCGCGCCGCGCCGACCCCTCGCCAGGGTGCAGCAGCGGCAGCAGCAGCGCCACGCCCACCGTCCACGGCGAGCCGGTGTAGGCGCCGCTGAAGATGCGCTCGGGGCTGAGCCGCAACGTCGGGTTGGCGCGCTGCGCCGCCAGCGCGGCATCGGCCTGGGCACGGGCGGCGGCGGCACGCGCCTGCGCCAGCACCGGGTCGAAGGTCCAGGCGGCGACGGTGATGCGGTCGGGCGTCCAGGGGGCATCGGCCGCCGTGGGCAGATGCCAGCGCGCCTGCGCCGCGGCGAGGGCGGGATCGTCGAGCCGGCGTGCCGCGTAGGCCTGGGCCTGCCGCTTCAGGTCGGGCGGCGCCGGGGCCGGCGGCGGCGCCGCGCAGCCGGCCAAGGCCAGCACCAGCACCAGCGTCGAGATCGGCACCGACCTCGGCCCCTCCATCGGCATCGCGATCGGCGGCCTCGGCCCGACGAGCGCGCCCGGCCGGGCCCATCCCCGGCCGGCACGGACGCCGGGGGCGGGTGCGCGTGATCTCATGCCCCGAAGGCTACGGATACCCGGTGATGAAGCGCGATCGGCGGGATGACATTCCTGTCATCCGTGGCCAGCACGCGGCGCCTGGCGCGATTCGTGCACGATCAGCGCCAGCACCGCGCTGTCCGTGGCCGTCAGCAGCGCCAGCAGCACCGAGGCGTGGTGCGCGAGATGCCAGCCCTCGTAGCCGATGAAGCCCGTCATCAGCAGCACCGCCAGCGGGTACGACCAGCGCCGGCGCATCAGCAGGCCGGCCACCATCGCCAGCTTCACCGCGCCGTGCGCCATCAGGTAGATGCCGGCGAACTGCTGCGTCCCCAGCGACAGGTGCTGCACCAGGTGCGAGAGGTAGCCGGCCAGCAGGTCGTGCGGGTCCTCGAACAGCTCCTGCCGCGTCAGCAGCGCCACGAGATGCCGGATCAATGGCCGCGGCGTGCCCAGCAGCGCCGCGCCGCCGCCCAGCTCGAGCAGGCCGTCCAGCGCCTTCAGCGCCAGCCCCGCCCGGTAGGCGCGGTGCGCGAGGCGGCCCCAGTCGGGCCGCATGGGGCGTCTCATGGCGGGCCGCATGGCGGGCCCGGTGCCGGCTGCGGGAAGACCATCGTCATCGTCGTGCCCTGCCCCGGCGCGCTGGCCACCTGCACCTGGGCGCCGTGCAGCTCGGCGATCGTCTTGACGATCGACAGCCCGAGGCCGGTGCCCTGGCCCTCGCCATGGCGGCGCGCGGCGTCCACCTGGTAGAAGCGGTCGAACAGGTGCGGCAGGTGGGCCGCGGCGATGCCTTCGCCGTCGTCCTGCACCGCGATCGTCACCGCGCCGGCCTGCGCGCGCAGCTGCAGCCGCACCTCGCCGCCCGGGCGCGAGTGGCGGATCGCGTTGCCCAGCAGGTTGGCCAGGGCCTGGCGCACGAGCAGCGGGTCGGCCACCAGCGTGGCCGCGCCTTCGAGCCGGGTGCGGACGCCGCGCAGGGCCGCCGCCGGGCCCTGCTGCTGCAGCGCCCAGGCGCCGGCCTGCGCCGCATCGAAGGGCTCGCGGCGCAGCGCCTGGCCGGCGTGCTCGGCGCGGGCGAGGAACAGCAGGTTCTCGATCAGCCCGTTCAGGCGCCGGCATTCGCCCAGGCCCGACTCGAGCGCGGCGCGGTACTCGCCGGCCTCGCGCGGGCGCATCAGGCAGACCTCGAGCTCGGCGCTGAGGTGCGACAGCGGCGTGCGCAGCTCGTGCGCCAGGTCGGCCGAGAAGCGGCCCAGCCGCGCGAAGGCTTCATCGAGCTGCGCCAGCATGGCGTTGAACACCTGCACCAGCTCGCGCAGCTCTTCGGGCCAGGGCGGCGTCAGCGGCAGCCGCGCCGACAGGCCGGCCGGCGTGATCGAGCGCGCGGCCGCGGTGATGCGCGCCAGCGGCGCCAGCCCCTGGCCCGCCATCCAGCGCCCGGTCAGCGCCAGCAGCGGCACCAGCACCGCGAACGACAGCGCCAGCGCCGCGCGCAGGTGCGACTGCAGCTCGGCGTCGCGCGTCACGTCCAGCGCCAGCTGCACCACCGGCGCCGGGCCGGGCCCGGGGCCCTGCAGCCGCACCGCGGCCAGCGCATAGCGGCGCCCGCCGCCCTCGTGCATCGGCAGCGCGGCCGCCGGTGCGCTGCCGGCCAGGGGCGGGAACACCGCCGACGGCAGTGTGGCCGCCATGCCCGGCGTGCCGCCCAGCGTGCGGCCGTCCACCTGCACGCGCGCCTGGTACTGGCGCAGGCGCGAGCCGGCCGTCTCGCGCACGATCTCGTCGACCAGGGCCTGCGGGTCGCCGCCGGCGTCGGCCAGGTCGGCCTGCAGCTCGGCCAGCTTGGCCTGCGCCAGGCGCAGCTGCTCGGCGCTGAAGTTGGCCGCCAGGCGCCAGTCGGCGATGGCCGCGAACAGGGCCACCGACAACGCCGCAGCCACGGTGTAGAGCAGGGTCAGCCAGGCGCCGATCGAGCGCCGCCAGGGCCAGGGCCAGCGCCGTGGCGCCTCAGCCTTCATCGCTGTCGAGCAGGTAGCCGGCGCCGCGCACGGTGCGCAGCAGCGGCGGCGCGGGTGCGAAGGGCGCATCCAGCTTGGCCCGCAGCCGCCCGATCAGCACGTCGACGACATTGGTCTGCGTCTGGAAGCTGATGCCCCAGACGCTCTCGGCGATCAGGGTGCGCGACAGCACGCGGCCGCGGTGGCGCGCCAGCAGCAGCAGCACCGCGTACTCCTTGGGCGTCAGGCGCAGCGGCCGCCCGGCGCGCGTGACCTCGAAGCGCCGCAGGTCGACCTGCAGCGGCCCCACGCGCAGCGGCGCCGGCTCGGTCGCGGCGGCGCCCCGGCGCATCAGGTTGTGCAGCCGCGCCACCAGCTCGGCGAAGGCGAAGGGCTTGACCAGGTAGTCGTTGCCGCCGACCTCGAAGCCGCGCACCCGGTCCTCGACATGGTCGCGCGCGGTGAGGAACAGCACCGGCGTGGCGATGCCCTCCTGGCGCAGCGCCTTGACGATGGCCCAGCCGTCGCGGCCGGGCAGCATCACGTCGAGCACGGCGGCGTCGAAGGGGTGCTCGCGCAGCAGCGCCAGCGCCACCGCGCCGTCCTCGGCCAGCGTGACCGAGAACCCCTGCTCGCCCAGCCCCTGCGCCAGGTAGCGGCGCGCCTTGACTTCGTCTTCCGCCACCAGCAGTCGCATGCGCCGATTCTGCCGCCGCAGCGGGCGCGGGCGCCGCGGGCTGCGGGCCGTGGCATCCTGCGCGCCATGCCACGCAACATCGAGATCAAGGCCCGCATCGCCAGCGTCGAGGCGCTGCTGCCGCGGGCGCGCGCGCTGGCCGACGGCGAGCCTGAGCTCATCGAGCAGGACGACACCTTCTTCCGCGTGCCGCAGGGGCGGCTGAAGCTGCGCGAATTCTGCGACGGCCGGGCCGAGCTGATCCAGTACCAGCGCGCCGACGAGGACAAGGCGCGGGCCAGCGACTACCTTGTGGTGCCGGTGCCCGAGGCCGCCGCGCTGCGCCAGGCGCTGGCGCGGGCCTGCGGCGAGCATGGCCGCGTGCGCAAGCGCCGCTGGCTCCTGCGGGCCGGGCCCACCCGCATCCACCTCGACCGCGTCGAAGGCCTGGGCGACTTCATCGAGCTCGAGGTGGTGCTGCGCCCGGGCCAGACCGATGCCGAGGGCCAGGCCGTCGCACGCGAACTGCTCGCCGCGCTCGGCCTGGCCCAGGCGCCGCTGGAAGCCGGCGCCTACCGCGACTTGCTGGCGGCGCAGGCCCCGGCCGGCCATTCGGGTCCGGGTTCGGGCGCCGGCTAGGCGCCGGCCCGCCCGGGATCCGCCCGGCTCAGCCCCGCCGCCCGATCGCCCGCACCGCCAGCTCGGTGCGGCTGGCGGCATGCAGCTTGTCCATGATGCGGCTGACGTAGTTCTTGACCGTGCCCTCGGCCAGGAACACGGCGGCGGCGATGCGCTTGTTGCTCAGGCCCTGCGCGATCAGCTCGAGGATGCGCTCTTCCTTGTCGGTCAGCGCCTCTTCCAGCGGGTGCGCTGGCCCGGGCCGGCCCGGCGGCGCGGCGGGCGGGCCGGCTGCGGCGGCGCCGCCGGCCAACTGGCGGAACTGCTGCATCACCTTGCGCGCGATCGCCGGCGACAGCCGCGATTCGCCGCGGTGCACGGCGCGCACGGTCTCCAGCACCTCGGCCTCGGAGGCGTCCTTCAGCAGGTAGGCCTGCGCGCCGGCGCGGATGGCCTCGAACACCAGCTCGTCGTGGTCGTAGGTGGTCAGCACCACCACCCGGGTCTGCGGCAGCCGGGCCGTGATCTCGCGCGTGGCCACCACGCCGCTGGTGCCGGGCATCTGCAGATCCATCACCACGACGTCGGGCGCGGTGGCCAGCGCCTGCGCGATCGCCTCGGCGCCGTCGGCGGCCTGGCCGACGATGGTGATGCCGGGCTCGGTGCCCAGCATCAGCGCCAGGCCGCGCCGGATCAGCGGCTGGTCGTCGACGATCAGCAGCCGCAGCGCGGCCGCGGCGTCGCCCCGGGGATCGGCTTGCGGGTTCATGATCCCGACTCCCCGCCGGGCCCCGGCGGCGCGGGCTCGCGCAGGCGGGCGTGCAGCTCGCCCACCCAGGCCGACGGCAGCCGGGCGGTGAAGAATCGCAGCATCGCGTCGACCGCCCGCCGGGCCTGGTCGGTGGAAAGCCCGGCGGCATGCGCCACGGCTTGGATCAGTTCAGCCAGCATGACGCGGACGGCGGCAGGAGGAGGCGGGGTGCACGAGGGCAACGGTAGTCGATGGGCGAGGGCGCGAACAGTGACGAGCGGCACTATGCAGTCACGGCGCGGCCGCGGGGCCCGATGCGGCTGAGGGGGCTGCTGCGCCCGCTCGACCCGCGCCGCCACCTGGCCGCGGCGATCGGCTGGCTGGTGTTCGCCATCGTGGCGCTGGCAGCGCTGGCCGCGGCCACGCTGGCCGCGCGCGAGGCCGAGGACCGCGCGCTGGCCGACACGCAGCGGCTGCTGGCGCAGTTCGCGACCCAGACGCGCCAGGCGCTGGACACGGCGCTGGCCACGCGGCGCGACGTCGTGCAGGCCGCGGCCACGATGATCGCCCTCACGGACGACCGCGACGCCGGCTCGCTGCGCCGCCGGCTGCAGGCGGTGCAGGCGCAATTCCCCGAACTCGTCTGGCTGGGCCTGGCCGATGCCCGCGGCCGGCTGCTGGCCGGCACGGCCGAATCGGCCACTCAGACCGCCACCAAGGCCGCCGATCGGCCCGCCGACGAGCCCGCCGACGAGCAGCCCGGCGCCGAGGTCGCCGCCCGCGCCTGGTTCCGCGCCGGGCTGCGCCGGCCGGTGCTCGAGGACGCGCAGGCCGGGCCCGGGGCCGGGCCGCGGTTCGCCGAGATCGCGGCCCCGGTGGTGGCACGGGCCGGCGCGCCGGTGCAGGGCGTGCTCGGCGCGCGCCTGTCCTGGGCCTGGCTCGACGCGCAGGTGGCCGGGCTGCGGCAGGCACTGGACACCCGGCGCCGGCTCGACCTGCTGCTCGTCGCCCGCGACGGCCGCGTGCTCGTCGGCCCGCCGGGCTGGGCCGGCCGCCGCCTGGGCCCGGCCGACGACCTGGGCGAAGGGGGCCGGCGCCTGGTCGGCCGCAGCGCGAGCGCGGCGTCGAGCCCGGACATGCTGGGCTGGTCCGTCGTCGTGCGCCAGGACCGCGCCAGCGCGCTGGCGGCCGCGCACCGCGTGCGGCGCGAGGTCTTCGGCCTGGTGGGGCTGGCCGGCCTGGCGGCCGCCGCGGCCGCGGTGGCGGCCGCGTGGTGGCTGACGCGCCGCCTGGCCCGCCTGGCCGCCGAGGCGCAGGCCGTGCGCCTCGGGCAGCGGCGCACGCTGGCCGCGCCCGAAGGCCGCGACGAGGTGGCGCGGATCGGTGCCACGCTGGCGGCCCTGGTCGAGCACCTGCAAGCGGAAAAGCAGGCCCTGGCGACGCTGAACGCCGAGCTCGACGCGCGGGTGGCCGAGCGCACGGCCCGCATCGAGCGCCTGGCCGACGAATCGCGCCACGCCGCCGTCACGCGCGAGCGGCTGCGGCTGGCGCGCGCGCTGCACGACACGCTGGCCCATTCGCTGATGGCGCTGCTGACGCAGATCAGGCTCGTGCGCAAGCTGCGCCTGCGGCTGGACGGCGCGGCGCTGGACGAGGAGCTCGGCCGCGCCGAGGCCGTGGCCACCAGCGGCCTGGCCGAGGCGCGCGCGGCGATCGCGCAGATGCGCCACAGCGGCGTGCGAGACGACGGCCTGGGCCCGGCGCTGCAGGCGCTGCTGGCGCGCTTTCGCGAGCGCACCGGCCTGGCGGCCACGCTGCAGGCCGACGCCGCCTCGGCCGCGCTGGCCGACGCGCGGGCCGAGACGGTGTTGCGCATCGTCGAGGAGGCGCTGCACAACGTCGAGCGGCATGCGCAGGCGCGCGCAGTGCAGGTGGTGCTGGCCACGCAGCCGGGCGCCCCGGGCGGCGCGGCGCGGGTGTCGGTGGAGGTGGTCGACGACGGCGTGGGCTTCGACCCGGCGCCGGCGCGGCCGGGGCACTACGGCCTGGTGGGCATGCGCGAGCAGGCGGCGCTGATCGGCGCGCAGCTGTCGCTCACCCGCCGCGACGGCGGCGGCACGCGGCTGGCCCTGGCGTTCGAGGCCTGAAGCCGGGCCTGCCGGCGGCCGGTCATGACGCCCGGCACTGTGCGGCCGCGACCGGGCGGCCTAGAGTGCAAGGCTGGGGCGCCCAGACCCCGAGGAGCCCGACGATGACCCACCCGACCCCTGCTTTCCGCCGCTTCCGCCGCGCCGGCGCCAGCGCCGCCTGCACCCTCGCGCTGACGGCAGGCCCGGCGCTGCCCGCCCTGGCGCAGGTCGCTGCGCCGTCCGCGGCGCCGTCCGCGGCGGGCCCTGCCGCGCCCTACCTCAACGGCGGCATCGGCCTGGACGAGCAACAGGCGATGAAGCAGGCCGCGCGCGACTGGCCGCTGCGCATGACGTTCTCCGAGCACCGCAACGACGTGTTCGTCGCCGGCGTGGACCTGCGCGTGACCGACGGGCAGGGCCGCTCGCGGCTGCACCTCGACGCCGCCGGGCCGATCACCTACGTGCGGCTGCCGCCGGGCCGCTACCGCGTCAGCGCCCGCCACCACGGCCAGACCGAGACGCGCGAAGTCACGATCGGCGCCCCGGCCGGAGTCGACCTGGCCTTCCACTGGCAGGGGCCGAAGCCCTGAAGGCGCGGGCGGCCGGCATGGTGGCCGCCCGCGTCTCGCGGCGCCTGCATGCGCGCTCGGTCTACGGGCTGGACGCGGGGCGCGCGAAGACGCCGGCATGACCTTGGTCACGGCGGCGGCACGCGCCGGCCGTGACCTCGGCATGACCCGCGCCACTGACGTCGCGGCGGGCCGGCTCCTAGAGTGGATTCCAAGGCGGCCAGCGCCGCCCCGACCCCACCCACTCCAGGAG
>JAGWMW010000004.1 GCA_028871575.1 Burkholderiales bacterium | reverse complement strand
GCGGCGCGGGCCTCGGGCCGGCCGCGGAAGTGCTCGTCCAGCGCCGCCAGGGCCAGCGCGACCTGGTGCCGGGCCTGCGCCGCCGCGCCGGTGTCGGGCGCCTCGCGCCTGGCCGCCACCGCGTCGAGCAGGCTCCACTGCAGCGCCTGCAGGCTGGCCGGCACCTGGGCCATCGCGTCCAGCCGGTCCAGCGTGCGCGAGGACTGCCAGTGCGCCCCTTCGCTGATCAGCGTCATCAGCAGCACCGCGGCGCAGCCCAGCCCGAAGGCCAGCCACCCGCGCCGCACGATCCCGTCTCCGTCCATGGCCCCGCCTTGCTCGCGCGCGCCGGGCCGCGCGACCCGGGCCCGTGGGATCATGCGCCCGCCCCGCGAAAGGCGCCGCCATGATCCGCATCGCCATCGTCGACGACCACGCCGTGGTCCGCACCGGGCTGCGCCAGTTCTTCGCCGACCAGGCCGATTTCAGCGTCGTCGCCGAGGCCGCCAACGGCCGCGATGCGCTCGACCTGGTGCGCGCCGGCGGCATCGACGTGCTGCTGCTGGACATCTCGATGCCCGGCCACAACGGCGTGGACGCGCTGGCCGCCATCCGGGCCCGCGACGCCGCGCTGCCGGTGCTGATCCTGAGCGGCTTTCCCGAGAGCCACTTCGCCACCGTGCTGCTGCGCCAGGGCGCGAGCGGCTACCTCAACAAGGACTGCGACCCGCAGGAGATCGTGGCCGCCATCCGCACCGTGGCGCGCGGCCGCAAGTACGTCAGCGCCGAGGTGGCCGAGCTGCTGGCCGAGGCGCCCGGCGGCGGCCAGCGCGCGCCGCACGAGGGCCTGTCCGAGCGCGAGATGCAGGTCTTCCTGCGCCTGGCCGCGGGCGAGACCATCGGCCACCTGGCCGAGAGCCTGAACCTGAGCGTGAAGACGGTCAGCACCTACCGCAGCCGGGTGCTGGAGAAGATGCAGCTCGGCTCGAACAGCGAGCTCACCTACTACGCACTCAAGCACGGCCTCATCCAGTAGCCGCCGCGGTGGGCTCGGCCGCCAGGCCGGTGCAATAGGCCAGCAGGGCCTCGATGTCGTTGGACTTGTCGAACACCCGCCGCGCGCCCAGGGCCAGGCAGCGCCGGCACAGCTCGGGCGTGGTGTAGTTGCTCAGCACCACCAGGTGGCGCGGCGGCACCTGGCCGGCCAGCGCGCGCAGCACGCCCAGGCCCGAACCCGACTTCAGGAAGATGTCCAGGATCACCAGCTCGGCCGCGTTGGACGGCGCGGCCAGCCAGCGCACCGCATCGAGCTCGTCCTCGGCGCTGCCCACCACCCGCACCGGGCCGAGCTCTTCGAGGGTGGCGATCAGCTCGTCGCGGATGACGGCGCTGTCTTCGACGAGGTAGGTCCTGAGCGTGGGCATGGGCGGTGGAGCGGCACGGGAATGCGGCGGACCGGCGCGAGTGTGCGGCCGCGCGAGCGCCGCGGCCATCGGTGCCTGCGAGGGCGCCGTGTAGGACGGCGCCTACACCGCCGGCCGCCGCCGTCCGCTTCCGCGCGCCCGCATCGCCGGCCACAGTGCGGGACCGAGACGCTGCGCGCCTCGCCGACCCCCGCCACCGCCCGAGAGCCGCCCCGATGTGCCCGACCGCCTGCCGATACCCCCTGCCCCTGCGGCTGCCGCGGTGCCATGGGGCCTGCGTGGCCTGCGCGCCGTGAACGGCATCGTGCGCCTGGCGCTGCAGATCGACCTGGCCTACGACGTCGGCCCGGGCGGCGCCGACTTCATCTTCAACGTCCATGCCGCGCACACGGCGCGCCAGGTGGTGGCTGCCGAGCAGCTGCGGATCACGCCGCCGCTGGCCTGGACGCTCCACGCCGACCCCGTCAGCGGCAACCGCAGCCTGCGCCTGCAGGCCGGGCCGGGGCCGCTGCAGGTGTCTTACTCGGCCACGGTGGACCTGCGTCACCACCGCGCCGACCCGGATGCGCTGCCCGAGGTGCCGATCGCGCAGCTGCCGCCCGAAGTGCTGGGCTACCTCTACCCCAGCCGCTACTGCCAGTCCGACCGCCTGCTCAAGCTCGCGGCCGGGGCGTTCGGCCACCTGCCGCGCGGCTGGCGCCGGGCCCAGGCGATCTGCGAATGGGTGCAGCAGCGCGTGAGCTTCACGCCCAACAGCTCCAACGGCAACACCTCGGCCGTGGACACGCTGATCGAACAGGTGGGCGTGTGCCGCGACTTCGCCCACCTGATGATCGCGCTGTGCCGCGCCGTCAACCTGCCGGCGCGCTTCGCCACCGGCACCGACTACGGCGCCGACCCGGTGCTGGGCCCGCCCGACTTCCACGCCTACGTCGAGGTCTACCTGGGCGCGCACTGGTACATTTTCGATCCCTCGGGCACGGCGACACCGATGGGCTTCGTGCGCTTCGGCACCGGCCGCGACGCCGCCGACGTGGCCTTCGCCACGCTGTTCGGGCCGGTGCGCACGCAGGCGCCGCTGATCCGCACGCAGGCGCTGGTCGACGACGCGCAGGGGCTGGTGCTGCCGCGGCACGAGGCCATGGCGCTGTCCACTGACGGCGCCCCGGGCTGAGGGCCCGGGCAAGACGGCCCGGCCGAGGCCGCGTCCTACAGCCGCCGTCGGCGCCGGCCGATGGGCCGGCGGGCCCGTGCCACCCACACTGCACGGAGGCCGCGGCACCTGCCGCAGCCCCCACGACACCACCGGAGCCCTCCATGTCCATTCGCCTTTCCACGGCCGCCCTCGCCGCCGCCCTCGTCCTGGCCACCGCCGCGGGCTGCGCCGTCACGCGCGGCCAGCAGGACGTGGGCGCCTATGTCGACGACAGCGCCATCACCACCAACGTCAAGACCCGCTTCGCCACCAACGAGGCGGTGGACGCCACCGCCATCCACGTCGAGACGCTCAACGGCACCGTGATGCTCTCGGGCTTCGCCAAGAACGCGACCGAGAAGGACACCGCCGGCAAGCTGGCCTGGAAGGTCGACGGCGTGAAGTCGGTGAAGAACGAGATCGCCGTGCGTCCGTAGCACGAGACGGCCGGCACGCCGCCGGGGCGCGGCCGAGGCCGGGGATTGACGGGGAATGGCGGTAAATGCCGGTAAAGCCGGGAACCGCAGCGGCCCGCGGCCTGCGGCATCATCCGCGACGATCGCCCGCCAGCAGGGCTCGGCGATCGTCGCTCATGGTGAGCCGGAGAGCCTGGCGTGTCGCAGCCCCTGAAGCATCTGATCCTTGCCGCCGCGCTGGCCTGTGCCGCGTGGCAGCCCGGCCGCGCGAGCGCGGCCCCCGCCGCCGCACCCGAGGTGGCCCGCGCCACGCTGGCCAACGGCCTGCGCGTGGTGGTCGTGCGCGACGCCCTGGCGCCCGTGGTCACCACCGAGGTGAGCTACCTGGTGGGCTCGGACGAGGCGCCGCCCGGCTTCCCGGGCACGGCCCACGCGCTGGAGCACATGATGTTCCGCGGCAGCCCGGGCCTGTCGAAGGACCAGCTGGCCGCCATCGCGGCCAACATGGGCGGCAGCTTCAACGCCCAGACCACCCAATCGGTGACGCAGTATTTCTTCAACACGCCGGCGCAGGACCTGGACGTGGCGCTGCGCGTGGAGGCGCTGCGGATGCGCGCGCTCGACGTGGCCGACGCGCAATGGGCCAAGGAGCGCGGCGCCATCGAGCAGGAGGTGGCGCGCGATCTCTCCAGCCCCGACTTCCTGTTCTACACCCAGCTCACGGCGCAGATGTTCGCCGGCACGCCCTACGCGCACACGCCGCTGGGCACCAAGGAATCGTTCGACAAGACCACGGCGACGGCGCTGCGGCAGTTCCACCAGCGCTGGTACGCGCCCAACAACGCCATCCTGGTGGTGGCCGGCGACGTCGACCCCGCGGCCACGGTCGAGCGCGTGCGCGCCGTCTTCGGCGACATCCCGCGGCGGCCGCTGCCGGCGCGGCCCCAGTTCGACTTCCGGCCCGTCGCGGCCAGCAGCGTCGCGCTGCCCACCGACAGCCCCTACGGCTCGGTCTACCTGGCCTGGCGCATGCCGGGCCTGCGCTCGCCCGACTACGCCACCGCGCTGGTGCTTTCCAGCGCGCTGGCCTCGCAGCGCGCCGCGCTGTTCGGCATGGGCATGGACGGCACGGCGCTGTACGGCGGCTTCTCGCTCGAGGCGCTGCCGCAGTCGGGCATCGGCACGGCGGTGGGCATCTTCGCCCGCGGCAGCGACCCGCAGCCGGTGCTGAACCAGATGCGCGCGATCCTGGCCGATGCGGCCGGCCGCGGTGTCTCGCCCGAGCTGGTGGAGGCGGCCAAGCGCAAGGCCATCGCCGGCCTCGAGTTCCAGAAGAACTCGGTCGAGGGCCTGGCCAACAGCTGGTCCTACGCGCTGGCCTTCCAGGGCCTGGATTCGCCCGACGCCATGAAGGCGGCGATCGAGGCCGTGACCCCGGCCGCGGTCGACGCGCTGGCCCGGGCCACCTTCGACCCCGACCGCGCGGTGACGGCCATCCTCACGCCGCAGAGCTCGGGCCGGCCGGTGGCCTCGCGCGGCTTCGGCGGCGCCGAGAGCTTCGGCGGCAGCCCCGACAAGCCGGTCCAGCTGCCCGACTGGGCGACCCGCGCGTTCGCCAGGCTCGAGGTGCCGCGCTCCTCGCTGGCGCCGGTGTCGTACACGCTGCCCAATGGCCTGCACCTGGTGGTGCAGCCCGAATCCATCAGCGACACCGTCAACCTCTTCGGGCGCGTGCGCACCAACCAGGACCTGCAGGCCCCGCCCGGCCAGGAAGGCGTGGCCGACGTGCTGGAGGGCCTCTTCCCCTACGGCAGCGAAAGCCGCGACCGGCTCGCGCTGCAGCGCGATCTCGACGCGATCAGCGCCCGCGCCAGCGCCGGCGCCAGCTTCTCGCTGGCGGTGCCCGCGGCGCACTTCGAGCAGGGTGTGTCGCTGCTGGCCGACAACGAACTGCACCCGGCCCTGCCGGCGCCGGCCTTCGCGGTGGTGCAGCGCCAGCAGGCCGGGCTGGTGGCGGGGCAGATCGAGTCGCCCGACTTCCTGGCCCAGATCGGGCTGGCCCAGGCCCTGCTGCCGGCGGGCGACCCGGCGCTGCGTTACGCCCGGCCGCCGCAGATCCAGGGCCTGACGCTGGCCCAGGTGCGGCAGTACTACGAGCGGGTCTTCCGCCCCGACATGACCACCATCGTCATCGTCGGCAAGGTCGACCCCGAGGCGGCGCGCGCCGTGATCGAGCGCGCCTTCGGCGCCTGGCACGCCAGCGGCCCGGCGCCCGAGGTCGACTACCCGGCCGTGCCGCCCAACGCCCCGGGCTCGCTGCACGTGCCCGATTCGAGCGCGGTGCAGGATTCGGTGGAGATGGCGCAGACGATCGACGTCACGCGCGACGACCCGGTGCGCTACGCGCTGAACCTGGGCAACGAGGTGCTGGGCGGGGGCTTCTATGCCTCGCGCCTGTACCGCGACCTGCGCGACCGCACGGGCCTGGTCTACACCGTGTCCACCGGCTTCGACCTCGACAAGCACCGCGGCACCTACACCGTGTCCTTCGGCAGCGACCCGTCCAAGGTGCAGGCCGCACGTGCCGCCATCGTGCGCGACCTGCAGCAGATGCAGCGCGAGCCGGTCTCGGCCGAGGAGCTGCAGCGCGCCAAGAGCATCCTGCTGCGCCAAATCCCGCTGTCGGAGGCGAGCTTCGGCGCCATCGGCGGCCAGCTGCTGACGCTGGCCAGCCAGGGCCGGCCGCTGGATGCGCTGACCATCGCCGCGCGCCACTACCTGGCCCTGAGCGCGGCCGAGGTGCAGCGCGCCTACGCCCAGAAGATCCGCCCCGAGGCCTTCGTCACCGCCGTCAAGGGCCCGGCACCGAAGTGACCATCGTCATGCCGCGTCATGCCGCGACACCGGGCCGGGCTGGCCCGCGCTGCCGCCCCGGCGTACGCTGTCGCTGGGCCGAGCCCGTCGGCCGCCGTTGCGAGGATGCCGACCGATGAACCATCACCACGCCCTGCCCACCTTCTGTCTCGAGACCGGCGTGCAGCTCGCGCAGACGGCCCCCTGGGCGCTCGATCCGGTCACCTGGGACTCGCCGGCGCTCAGCGTGATGACGGACCTGTGCACGGTCAAGGCCGCCACCATCGCGCCGGCGGCCTCGCTGCACCAGGCCGAGCAGCAGATGATCTACCAGGGCGTGCGCATGCTCTTCGTCGTGACCGACATGCCGGCCTTCGCCGGCCTGATCACGGCCACCGACCTGCGCGGCGCCAAGCCGATGCAGATCGTGCACGAGCGCGGCCTGCGCTACGACGAGCTCTCGGTGGCCGACGTGATGACGCCGCTGGACCGGCTGGAGGCCGTGGCCTTCGAGCGGCTGCAGGGCGCCACCGTGGGCGATGCGGTGGCCACGCTGAAGCGCTTCGGGCACCAGCACCTGCTGGTGCTGGAGACGCCGGCCGACGGCACGCCGCGGCGCGTGCGCGGCCTGGTCTCGCGCACCCAGATCGAGCGCCAGCTGGGCGAGCCGATCGAGCTCACGCCGATCGCCAGCAGCTTCTCCGAGATCGAGCAGGCCCTGTCCTGAGCGGCGCGGGCGCTGCCGGCCACAATGGCGGCATGAAGCCCGCCTCAGCCCCTGCCTGCATTCGCTCCCTCCGCGGCGTCCCGCGCCGCGCCGGTGCCCGCCTGGGCGCCCTGCTGCTGCTGGTCGCGGCCGTCCTGGGGCCGCCCGCGGCGATGGCCCAGGCCGCGCCCGCGCCGGCCCATCTGAGCACCGAGGCGGTCCTGCCGCTGGCGCTGCTGGCCAGCCCGCTGCGCACCGAGGCCGACCGCCGGGCCGACGCCGGCCGCCAGCCGCTGGAGCTGCTGCGCCTGACGCAGGTGCGGCCCGGGATGAAGGTGCTCGACATCGCGTCCGAGGGCGGCTACACGGCGCAGCTGATGGCGCTGGCTGTGGGCCCGCAGGGCCGCGTCTGGGCCCAGAACCCGGCCCCCAGCGCCGCGCTGGCCAAGCGCCTGGCCGAGCATCCGCAGGCCAACCTCGTGCCGCTGCTGCGGCCCTTCGACGACCCCTGGCCGGCCACGGCCCCGCGGCTGGACCTGATCACCTTCGTGCTCGCCTACCACGACGTGGTCAACACGCCCACCGACCGCGCGCGCATGAACCGGGCGCTGTTCGACGCCCTGCGCCCGGGTGGCCACCTGGTGGTGATCGACCACGCCGCCGCGGCCGGCCACGGCCTGCAGGACACCAAGACCCTGCACCGCATCGAAGAGCCGGTGCTGCGGGCCGAGGTCGAGGCGGCGGGCTTCCGCCTCGAGCAGGAATCGATGGCCTGGCGCCGCGCCGACGACCCGCACACGCTGCCGTTCTTCAAGATGGACGGCGCGCCCACCGACCGCTTCGCGCTGCGCTTCGTCAAGCCGGGCTGAGCCGATGTCACGGGCGGTCCGGCCGACTCGCGCGGCGGGCCTGCACGGGCCGCGCGTCAGCCGATCAGCAGCGCCTGCGCCTGGGATTGCGCCGGTGCCGGGGGCTCGGCCTGCTGCCGTGCCCACTCGGCCAGCGCCGGGGCTTCCAGCGGCCGGCTGAACAGGAAGCCCTGCCCGTGGTCGCAGGCCAGGGCCTGCATCAGCGTGGCCTGGCCGTCGGTCTCGATGCCCTCGGCCACGGTGCGCATGCCCAGGGTGCGGGCGACGCGGATGGTGGCCTCGATCAGCACCCGGTGGTATTCGACCGTCTCGGCGTGGCGCACGAAGCTGCGGTCGATCTTGACCGTGTCCACCGGCATCTGGTGCAGGCAGGCCAGGCTCGAATAGCCGGTGCCGAAGTCGTCCAGCGCCAGCCGCACGCCCAGGCCCTTGAGCTCGCGCAGCGTGGCCTGCACGCGCTCGTCCTGCGCCGCCAGGCTTTCGGTGATCTCGAACTGCAGCGCCGCCGGCGGCATGCCGACCTCGCGCAGCCGGGCGGCCACCTCGCCCACCAGGGCCGCGCGCGCCAGCTGGGCCCGCGACAGGTTCACCGCCAGGCCGCGCGGCGCGGCCGGCCCGAGCTCGCGCTGCCAGGCCATGAACTGGTGGCAGGCCAGGTGCAGCACGCGCTCGCCGATGGCATCGATGAGGCCGCATTCCTCGGCCACGCCGATGAACTCGGCCGGCGCGATCAGGCCGCGCACCGGGTGGCGCCAGCGCACCAGGGCCTCGACCTCGTAGTGGGCGCGCTGCGCCAGCGCCACCACCGGCTGGTAGACGACGAACAGTTCGTCGGCCGCCAGGGCCTGGCGCAGGTCGGTCTCCAGCGCCAGCGCGCGCACCACGCGCTCGTGCATGGACTCGTCGAACAGCACGGCGTGGCCGCGGCCGCCGCGCTTGGCCTCGTACATTGCCGTGTCGGCGTTGCGCAGCACGGTCTCGGCGACGGCCTCGGCGTCGGCCTCGCGCGGCACCCCGGCGTGGGTGACGAGCACGATGCCCACGCTCATGCCGCCGTGCAGCGGCTGGTTCTCGATCAGGTAGGGCTCGCCCAGGTCGGCCAGCAGGCGCTGGGCGACGGCGCGCGCGGTCTCGGCGTCGTGCACGCCCTCGAGCACGACCACGAACTCGTCGCCGCCCAGGCGCGCGGCCAGCTTCTGCGCCGCGTCCATCCGCGCCACCGCGTCGCCCGGGCGCAGCGAGCGCTCCAGCCGCGCCGCCACCTGGCGCAGCAGCTCGTCGCCGGCCCCATGGCCCAGCGTGTCGTTGACCTGCTTGAAGCGGTCCAGGTCCATGAACAGCACGGCGAAGCCGTAGCCGGCATGGCGCCGCGCATGCTCGATGGCGCGCTGCAGCCGCTCCATCACCACCACCCGGTTGGGCAGCCGCGTGAGGGCGTCGGTGCGGGCGCTGTCGCTGAGCCGCTCCTGCAGGGCGCGGCTTTCGGTGACGTCGCCGAAGCAGGCCACGACACCGGTCACCTGCCCCGTGAGGTCGCGCTGCGGCTCGGTGTTGACGAGCAGCCAGCGCAGCTCGCCCTCGGGCGTGTGCACGCCCAGTGTCTGGTTGCGCTGCGGCTCGCCGCTGGCCAGGGTGCGCATGGCCGGCAGGTCGGCGCCCTCGTAGGGCGTGCCGTCGTCGCGCAGCGCCTGCCAGAGCGGGTCGTCGGCGCTTCGGCCGCGCAGCTCGGCCAGGCTCTGGCCCAGCATCCGCTCGGCCGCGCGGTTGACATCGACGATGCTGCCGTCGGCGCCCAGCACCATCACGCCCGTGGGCAGCGCCGCCCACAGCGCCTGCAGCTTGGCCTGCTGCTGCGCGCGCGCGCTGACGTCGCTGCACACGCGCACGAAGCCGGTGAGCGCGTTGTGTTCGTCGCGCAGCGGCCGCAGGTCGACATCGAGCCAGAGGTCCACGCCGTCGCGCGAGCGGTGCAGCCACTCCTGGCGCACGCCGCGGCCCACGCGCACCGCCACCTGCACCCGCGCGAGCACCGCCGCGTCGGCCAGCGGGCTGGCCAGCAGGGCGTCCGGGCTGCGCCCTGCGGCGGCCGCGAGCGTCCAGCCCGTCAGGCGCTCGAAGGCCGCGTTCACCCACAGGATGCGGTCGTCGCGGTCGCTGATCAGCACCAGGGCCGAGGTGTGCTCGGCCACCAGCGCCAGGCGCTGCAGCTCGGCCGCCTGCTCGTGCAGCCGCCGCGCATGGCGGCGGATCGATCGCGCGCTGGGCTCGACCACCGCGGCGGCGAGCAGCGCCAGCAGCGCCAGCATGCCCAGCATGCCCCAGCGCACCTTGGCGTGCAGCGACTGCGCGCGCTCGGCGTCGGCCCGGCGCAGGCGGTCGGCAAAGGCCTGTGCCGCGTGCAGGGCCGGCTCGATGTCGTCTTGCAGGCGCTGCTGGCGCTGCCGGGTGCCGGCCACGCCGCTGGCGCCGGCCACGCCGGCTCCGTCGCCCTCGGCCAGGCCCTGCAGCAGCGCCTGGCCGCTGGACGCCAACTGGGCATTGGCCTCGCGCCAAGCCTGCCAGAGCCGGTTCAGCTCGTCGCTGCCGTCGTCACCGGCCTGGATCTGCCGCACCAGCAGCGACTGGATGGCCTGGCCGGCATCGTCCACGTGATCGAGCTCGCTGCCCAGCTCCCGGGCGCGCAGCGGGCGCTGCGCCGGGTCGGCCAGGGCCAGCAGCGCCGCCGCGCGGCCGATCTCTTCGAGCTCGGCACGCTGCTGGGCGGCTTCGTCGATGAGGCGGCCGTTGTCGATGCGGCGCTGGTCCTCGCGCAGCGTGCCCAGGCCCTGCGCCAGCATCGCCACCGCGACGGCGGCGAAGGCCCCGTACATCGCCAGGCGCAGGCGGCGGTGGCCGCTGCCGCGCCCGGCCGCCGGCGGCGGGGCGGCAACCTGGGGCGATTCGGCGGCGGCGAGGTCGAAGAACATGCGCACGGCCCGCCTCCCGTTGCGGGTCTGCGCTGATATCGGCCGCCCGGGCGGCGACTGAAGGGCGCGGCGGGCGGGTGCTCAGGGCCGCGCGGCCGCAATCGGCGGCACGGGCAGCCGCACGTCGCCGCACTGCGCGCGCTGGCGCAGCGCATGGTCCATCACCACCAGGGCCAGCATGGCCTCGGCGATGGGGGTGGCGCGGATGCCCACGCAGGGGTCGTGGCGGCCGTGGGTCTCGACCACGGTGGCCGCGCCGCTGCGGTCGATCGAGGGCCGCGGCGTGCGGATCGAGCTGGTGGGCTTGACGGCGATGCGCACCACCAGGTCCTGCCCGGTGCTGATGCCGCCGAGCACGCCGCCGGCATGGTTGCTGGCGAAGCCCTCGGGCGTGAGCGCGTCGCCGTGCTCGCTGCCGCGCTCGGCCACGCAGCCGAAACCGCTGCCGATCTCCACGCCCTTGACGGCGTTGATGCCCATCATCGCGTAGGCGATGTCGGCATCGAGCTTGTCGAACAGCGGCTCGCCCAGGCCGGCGGGCACGCCGGCGGCGCGCACCTCGATGCGGGCGCCGCAGCTGTCGCCGGCCTTGCGCAGTGCGTCCATGTGGGCCTCGAGCCGCGGCACGATCTCGGCATTCGGGGCGAAGAACGGGTTGGCGGCGATGTGCTCGGCGCCGACGTACGGGATCTCGATGTCGCCCAGGGCGCTCATCCAGCCCGTGAACGTGGTGCCGTGCACCCGCTGCAGCCACTTTCGGGCCACGGCCCCGGCGGCCACCATCGGCGCCGTCAGCCGCGCCGAGGAGCGGCCGCCGCCGCGCGGGTCGCGGTGCCCGTACTTGCGCCAATAGGTGTAGTCGGCATGGCCGGGGCGGAAGGTGTCGAGCAGGTTGCCGTAGTCCTTGCTGCGCGGGTCGGTGTTGCGGATCAGGAGCGCGATCGGCGTGCCCGTGGTCAGCCCCTCGTAGACGCCCGAGAGGATCTCCACCGCGTCGGGCTCGTTGCGCTGCGTCACGTGCCGGCTGGTGCCGGGGCGGCGGCGGTCGAGCTGGACCTGGATGTCGGCCTCGGCCAGTGCCAGCCCGGGCGGGCAGCCGTCGATCACGCAGCCGATGGCCGGGCCGTGGCTCTCGCCGAAGTTGGTGACGCGGAAGAGCTCGCCGAAGGTGCTGCCGGACATGACAAGGGAATTTTAGGCTTCACCCGGCTTCCCGCCACGGAACCGGCTGTGCCGGGCCGTCGGCGGACGGCCTGCGGCGAGGACGCCGCAGTCGCTCGCAGGCGTGAAACAGTCCTCAGGACTGTTTCAAGTCCGGCTCGCCCCCCTCGGGGGTGGCGAGCGCCAGCGAGCTTGGGGGCCCCAGCTAGCGCGCCTGGGCGCCAGTTTCAGCCGGCCAGTCGCGGATGTAGGCCTTGAGCATGCGGTTCTCGAAGTCCTGCGCATCGACCACGGTCTTGGCCACGTCGTAGAACGAGATCACGCCCATCAGCGTGCGCTGCTCCAGCACCGGCATGTAGCGGGCATGGCGCTGCAGCATCATGCGCCGCACCTCGTCGATCTCGGTCTCGGGCGTGCAGGTCAACGGCGCGTCGTCCATCACCGAGCGCACATGGCGCTGGCCCAGGCTGCCCCCGTTGGCCACCACGGCGCCGATGACCTCGCGAAAGGTCAGCATGCCCACCAGGTCGCCGTGCTCCATCACCACCAGCGAGCCGATGTCGAGCTCGGCCATGGTGCGGGCCGCTTCGGCCAGGGTCTGGTCGGGGTGCACGGTGTAGAGCGTGTTGCCCTTGACGCGCAGGATGTCGGAGACTTTCATGGCGGCGCTGGTGCCTCGTCGAGGCGGGGGCGGCCCGACGCGGGCTCGGGCCAATATAGCCCACAATCCTGGCCCCGATCCCACCCCGACTCGGTCCCCCCGGTCCTGCCCCGGGCCTGCCCCGCCCCCTCGGGCCCCGACCCGCTGCGAAGGAGCCCCATGCCCGGCCCGTCCGACCCCGGCTTCGACACCCTGGCGCTGCACGCCGGCGCCGCGCCCGACCCCGCCACCGGCGCGCGTGCGGTGCCGATCCACCTCAGCACCAGCTTCGTGTTCGAGAGCAGCGAGCATGCCGCCAGCCTGTTCAACCTCGAACGCGCCGGGCATGTCTACAGCCGGATCAGCAACCCCACCAACGCGGTGCTGGAAGAGCGCATCGCGGCGCTGGAAGGCGGCATCGGCGCCATCGCCACCGCCAGCGGCCAGGCCGCGCTGCACCTGGCGATCGCCACCCTCGCCGGCGCCGGCGCGCACATCGTGGCCAGCTCGGCGCTGTACGGCGGCAGCCACAACCTGCTGCACTACACGCTGGCGCGCTTCGGCATCGCCACGACCTTCGTGCGCCCGGGCGACATCGACGGCTGGCGCGCGGCCGTGCGGCCCGAGACCCGGCTGCTGTTCGGCGAGACCCTGGGCAACCCGGGGCTGGAGGTGCTGGACATCCCCGCCGTGGCCGGCATCGCCCACGGGGCCGGCGTGCCGCTGCTGGTGGACAGCACCTTCACCACGCCCTGGCTGATGCAGCCCTTCGCGCATGGCGCCGACCTGGTGTTCCATTCGGCGACCAAGTTCCTGGGCGGGCACGGCACCGTCATCGGCGGCCTGCTGGTCGACGGCGGCAGCTTCGACTGGTCGCGGGCCGAGCGCTTCCCCGAGTTGAACCAGCCCTACGCGGGCTTTCACGGCATGGTGTTCAGCGAAGAGAGCGCCGAGGGCGCCTTCCTGCTGCGTGCGCGGCGCGAGGGCCTGCGCGACTTCGGCGCCTGCATGAGCCCGCACACCGCCTGGCTGCTGCTGCAGGGCATCGAGACCCTGCCGCTGCGGATGGCGCGCCACGTGGCCAACACGCGCCGCGTGGTCGAGTTCCTGGCCGCGCAGCCCAGGGTGGCCCGCGTCGGCTACCCCGAGCTCGAAGGCCACCCCAGCCACGCGCTGGCCCGGCGGCTGCTGCCGCGCGGCTGCGGCGCGGTGTTCAGCTTCGACCTCGAGGGCTCGCGCCGGCAGGGCCAGGCCTTCATCGAGGCGCTGAAGCTGTTCTCGCACCTGGCCAACGTGGGCGACTGCCGCTCGCTCGTGATCCACCCCGCATCGACCACGCATTTCCGGATGGACGATGCGGCGCTGGCGGCGGCCGGCATCGCGCCCGGCACGATCCGCCTGAGCATCGGCCTGGAAGACCCCGACGACCTGGTCGACGACCTGAAGCAGGCCCTGAAGGCCTCCGAGAAGGCGGCATGAAGCTCAGCGTCGACGGCCGCGAGGCCTACGCCTACACCGGCGGCAAGGCCTTCGATCCCGCCCTGCCCTGCCTGGTGCTGGTGCATGGCGCGCTCAACGACCATGGCGTGTGGAACCTGCTCGCACGCTGGTTCGCGCACCACGGCCGCGCGGTGCTGGCACCCGACCTTCCCGGCCATGGGCGCAGCGCGGGGCCGGCCCTGGCCAGCGTCGAGGCGATGGGGGCCTGGTTGCTGGCCCTGCTCGACGCTGCCGGCGTGCAGCGCGCAGCCCTGGCCGGCCACAGCATGGGCTCGCTGGCGGCCCTGGCCGCCGCGGCGCAGGCCCCCGAGCGCGCGACGCGGCTCGTCATGCTCGGCACGGCCTACCCGATGAAGGTGTCGCCGGCGCTGCTGCAGGCCGCGCGCGACGAGCCGCTGCGGGCGATCGACCAGGTGGTGGCCTGGTCGCACTCGACGCTGGCGGCCAAGCCTTCTTTCCCCGGCCCCGGCAGCTGGCTGCGCGGCGGCAGCCGGGCGCTGATGCGCCGCGTGCTGCAGGCGCAGGGCGACGCGCAGCTCTTCCACACCGACTTCGCGGCCTGCAACGGCTACGACAGCGCCGCGGCAGCGGCGGCCCGCCTGACCTGCCCCGTGCATCTGGTGCTGGGCAGCGCCGACCGGATGACGCCGCCCCGGGCCGCCGACGAGCTGGCCGCGCGGCTGAAGGCGCAGGTGCACCGGGTGCCGGCCGGCCACGCGCTGATGGCCGAGGCGCCCGACGCCGTGCTGGCGGCGCTGCGGCAGGCCTTGGCCTAGTCCGGACCCGGCCCGGCCAGCCCTTCGGCCAGGGTCTGCGCGTCCAGCCCGGCACGCCGGCGGAACGCCTGCGAGGCCGGGCCCGGCGCCAGCAGCAGCCGGTCGGCCAGCGGGGCCAGCAGCGTGACCGCGGGATCGCACAGCAGCACGTGGCGCGGGCCGGCGGTGCCCGCCCCGGTCTCTTCGAGCCGCGCCACCCAGTCCATCGCCACCAGCAGGTCCAGCACCGGCTCGAGCTGCACCGGGTCGACCTGCATGCGCTCGGCCAGCTCGGCCAGCGAGCGGCCGCGCGGCGTTCCCTGCCGCGCCGCGGCCAGCAGCCGCAGCGCCGCCAGCGCCAGCTCGAAGCGCCAGCCCGGCGTGGGCACCAGCCTGGCGACCCGCATCTCCAGGCCCGGCGCGTCGGCCGCGATCGAGGCGCCCATCAGCATGATGACCCAGCCGAAGTAGATCCACAGCAGCAGGATCGGCACGGTGGCGAAGGCGCCGTAGACGGCCGCGTAGGTGGGCACGGTCTGCACGTACCAGGCCAGGCCGCGCTTGGCCAGCTCGAAGGCCAGGGCCACGAACAGCCCGCCGGCCCAGGCGTGGCGCCAGCGCACCGTGGTGTTGGGCACGAAGTGGAACAGCGCCGCCGTGGCGGCGGCGAAGATCAGGAACTGCGACAGCTCCAGCAGCACCCCCAGGCCCCCCGGCAGCGCCGAGACCAGCCCGCGCGAAGCCGACAGCACGTACGAGGTGAGCGACAGGCTGACCCCGAGCGCCAGCGGACCGAGCGAGATGCCGGCCCAGTAGACCAGCAGCCGCTGCGCCAGGGGCCGCGGCTTGCGCACCCGCCACAGGTCGTTGAGCGTGCGGTCGATGGTCAGCGCCAGGGCCAGTGCCGTCACGGCCAGCAGCAGCACGCCCACGGCGCCGATGCGGCGCGCCTTGGCCGCGAACATCGTCAGCGACATCAGCACCGGCCGCGCGATGTTGTCGGGCACCAGGTGCTGCAGGAAGTACTTGTTCAGCGAGGCCTCGAAGCCCGAGAACATCGGGAAGGCGGTGAACACCGCCAGCATCACCGTCAGCAGTGGCACCAGCGCGATCAGGGTGGTGAAGGTGAGGCTGCCGGCAGTGACGGCGAGCCGGTCCTCGCGGAAGCGGCGGCGCAGGGCGCGCAGCGTGGTGAGCCAGGGCCAGGAACGCAACGTCGCCAGGACCGTGACCGCCCGCGCTTCCCAGCGCGGCGGGCCGGAGCTGTCTGAGTGCATGCTGGCTATGATGCCAGCATGACCCCGCCCCCCCGGCCCGGCCCCTGGGTGCGCCTGGCCCGCGCGATGGCGCTGGCCGGGCTGGTGGGGCTGATCGGGCTCGGCCTGGCCTGGGAGCTCTGGCTGGCCCCCACCGGCCGCGGCACGCTGGCGCTGAAGGTGCTGCCGCTGCTGCCCTGCGTGCTGGGCCTGCTGCGCCACCGGATGGTGACCTTCCGCTGGCTCGCGCTGCTGGTGTGGCTGTACTTCATGGAAGGCGTGGTGCGCGCCACCAGCGAGCACGGCCTGGGCGCCGCGCTGGCCGTGGCCGAGGTCGCGCTGTCGCTGCTGCTGTTCGCCGCCTGCGCGCTTTACGTGCGCGTGCGGCTGCGCGCGGCGCCGGCG
Source organism: Burkholderiales bacterium (assembly GCA_028871575.1). Taxonomy (GTDB): domain Bacteria; phylum Pseudomonadota; class Gammaproteobacteria; order Burkholderiales; family Burkholderiaceae_C; genus Rubrivivax. Next base: position 26,199 of record JAGWMW010000004.1, on the reverse strand, counting down.
GAGGCGGCCGCTTGACGCTGCTGGCCGCGCTGCGCCAGGCCGTCGGCGCCGCGCAGGTGCTGACCGAGGGCGACCTCTCGGCCTACGAGCTCGACTGGCGCCGCCGCTGGCGTGGCCGCGCGCTGGCGGTGGTGCGCCCGGCCGACACGGCCGAGGTGGCCGCGGTCGTGCGGGCCTGCGCCACGCACGGCGCGCCCATCGTGGCCCAGGGCGGCAACACCGGCCTGGTCGGCGGCGGCGTGCCCGACGCCAGCGGCACCCAGGTGCTGCTGAGCCTGCAGCGCCTGAACCGGCTGCGGGCCATCGACGCCGCCAACCTCACGCTCACGGCCGAGGCCGGCTGCGTGCTGCAGGCGCTGCAGGCCGCGGCGCGCGAGCAGGGCCTGCTGCTGCCGCTGAGCCTGGCCGCCGAGGGCAGCTGCACCCTGGGCGGCAACCTGGCCACCAACGCCGGCGGCACCCAGGTGCTGCGCTGGGGCAATGCGCGCGACCTGTGCCTGGGCCTGGAGGTGGTGACGGCGCAGGGCGAGGTCTGGAGCGGCCTGTCGGGCCTGCGAAAGGACAACACCGGCTACGACCTGCGCGACCTGTTCATCGGCAGCGAGGGCACGCTGGGCCTGATCACCGCGGCGACGATGAAGCTGGCACCGTTGCCCGCGGCCACGTCCACGGCGCTGGCGGCCTGTGCCTCGCCGGCCGAGGCGGTGGCGCTGCTCGGGCTGGCGCGCTCGCGCCTGGCCGAAGCGCTGACCGGATTCGAGCTGATGGGCCGCTTCGCGCTCGAGCTCGTGGCGAGCCACTTCCCGGCGCTGCCGCAGCCGCTGCCCGGGGCGGCCTGGACGGTGCTGCTCGAATGCAGCGACAGCGAGGGCCAGGCGCAGGCCCAGCAGCGCCTGGAAGCCCTGCTGGCGGCCGCCCTGGAGGCCGGCTGCGCGGGCGATGCGGTGGTGGCCACGAGCCTGGCGCAGTCGCGCTCGCTGTGGCAGCTGCGCGAGAGCATCCCGCTGGCGCAGGCCCAGGAGGGGCTGAACGTCAAGCACGACATCTCGCTGCCGGTGTCGGCCATCGCGGCCTTCTGCGCCGCCACCGACGCCGCGCTGCAGCAGCGCTTTGCAGGGGTGCGCCTGGTCAACTTCGGCCACCTGGGCGACGGCAACCTGCACTACAACGTGCAGGCCCCGGCCGGTGCCGATGGCGCGCGCTTCCTGGCCGAGCACGAGGCCGCCGTCAATGCGCTGGTGTTCGACGCCGTGGCGGCCGCCGGCGGCAGCTTCTCGGCCGAGCACGGCATCGGCGCGCTCAAGCGCGACGAGTTGGCGGCGCGGAAGTCGCCGGTGGCGCTGCGGCTGATGCGGTCGATCAAGGCCGCGCTCGATCCCCAGGGCCTGCTGAACCCGGGCCGCGTGCTTTGACGGGATCGTCGGGGCGCGGCCCTGCAGCGGCGCCTGAGCCGATGGCGCCTCTACTGCAGCGGCCCCTCGAGGGCGCGCGGCAGCGGGATCGCCACCGTCTCGATGCCTTCCTCGCGCAGGGCCTCGCGCTGCTCGGGCGTGGCCTGGCCGCGGATGCCGCGCGCCTCGGCCTCGCCGTAGTGGATGCGGCGCGCCTCTTCGGCAAATCGCAGGCCGACGTCCTCGGTGCGGGCCAGCAGCTCGCGCACGCCGGCCAGCCAGGCCGCCTGCAGGTCGGCCGGCGCGGGCGCGGCCCGCGACGCCAGGGCCCCGGCCGGTGGCGCCGGCTCGCGCGCGCCCGAGAGGTTCAGCCGCGGCGCCGAGGGCAGCCGCGAGATGACCCGGTCGGCACACAGCGGACACTCGATCAGGCCGCGGCCGTTCTGGTCCATGTAGTCGTCGTCGCTGGCGAACCAGCCTTCGAAGCCGTGGCCGTTGGCGCAGCGCAGGTCCAGCACTTTCATGGCCAGGCCATCATAGGCGGGCGGCCTCCTCGGCGCTGCGCCAGTGCCAGGGCCGCGTGCCGAGCATGGCACGGCGCAGCCAGGCCAGGCCGATCTGCGTCTTGACGTCGGGCAGCCCGCCCTGCCGATCGAGCGCCTCGAGCTCGTCGGGCGTCATGCGCACCGTCTCGACGAATTCGCCTTCGTCGAGCCGGGTCGGCCCCGGCCGCAGGCCGCGCGCGAACCACAGCCAGATGCTCTCGCTGGAGTAGGCCGCGGCGTTGTGGATCTCGCCGCCGTAGGCCCATTCGGCCGCGGTGTAGCCGGTCTCCTCCTGCAGCTCGCGCATCGCGCAGGCCAGCTGCGCCTCGCCCGCCTCGAGCTTGCCGGCCGGCCATTCGAGCAGCACCTTGGCCAGCGGGTAGCGGTACTGACGCACGAGCACCACGCGGCCGTCGTCGAGCAACGGGATCACCGCCACCGCGCCGGGGTGCAGGATGTACTCGCGCGAGGCGGTGCTGCCGTCGGGCAGGCGGACCTGGTCGCGCCGCACCTCTAGGAAGCCGCCCGAGAGCAGCACCTGGCCCGACAGGCGCTGCTCGAGCAGATGTGCGTCGCCCGCGGTCGCCTCGGGGGACTGGCCGGCCATGGCGTGGCGGCTCAGGTGGTGAGCGCGGCGACGATGGCGTCGCGGCACATCGCCAGCAGGCCGCCGGCGAAGGGCCCGAACAGCAGCACCGCCAGGCCGTTGGCCGCCAGCAGCGCGCCGACGCCGGCGCTGCGCTCGATGGCCGCCGTCTGCACCGGCTCGTCGAACCACATCACCTTGACCACGCGCAGGTAGTAGAAGGCGCCGACCAGCGAGAACAGCACCGCCGCCACCGCGAGGACGACGTTGCCGGCCAGGTTGGTGGCGACCAGGGCCTGGATGACCGCGAGCTTGGCGAAGAAGCCCACCATCGGCGGCACGCCCGCCAGCGAGAACATGAACACCGTCATCACCCCCGCCAGCCAGGGGCTGCGCCGCGCCAGGCCGGCGAAGTCGGCGATCTCCTCGCTCTCGAAGCCCTGGCGCGAGAGGTACATGATCAGGCCGAAGGTGCCCAGCGTGGTGAGCACGTAGGCCACCAGGTAGAACATCGCCGAGCTGTAGGCGTTGCCGGCCGCCAGCGTGCTGCCGCGGGTGACGCCGCAGCTCAGGGCCAGCACGATGAAGCCGGTCTGCGCGATGGTCGAGTAGGCCAGCATGCGCTTGAGGTTGGTCTGCGCGATCGCCGCCAGGTTGCCCACCGCCAGCGAGCACAGGGCCAGCACGACGAACATCGGCTGCCAGTCTGCCGCCAGGCCGAGCATGCCCTCGACCAGCAGCCGGATCGTGATCGCGAAGGCGGCGAACTTGGGCGCCGCGCCGATCAGCAGCGTGGCCGAGGTCGGGGCGCCCTGGTAGACGTCGGGCACCCACATGTGGAAAGGCGCGGCGCCGAGCTTGAAGCCCACCCCGGCGACCACGAACACCACGCCCAGCACCAGCACCTCGGGGTTGATGCGGCCGCCGGCGATGCGCTCGAAGACGCGCGGGATCTCGAGCGAGCCGGTGGCGCCGTACATCATCGACAGGCCGTAGAGCAGGAAGCCGCTGGCCAGCGCGCCGAGCACGAAGTACTTCATCGCCGCCTCGGTGGCCACGGCATGGTCGCGGCGCAGCGCGGTCAGCGCGTACAGCGACAGGCTCATGACTTCCAGGCCCAGGTACAGCACCAGGAAGTGGTTGGCCGAACACATCACCGAGATGCCCAGCAGCGCGAACAGCGCCAGCATGAAGAACTCGCCCTGCAGCATGTCGCGCGCGGCCAGCGTGGGCCGGGCGTAGCCCAGCGTGACCATCGTGGCCAGCGCCGCGAACACGGCCAGCAGCCGGCCCATGGGGTCGGAGACGACCAGGCCCTGCAGGCCGTAGCCGGTCTTGCCGCTGGCATAGGCCGCGTACTGCAGCGCCGCGAACACCGCCACGCTGGCCTGCGTGAGCCAGAACGCCGGCCGCCGCAGCGGGTCGCGGCTGTAGAGGTCGACCAGCAGCACGGCGCAGGCGGCCAGCAATAGCCAGATCTCGGGGAGGATGACGGACCAGTTCATTGCAGCCATGTCGTTGGGGTTCTCGCGCCGCGGCCGGCCCGCTTCAGTGCAGCTTGCCGGCGGCGACCTGCCGCAGCAGCGCGTCCACCGAGACGTTCATCACGTCGGTGAAAGGCTTGGGGTAGAGCCCCATCCACAGCACCGCCGCCGCCAGCAGCGCCAGCATGAAGAATTCGCGGCCGTCGAGGTCCTGCAGGGTGCGCACATGCTCGTTGGCGACCTCGCCGAAGTAGACGCGCTTGACCATCCACAGCGTGTAGCCGGCGCCGAACACCAAGGTGGTGGCCGCCGCGGCCGCGATCCAGAAGTTGCGCTGCACCGCGCCCAGGATCACCATCCACTCGCCGACGAAGCCGGCGGTGCCGGGCAGGCCGCAGTTGGCCATCGCGAACAGCATCGCGAAGGCGGCAAACCGCGGCATGGTGTTGGCCACGCCGCCGTAGGCCGAGATCTCGCGCGAATGCACGCGGTCGTAGAGCACGCCGATGCACAGGAACATGGCGCCCGAGACGAAGCCGTGGCTGATCATCTGCACGATGGCGCCGCTGGCGCCCAGGCCGTTGAAGATGAAGAAGCCCAGGGTCACGAAGCCCATGTGAGCGATCGAGCTGTAGGCGACGAGCTTCTTCATGTCCTGCTGCACCAGCGCCACCAGGCCGATGTAGACCACCGCCACGAGGCTGAGCGCGATCATGAAGCCGGCATAGTCGCGCGCGGCGTCGGGGGCGATGGGCAGCGAGAAGCGCAGGAAGCCGTACGCGCCCAGCTTGAGCATGATCGCCGCCAGCACCACCGAGCCGCCGGTGGGTGCCTCGACGTGGGCATCGGGCAGCCAGGTATGCACCGGCCACATCGGCACCTTGACCGAGAAGGCGGCGAAGAAGGCGAAGAACAGCAGCGCCTGCGCCGGCAGCGGCAGCGGCAGCCGGTGCCAGGCCAGGATGTCGAAGCTGCCGCCGCTCTTGAAGTAGAGGTAGACCAGGGCCACCAGCATCAGCAGCGAGCCCAGCAGCGTGTAGAGGAAGAACTTGAAGGCCGCGTAGACCCGCCGCGGCCCGCCCCAGACGCCGATGATCAGGTACATCGGGATCAGCGTGGCCTCGAAGAAGACGTAGAACAGCATGCCATCGAGGGCACAGAACACGCCCACCAGCAGGCCCGACAGGATGAGGAAGGCCCCCATGTAGGAGGCCACGCGCTCGGTGACCACCTTCCAGGCCGAGATCACGACGATCACGGTGATGAAGGCCGTCAGCGGCACGAACCACAGCGACAGGCCGTCCACGCCCAGCCGGTACTTCATGTTGAAGCGGTCGATCCAGGGCAGCGCCTCCTGGAACTGCATCGCTGCGGTGCCGGGGTCGAAGCCGGTGACGAGCGGAATCGTGACCGCGAACGAGGCCACGGCGCCGATCAGTGCCGTCACCCGCACCACGCCCGCCTGCGCGTCCCGCCCGAGCGCGAGCAGCAGCACGCCGAAGGCGATCGGCAGCCAGATCGCGATGCTCAGCAAACCCATCTTCGACTCTCTCTCTTCCCGTTGTTCTTCTGGGGGCCGGGGGCGGCGGGCCTCGGCGCCTTCAGCGCATGAGCGCGCCGAGGTAGGGCCACAGCGTCCAGGTGAGCAGCCCGAAGATGCCCAGGACCATGACCAGCGCGTACTGGTACAGGTGGCCGCTCTGGGCCTGCCGCACCACGCCGGCGAAGCGCCGCACCATGCCGGCCGAGCCGTCGACCAGGGCGCCGTCGATCAGGCCCACGTCGCCGCGCCGCCACAGGAAGCGCCCGACGGCGCGCGCCCCCGCGGCCAGCACATGCTCGTTGAACCAGTCCAGGTAGTACTTGTTCTGCAGCAGCCGCATCAACGGCGCGAAGCGGCGCGCCAGCGCCGCGGGGATGGACGGCTGCAGCAGGTAGAACCACGCCGCCGTGGCCACGCCCGCCAGCGCCAGCCAGAACGGCAGGCCGGCCAGCGCGTGCAGCGCCATCGCCGAGGGGCCGTGGTATTCCTCGGCCAGCCGCTTCATCGCCGGGTGCGCGGTGCTGTCGACGAAGATCGAGTCGGCGAAGAAACTGCCGTACAGCATCGGGCCGATGGTGAGGAAGCCGATCAGCACCGAGGGGATGGCCAGCAGCACCAGCGGCGCGGTCACGACCCAGGGCGATTCGTGCGGCGTGGCGTCGTGGGCCTCATGGCTGCCATGGGCGCCGTGGTCGCCATGGACACCGTGGTTGGCAGGGTCGGCATGCTGGCCCTGGTCGGCGTGCCCCTGCGCGTCGTCGCCGTGGGCTTCGGGCGGGTGCGGCTTGTGGCGGAACCGCTCGGGGCCGTGGAAGACCAGGAAGTACATCCGGAACGAGTAGAACGCCGTCACGAACACGCTGGCCGTGACGGCGAACACCGCGAAGGGCGTGCCCGGCAGGTGGGTCAGGCCGACCGCCTCGATGATGCTGTCCTTGCTGTAGAACCCCGCGAACAGCGGTGTGCCGATCAGCGCCAGACTGCCCAGCAGCGAGGTGATCCAGGTGATCGGCATGTAGCGGCGCAGGCCGCCCATGTTGCGGATGTCCTGGTCGTGGTGCATGCCCATGATCACCGAGCCCGCGCCCAGGAACAGCAGGGCCTTGAAGAAGGCGTGCGTCATGAGGTGGAACACGGCGGCCGAATAGGCGCTGGCGCCGAGGGCCACCGTCATGTAGCCGAGCTGGCTGAGCGTGGAGTAGGCGACGACGCGCTTGATGTCGTTCTGGATCATGCCCAGGAAGCCCATGAACAACGCCGTGATCGAGCCGATCACCAGCACGAAGTTGAGCGCCGTGTCCGACAGCTCGAACAGCGGCGACATGCGCGCCACCATGAAGATGCCCGCCGTGACCATGGTGGCGGCGTGGATCAGGGCCGAGATGGGCGTCGGGCCTTCCATCGAGTCGGGCAGCCAGACATGCAGCGGAAACTGCGCGCTCTTGCCCATGGCCCCGATGAACAGGCAGATGCAGGCCACGGTGACGAGCCGCCAGTCGCCGCCCCACAGCGGCTGGGCGAACGCGATCTTGGCCAGCTCGGGCGCCTTGGCGAACACCTCGCCGTAGTTCAGCGAGCCGGCGTAGGCCAGCAGCAGCCCGATGCCGAGGATGAAGCCGAGGTCGCCCACGCGGTTGACCAGGAAGGCCTTGAGGTTGGCGAACACGGCCGTGGGCCGCTTGAACCAGAAGCCGATCAGTAGGTAGCTCACCAGCCCCACCGCCTCCCAGCCGAAGAACAGCTGCAGGAAGTTGTTGCTCATCACCAGCATCAGCATGCTGAAGGTGAACAGCGAGATGTAGGCGAAGAAGCGCTGGTAGCCGGGGTCGCCCTCCATGTAGCCGATGGTGTAGACGTGCACCATCAGCGAGACGAAGGTGACCACCACCATCATCATCGCCGTCAGCCCGTCGACCAGGAAGCCGACCTCCATCACCAGCCGGCCCTGCACGGCCCACTGGTACACGGTGCCGGCATAGCGCGCGCCACCGGCCACCTGCCACAGCACCAGGGCCGAGCCGATGAAGGCGACGAGCACGCCCAGGATGGTGACGGTGTGCGCGCCGCGCACGCCGATCTTCTTGCCGGCCAGGCCGGCCAGCAGCGCCCCGGCCAGGGGTGCCAGCGGCACTGTCAACAGGAGGTTTTGCGAAATCGAGGAAGCCATGTCAATGTGCGATGAACGCGGCAAAGCCAAGCGGCCGCCGCGGAACCGGCTTTGCCGGGTCGCTGGCGGCGTTCCCCTGGGGGGGAGCGCCGAAGGCGCTGCGGGCGGGGATCACATTCATCCCTTGAGCTCGTCGAGTTCTTCGACGTTGATCGAGGCGCGGTTGCGGAACAGCACGACCAGGATCGCCAGGCCGATGGCCGACTCGGCCGCGGCCACCGTGAGGATGAAGAACACGAACACCTGCCCGGCCATGCGGTCGGCTTCCAGCGGCAGGTAGTGCGAGAAGGCGATGAAGTTGAGATTGACGGCCAGCAGCATCAGCTCGATGGCCATCAGCAGCACGATCAGGTTGCGCCGGTTCAGGAAGATGCCGATCACCGACAGCGCGAACAGGATGCCGCCCAGCGACAGGTAGTGGCCCAGGGTCAGGGCGCCGTTCATCGCGGGGCCCCCTCGCCGGCGGCGGCCGAGGGCGCCTCGACGGTGGCGGCCATCTTGACCAGGCGCACGCGGTCGGCCTTCTTCGCCCTCACCTGCTGCGCCGGGTCGAGATGCCGGCTGTCCTTGCGCGCGCGCAGCGTCAGCGCAATGGCCGCGACGATGGCCACCAGCAGCAGCACTGCCGCCAGCTGCAGCGGGTAGAGGTAGCGGGTGTACAGCGCCAGGCCCAGCAGCCGCGTGTTGCCCTGGGCCAGGTCGTGCGCGCTGGCGGCCGGCGCATCCAGGTTGAAGCCGCGCATCAGCACCAGCGCCATCTCGAGCGCGATCACGGCGCCGATCAGGCCGGCCAGCGGCAGGTGCAGCCAGAAGCCCTCGCGCAGGCGATCGGTGTCGATGTCCAGCATCATCACCACGAACAGGAACAGCACCATCACCGCGCCCACGTACACCAGAACCAGCACGATGGCCAGAAACTCCGCCCGCAGCAGCATCCACACGCAGCTGGCGCTGAAGAAGGCCAGCACCAGATACAGCGCGGCGTGCACCGTGCTGCGCGCGGTGATGACGCGCAGCGCGGCGAACAGCAGCACCGCCGAGAAGACGTAGAAGAGTGCGGTGATCGAGTTCATGGAGGTCCTGGGCGGCGCCCCGCGCGGGGCGTGCCCGGCGGTGTCGGGCTTTATCGGTACTTGGCGTCGGCGGCGCGGCGGGCGGCGATCTCGCCCTCGTAGCGGTCGCCCACGGCCAGCAGCATGTCCTTGGTGAAGTAGAGGTCGCCGCGCTTCTCGCCGTGGTACTCGAAGTGGTGCGTCTCGACGATGCTGTCCACCGGGCAGCTCTCCTCGCAGAAGCCGCAAAAGATGCACTTGGTGAGGTCGATGTCGTAGCGCTTGGTGCGGCGGCTGCCGTCGGCGCGCACCTCGCTCTCGATCGTGATCGCCATCGCCGGGCAGACCGCCTCGCACAGCTTGCAGGCGATGCAGCGCTCCTCGCCGTTGTCGTAGCGGCGCAGGGCGTGCAGGCCGCGGAAGCGCGGCGACAGCGGCGTCTTCTCCTCCGGGAACTGGATCGTGATGTTCTTGGACAGGAAGTAGCGCCCGGTCAGCGCCATGCCCTTGAACAGCTCGGCCAGCATGAAGCTGGAGAAGACGTCCTTGATGGCGGCGATCTTCGACATCGTCGGCCTCATTTCCAGATGTTGAGGGGGGAGACGATCCACAGCCCGACGACGACCAGCCAGACCAGGGTCACGGGAATGAAGATCTTCCAGCCCAGGCGCATGATCTGGTCGTAGCGGAAGCGCGGGAACGTGGCGCGCACCCAGAGGAACATCGTGGCCACCACGAAGACCTTCAGGCCGAGCCAGATCCAGCCCGGCACGAAGCCGAGGAAGCCCAGCGGAGGCAGCCAGCCGCCCAGGAACATCAGCGTGCACAGCGTGCTGACGAGAATGATGTTGGCGTACTCGGCCAGGAAGAACATCGCGAACGACATGCCCGAGTACTCGATCATGTGGCCGGCGACGATTTCGCTCTCGCCCTCGACCACGTCGAAGGGGTGGCGGTTGGTCTCGGCCAGGCCGGCGATGAAGTAGACGACGAAGATCGGCAGCAGCGGCAGCCAGTTCCAGGACAGGAACCCGAGCCCCAGGCCGGCGAAGGTGCCGCGGCCCTGCGACATCACGATGTCGGAGAGGTTCATGCTGCCAGTGACCATCAGCACCACGACCAGGCAGAAGCCCATCGCGATCTCGTAGCTGACCATCTGCGCGCTGGCCCGCAGCGCGCCCAGGAAGGCGTACTTCGAATTGCTGGCCCAGCCCGCGATGATGACGCCGTAGACCTCCATCGAGGTGATGGCCATCAGGAACAGCAGCCCGGCATTGACGTTGGCCAGCGCCACCTCGGGCCCGAAGGGCACCACCGCCCAGGCCGCCAGCGCCGGCATGATCGTCAGCACCGGGCCGAGGAAGAACAGGCCCTTGGCCGCGGCGGTGGGGCGGATGATCTCCTTGAAGATCAGCTTGACCGCATCGGCGATGGGCTGCAGCAGCCCGAGCGGGCCGACGCGGTTGGGGCCGAGCCGGATCTGGGTGTAGCCGATGCCCTTGCGCTCCCACAGCGTGAGGTAGGCCACGCAGATCATCAGCGGCAGCACGACGACGACGATCTTCACCAGGCTCCAGACCACGAGCCACAGCGTGGGGCCGAGCAGGCCGCTGCCGACATGGTTGACGGTGTCGAACATGGCGCTCAAGCCTTCTCGACCGTGACGGCGCCGAACATCGGGCCCAGGCCGGCCGTGGCGACATGCCCGGCGGCGATGCGCACCGCGGTCGGCGCCAGGCTGGCGTCCTCGCGCGCCGGCAGCACGGCCGAGGCCGCGCCCTGGCGCACGCGCACGCTCGCGCCGGGCTCCAGGCCCAGCTGCTGCCACAGCGCGCTCGCCAGGCCCACCACGGGCGGGCGGGCATCGGCCGTCAGCTGCAGCGAGCCGGCGCGGCGCACCAGCGGGTCGGTGCCGTAGATGGGCACGTCGGCGATGCGCTCCAGGCCCGCCGCGGCGGGTGCCGGCAGCGTGGACGGCAGCGGCGGCCCGGCGTTGTCCAGGCGCTGCGGCAGCCCCGCCGGGTCGCCCAGCGCCTGGGCCCGCACGTCCTCAGCCGTCTCGAAATCGAAGTCCGGCAGGTCGAGCAGGTTGCCCAGCACGCGCAGCACCTTCCAGGCCGGGCGCGTCTCGCCCAGGGGCTTGGCCACGCCGTGGAAGCTCTGCAGCCGGCCCTCGGCGTTGACGAAGCTGCCGGCGGTCTCGGTGTAGGGCGCCACCGGCAGCAGCACGTCGGCGACGTCGGCCAGGCCCTGGTCGAGGTCCTTGAACGCCGTCATCGCCACCACGAGGCCCGAGGCCGCCAGCGCGGCGCGCGCGGCGGCCGGGTCGGCGCCGTCCAGCAGCGGCTCGGCGTGCAGCAGCAGCAGCGCCTTCATGGGCTGCGTGAGCATCTGGCCGGCGTTCAGCCCGCCGGGGCCGGGCAGCGCGCGCACGAGCTGGGCCCCGACACCGTTGCCACCCTCGCCCAGGAAGCCCACGCTGGCGCCGGTGTGCTGGCCGATCCAGTGCGACAGCGCCAGCAGCAGCGAGGCCTGCGGATGCTGGGCGGCCGCATGGCCGAGCAGCACCGCCTTGCGCTCGCCGCCCAGCATCGAGGCGGCGATGCGCTGGCCCTGCGCGGTGACCTGCCCCGCCGCCGGCGCCGCCACGCCGCGGGCCGCAGCCACCGCAGCCGCGAGGTCGGCCAGGGCCTGCACCCAGCCCGAGGGCGCGGCCGTGACGGTCTCGGCCAGCGGCAGCAGCCAGTCGTCGTGCAGCGCATGCAGGCTGTGGATCTGCGCGCCGTGGCGCGCCGCCTGGCGCAGCCGCAGTGCGAACAGCGGGTGGTCCTTGCGCAGGAACGAGCCGACGACGAGCGCGCGGTCGAGCGAGGAGAGCGAGGCGATCGAGGTGCCGAGCCAGTGCGCATGGCCCGCCGGCGCAGCGGGGGCGAAGTCGGCGTGGCGCAGCCGGTGGTCGATGTTCTCGCTGCCCAGGCCGCGCATCAGGCGCGCCAGCAGGTGCAGCTCTTCGGTCGTCGACATCGGATGGCCGAGCGCCCCGATCGCACCGGCGCCGAACTCGGCCTTCACGCGCCGCAGGCCATCGGCCACGTAGGCCAGCGCGGTCTTCCAGTCGACGGCCTGCCACTGGCCGCCCTGCTTGATCATCGGCTGCGTCAGCCGGGCCGGGCTGTTGACCGCCTCGTAGCTGAAGCGGTCGCGGTCGGCGATCCAGCACTCGTTGACGGCCTCGTTCTCCAGCGGCACCACGCGCATCACGCGGCCGGCCTTGACCTGCACGACGAGGTTGGCGCCGGTGCTGTCGTGCGGCGAAACCGACTTGCGGCGCGAGAGCTCCCAGGTGCGGGCGCTGTAGCGGAAGGGCTTGCTCGTGAGCGCGCCCACCGGGCAGATGTCGATCATGTTGCCCGACAGCTCGCTATCCACCGTGCGGCCTTCGGCGGTGGTGATCTCGCTGTGCTCGCCGCGGTGGATCATGCCCAGCTCCATCACGCCGGCCACCTCTTGCCCGAAGCGGACGCAGCGCGTGCAATGGATGCAGCGGCTCATCTCCTCCATGCTGATCAGCGGGCCGACATCTTTATGGAAGACGACGCGCTTTTCTTCCTGGTAGCGGCTGGCGCTGCCGCCGTAACCCACCGCCAGGTCCTGCAGCTGGCACTCGCCGCCCTGGTCGCAGATGGGGCAGTCCAGCGGGTGGTTGATCAGCAGGAACTCCATCACGCTCTTCTGCGCCCGGGTCGCCTTCTCGCTCTGGGTGCGCACGACCATGCCGTTGGTCACCGGCGTGGCGCAGGCGGGCATGGCCTTGGGCATCTTCTCGATGTCGACCAGGCACATGCGGCAGTTGGCCGCGATGGACAGCTTCTTGTGGTAGCAGAAGTGGGGGATGTAGGTGCCCGCCGCGTCGGCCGCATGCATGACCATGCTGCCTTCGGGCACGCTGACCTTGCGGCCGTCGAGTTCGATTTCGATCATGGCTGCTGCGCTCGGGGAATCAGGCGTGCGCCAGGGCGCCGACCGGGCAGCGCTGGTGCTCGATGTGATGCACGAACTCGTCGCGGAAATGCTTGAGCATGGCCTGCACCGGCATCGCCGCCGCATCCCCCAGCGCGCAGATGGTGCGGCCCTTGATGTTGTCGGCCACGCTGTCGAGCAGGGCCAGGTCCTCGGGCCGGCCGCGGCCGTGCTCGATGCGGTCGACCATGCGCCACAGCCAGCCCGTGCCCTCGCGGCACGGCGTGCACTGGCCGCAGCTTTCGTGCTGGTAGAAATAGCTCAGGCGCAGCAGGCTCTTGACCATGCAGCGGGTGTCGTTCATCACGATCACGGCCCCGCTGCCCAGCATCGAGCCGGCCTTGGCGATGGCGTCGTAGTCCATCGTCAGGTCCATCATGATCCTGGCCGGCAGCACCGGCGCCGAGCTGCCGCCCGGGATCACCGCCTTCAGCGCGCCGCCCCGCACGCCGCCGGCCAGCTCGAGCAGCTCGGCGAACGGCGTTCCCAGCGGCACTTCGTAATTGCCCGGGCGCTGCACGTCGCCCACGACGCTGAAGATCTTGGTGCCGCCGTTGTTGGGCTTGCCGCACTCGAGAAAGGCCTGCCCGCCGTGGTTGATGATCCACGGCACGGCGGCAAAGGTCTCGGTGTTGTTGATGGTGGTGGGCTTGCCGTACAGCCCGAAGCTGGCCGGGAAAGGCGGCTTGAAGCGCGGCTGGCCCTTCTTGCCTTCCAGCGATTCGAGCAGCGCCGTCTCCTCGCCGCAGATGTAGGCGCCGAAGCCGTGGAAGGCATGCAGCTGGAAGCCGAAGCCGCTGCCCAGGATGTCCTCGCCCAGCAGCCCGGCGGCGCGGGCTTCGTCCAGCGCCTGCTCGAAGCGCTCGTAGACCTCGAAGATCTCGCCGTGGATGTAGTTGTAGCCGACGCGGATGCCCATCGCGTAGGCGGCGATGGCCATGCCCTCGATCACGATGTGCGGGTTGTAGGCCAGGATGTCGCGGTCCTTGCAGGTGCCCGGCTCGCCCTCGTCGCTGTTGCAGACCAGGTACTTCGCGCCCGGGAACATGCGCGGCATGAAGCTCCACTTCAGGCCGGTGGGGAAGCCCGCGCCGCCGCGGCCGCGCAGGGCGCTGAGCTTCACCTCGGCGATCACCTGCTCTGGCGTCATGCCGGGGTTGCCTGCCACCCCGTCCTTAGCCAGGATCTTCTTCAGCGCGCCGTAGCCGCCGCGCGCGACGTAGTCCTGCAGCCGCCAGTTGCGGCCGTCCAGACCCGCGTAGATCTGGGCGCCGATGTGACGGCCGTGGAAGCAGGTCTCGCGACCGCCGGCCTGGAACTTCGAGAGGTCGACCATGGCTTCAGTCCTGCGCCTTCAGGGTCTCGATCAGCTCGTCGAGCCGCTCAGGGCTCATGAAGCTGAGCATGCGGCGGTCGTTGACCAGCATCACCGGCGCGTCGGCGCAGGCGCCCAGGCACTCGCTGGGCTGCACGGTGAAGCGGCCGTCGGCGGTGCTGCCGTAGGGCTCGACGCCCAGGCGCCGGCACAGGTGGGCCAGGGCCTGGTCGCCGTCGCGCAGCGCGCAGGGCAGGTTGGTGCAGACGTTGAGCTTGTAGCGCCCCGTCGGCTGCGCGTTGTACATGTTGTAGAACGTGGTCACCTCGTGCACCGCGATCGCGGGCATGCCCAGGTAGGCGGCCACGGCGTCCTCGGCCTCGGGCGAGACATGGCCCTGCTCGTGCTGCACGATGGCCAGGCAGGCCATCACCGCCGACGCCTGCTGGCCGGCCGGGTACTTGGCGACTTCGCGCGCGAAACGCGCCAGGGTGGCTTCTGAAAACGTCATCTGTCGATCTCGCCGAACACGATGTCCATGGTGCCGATGATCGCGACCGCGTCGGCGATCATGTGGCCGCGGGCCATCTCGTCCAGCGCGGCCAGGTGGGCGAAGCCGGGCGGCCTGATCTTCAGCCGGTAGGGCTTGTTGGCGCCGTCGCTGACGAGGTAGATGCCGAACTCGCCCTTGGGGTGCTCGACCGCGGCGTAGACCTCGCCCTCGGGCACGTGCATGCCTTCGGTGAAGAGCTTGAAGTGGTGGATCAGCTCCTCCATGCTGGACTTCATGTCCAGGCGCGAGGGCGGCGCCACCTTGTGGTTGGCCGTGATCACCGGGCCCGGATTCGCGCGCAGCCAGGCCACGCACTGCTGGATGAGGCGGTTGGACTGGCGCATCTCCTCGATGCGCACCAGGTAGCGGTCGTAGGTGTCGCCGTTGACGCCCACCGGCACGTCGAAATCCATCCGGCCGTAGACGTCGTAGGGCTGGGTCTTGCGCAGGTCCCAGGCGATGCCCGAGCCGCGCAGCATCGGGCCGGTGAAGCCCAGGTTCAGCGCGCGCTCGGGGCTCACCACGCCGATGCCCACGGTGCGCTGCTTCCAGATGCGGTTGTCGGTGAGCAGGGTCTCGTACTCGTCGACCAGCTTCGGGAATCGGCGCGTGAAGTCGTCGATGAAGTCGAGCAGGCTGCCGCTGCGGGCCTCGTTCAGGGCCTTGATCGCCCGCTCGTTGCGGATGCGGCTGGCCTGGTACTGCGGCATCGCGTCGGGCAGGTCGCGGTAGACGCCGCCGGGGCGGAAGTAGGCGGCGTGCATGCGCGCGCCGCTGACCGCCTCGTACATGTCGAACAGGTCCTCGCGCTCGCGGAAGCAGTAGATGAACACGTTCATCGCGCCGCAGTCCAGCGCGTGCGCGCCCAGCCACATCAGGTGGTTCAGCAGCCGCGTGATCTCGGCGAACATGACGCGGATGGTCTGCGCGCGCTCGGGCACGTCCACGCCCAGCAGGCGCTCGATGGCCAGGCAGTAGGCGTGCTCGTTGCACATCATCGAGACGTAGTCCAGCCGGTCCATGTAGGGCAGCGCCTGGAGGAAGGTCTTGGTCTCGGCCAGCTTTTCCGTGGCCCGGTGCAGCAGCCCGATGTGCGGGTCGGCGCGCTGGATGACCTCGCCGTCGAGCTCAAGCACCAGGCGCAGCACGCCGTGGGCGGCAGGGTGCTGCGGGCCGAAGTTGAGCGTGTAGTTCTTGATCTCAGCCATGAAGTGCCAACGAAACGCGGCCAACGGGACCCAGTTGAAGCCACGGAACCGGCTTCGCCGGGCCGTCGGCGAACGGCCCCCTCGGGGAGGCGCAGGCCGCGGCTCCAAGTCCGCCTGCGCGGACTTGGACGGCCAAGCTAGCAACGCCTCTGGCGTTGCGTGGAACGAAGTGATCTCGGGGGCTCATTGAAGCCCGCCGTAGTGGTCTTCGCGCACGACGCGCGGCACGATCTCGCGCGGCTCGATCGAGACGGGCTGGTAGATCACGCGCTTGGTCTGCTCGTCGTAGCGCATCTCGACATGGCCGCTGGTCGGGAAATCCTTGCGCATCGGGTGGCCGATGAAGCCGTAGTCGGTGAGGATGCGGCGCAGGTCGGCGTGGCCCTCGAAGACGATGCCGTAGAGGTCGAAGGCCTCGCGCTCGAACCAGTTGGCCGAGCTCCAGAGCTCGGTCAAGGAGGCCAGCGCAGGCAGCTCGTCGTCGGGCGCGTGGACCTTCAGCCGCACGCGCCAGTTGTGCGTGATCGACAGCAGCTGCGAGACCGCGGCGTAGCGCGGGCCCTCGAGCGCCTCGTTGCGGTAGTCGGCGTAATCCACGCCGCAGAGGTCGATCAGCTGCTCGAACTTCAGCGCCGGCTCGTCGCGCAGGGTCTGCGCGATCGCCAGGTAATCGGCCGCCGCCACCGTGACCGTGATCTCGCCGCGGTCGCGCACCAGGCGCCGGATGCGCTCGCCCAGCGCGGCGGTCAGCGCGGCTTGGAGGGTGTCGAGTTTCTGTGTCATCGCCAGGGCGTCAGCGTGCGATCGTGTTCTCGCGCCGGATCTTGGCCTGCAGCTGCAGGATGCCGTAGAGCAGCGCCTCGGCGGTGGGCGGGCAGCCCGGCACGTAGACGTCCACCGGCACGATGCGGTCGCAGCCGCGCACCACCGAGTAGCTGTAGTGGTAGTAGCCGCCGCCGTTGGCGCAGGAACCCATGGAGAGCACCCAGCGCGGCTCGGCCATCTGGTCGTAGACCTTGCGCAGCGCCGGCGCCATCTTGTTGCACAGCGTGCCGGCCACGATCATCAGGTCGCTCTGGCGCGGGCTGGGGCGGAACAGCATGCCGAAGCGGTCGATGTCGTAGCGCGCCGCACCGGCATGCATCATCTCCACGGCGCAGCAGGCCAGGCCGAAGGTCATCGGCCACAGCGAACCGGTCTTGGACCAGTTGACCAGCTTGTCCACCGAGGTGGTGACGAAGCCTTCCTTCAAGACGCCTTCAATGCCCATCGCAAGACTCCAACGGTTGAAGCAGCATCGCAGGACCTGCAAAGCACCGGCCCGGCCGGGCCGTGGCACGCGCCTCGTCCGGCCGCGGCCAGTGCACAGAGCTGGGGGACTTCATCATTCCCAATCCAGGGCGCCCTTCTTCCACTCGTAGACGAAGCCGACCACGAGGATGGCCAGGAAGACCATCATGGCCCAGAAGCCCGCCATGCCGATGTCGCGCAGCGACACCGCCCACGGGAAGAGAAAGGCGATCTCGAGATCGAACAGGATGAAGAGGATGGCCACGAGGTAGTAGCGCACGTCGAACTTCATGCGCGCGTCCTCGAAGGCCTCGAAGCCGCATTCGTAGGGGCTGTTCTTCTCGACGTCGGGGCGGTTCGGCCCGAACACGAAGCCGAGCAACTGCGGCGCGACGCCGACCGCGACGCCGACCAGGATGAACAGGATCACGGGCAGGTAGGGTTGCAGCTCCATGCTCGGTTCAGGCTCCGGTCGGCTTCAGCGGGACCACAAAAAAAGCGCGCCTCGCGCACCGCGTCGCCGCGGCGCCATCGGGCGCGCCCTCCGTTCGTCTCCAGCGCGGTTTCATTCGTTCCTGGGCGCGGTCGTCGCGGGCTTCGGCGAGCCTCGCGCAACGCACTTCGTTGTTGTTGGTGCCGACGGCGAGACTCGAACTCGCACAGCTTTCGCCACTACCCCCTCAAGATAGCGTGTCTACCAATTTCACCACGTCGGCACGGGTTGTTCGAAGGCCGGGCCGGGCGCTTGAGCGACCTCGAATGACAGGCCCGCTGACCGCGCTCGGCAAGCCCATGATTCTAGCCTCAAACCCAGGGCTCTCAGCCCTTGCCGGCGGCGCTCGGCAGCGCTACTTCGGGATCGTGCCCGGGGCCGCCGAGGCTGCCGCCGCGGGCAAGGACGCTGCGGGTGCCGGTGCCGCGGGCAGAGTGCCCGGAATCGCCCCCGGCAGCGCGGCCGAGGCCGCCGCGGCGGCACCGCCGGCGCTGCTGGCCGGACGGTCGAGCACGCTGCTGCCGCCGCGCATGAAGCGCTCGTTGCCGGTGGTGCCCAGGTAGGCCAGGGCCAGGGTGGAGACGAAGAACACGGTGGCGCAAGCCGCGGTGGAACGCGACAGGAAGTTGGCGCTGCCGCTGGCGCCGAAGAGGCTGCCGGACGCGCCGCTGCCGAACGAGGCGCCCATGTCGGCGCCCTTGCCGTGCTGGATCAGCACGAGGCCGATCATGACCAGCGCCGAGAGCAGTTGCAGCGCATGGATCAGGGTCATCCAGATTTGCATGGGTAGAGACTCCGGGAATCGAAAGGATGGCGCGGCGGCTCAGCCGGCCGCGCGGCAGATGGCGGTGAAGTCGGCGGCCTTCAACGAGGCGCCGCCGATCAGGCCGCCGTCGATGTCGGGCTGCGCGAACAGCGCCGCGGCGTTGTCGGGCTTGACGCTGCCGCCGTAGAGGATCGTCATGGCCTGGGCGCGTCCGGTGGCGGCTTGCAGCTGCGCGCGCAGCACCGCGTGCACGGCCTGCGCCTGCTCGGGCGAGGCCTGGCGGCCGGTGCCGATGGCCCACACCGGCTCGTAGGCCACCACCATCTCGGCCGCGCAATGGGCCAGCTGGTGGATCACGGCCGAGAGCTGGCGCTTGACCACGGCCTCGGTGTCGCCGGCCTCGCGCTCGGCCAGCGTCTCGCCGACGCAGACGATGGGCGTGAGGCCTCGGCCCAGGGCCGCCTGGGCCTTGCGCGCCACCAGCGCATCGCCCTCGCCGTGGTGGGTGCGGCGCTCGGAATGGCCGACGAGGACATAGCGGCAGCCGCACTCGGCCAGCATCGCGGCCGAGATCTCGCCGGTGTAGGCGCCCTGCGCGTGCTCGGAAACATCCTGCGCGCCCCAGCGCAGTTCGCTGCCGGCCAGCGTGGCCGCCGTCTCGTGCAGGTAGACGAAGGGCACGCAGAAGGCAACCTCGGCCGCGTAGGGGCGCGCGGCCAGCAGCGCGGCCAGCAGCTCGGCATTGGCCGGGCGGCTGCCGTGCATCTTCCAGTTGGCGACGACGAGCGGACGGGGCATCGCAGGGACGGGTGGCCGGCGCTCAGGCCCAGCCGAGGACGATCTTGCCGACGTGGGTGCCCGACTCCATCAGCGCATGGGCCTGGGCCGCATGCACCGCCGGGAACACCTGGTGGATCACGGGCCGGATGCGCCCGGCCTCGATCAGCGGCCAGACCTGCTGGCGCAGCTGCTGCGCCAGCGCCGCCTTGTAGGCCACGCTGCGCGGGCGCAGGGTCGAGCCCGTGAGCGTGATGCGCTTGCGCAGCAGCAGCCCGGCATCGATCGTGCTGGCGGTGCCGCCCTGCACCGCGATCAGCGCCAGGCGGCCGTCCTCGGCCAGCGCCTCGAGCTCGCGCCCGATGTAGGGCCCGGCCACCATGTCGAGCACGACATCGGCGCCGCGGCCGCCCGTGGCGCGGCGGGTCTCGGCCACGAAGTCCTGGGTCTTGTAGTTGATCGCGGCGTCGGCGCCCAGCGCCAGGCAGGCGGCGCATTTCTCGTCGCTGCCTGCGGTGGCCACGACCTGCGCGCCGAAGGCCTTGGCCAGCTGGATCGCGGTCACGCCGATGCCGCTGCTGCCGCCTTGGACGAGCAGCGTCTGGCCGCGCTGCAGGCCGGCGATCGCGAACACGTTCTGCCAGACGGTGAAGAAGGTCTCCGGCAGGCTGGCGGCCTCGATCATCGTCAGCCCCTTCGGCAGGGGCAGGCACTGGCCGGCCGGCGCGACGCAGAACTCGGCGTAGCCGCCGCCGGCCACCAGCGCGCAGACCGGGTCGCCCAGGGCCAGGCCGGTTGCCGCCAGGTCCTCGGCGGCACCGGCGGCCACCGTGCCGGCGATCTCCAGCCCCGGCAGGTCGGACACCCCCGGCGGCACCGGGTACTGGCCCTTGCGCTGCAGCACGTCGGGGCGGTTCACGCCCGAGGCCTGCACCGCGATCAGCAGCTCGCCGGGGCGCGGTTGCGGCTGCGGCCGCTCGCAAGGCTGCAGCACCTCCGGCCCGCCCGGGGCGCGGATCTCGATGGCGCGCATCGCCACGCTCATTCGGGCTGCTTCGGGGCCTCGTCGGCCAGGGCCGGCGCCTGGTGCTCGGCCGCGACCGGGCCCTCGCGGCCCGGCTCGGCCGCCGCCGGCTCGCGCCGGGGACGGTCGTCGCGGTCGCGGCGCGGGCGGTCGTCGCGGTCACGCCGCGGCGGGCGGTCGCCGCGGTCGGACCTCGGCTCGTAGCGCTCTTCGGCCATGCCCTCGGGCCGGTCGAGCAGCGCCTTCAGGCTGAGCTTGATGCGGCCCTTCTCGTCGGTCTCGAGCACCTTGACCTTGACGACCTGCCCTTCCTTGAGGAAGTCCTCCACGCGCTCGACCCGCTGGTGCGCGATCTGGCTGATGTGCAGCAACCCGTCCTTGCCCGGCAGGATGTTGACCAGGGCACCGAAGTCGAGGATCTTGGTGACCGGGCCTTCGTAGACCTTGCCGATCTCGGCCTCGGCCGTGATCTCGGTGATGCGACGCTTGGCGAACTCGGCCTTGTCGGCGTCGGTGCTGGCGATGGTGATGGTGCCGTCCTCGCCGATGTCGATCGTGCAGCCGGTCTCCTCGGTCAGCGCGCGGATGGTGGCGCCGCCCTTGCCGATCACGTCGCGGATCTTCTCCGGGTTGATCTTCATCGTGTACAGGCGCGGCGCGAACACGCTGACCTCGGCCTTGGCCCCGCCCACGGCCTCGACCATCTTGCCCAGGATGTGCAGGCGCGCTTCCTTGGCCTGCGCCAGCGCCACCTGCATGATCTCCTTGGTGATGCCCTGGATCTTGATGTCCATCTGCAGCGCGGTGATGCCGCCCTGGGTGCCCGCCACCTTGAAGTCCATGTCGCCCAGGTGGTCCTCGTCGCCGAGGATGTCGGTCAGCACAGCGAAGCGGTTGCCCTCCTTGATGAGGCCCATGGCGATGCCGGCCACGTGCGCCTTCATCGGCACGCCGGCGTCCATGAGTGCCAGGCAGCCGCCGCAGACGCTGGCCATCGAGGACGAGCCGTTGCTCTCGGTGATCTCGCTGACGACGCGCAGCGTGTAGGGGAAGTCTTCCTTGCTCGGCAGCGCCGCCACCAGGGCGCGCTTGGCCAGGCGGCCGTGGCCGATCTCGCGCCGCTTCGGGCTGCCCACGCGCCCGGTCTCGCCGGTGGCGAAGGGGGGCATGTTGTAGTGGAGCATGAAGCGGTCCTCGAACTCGCCGGCCAGCGCGTCGATGCGCTGCGCGTCGCGTTCGGTGCCCAGCGTGGCCGCGACCAGGGCCTGCGTCTCGCCGCGCGTGAACAGCGCCGAGCCGTGGGTGCGCGGCAGCACGCCGCTGCGGATCTCGATGGGGCGCACGGTGCGGGTGTCGCGTCCGTCGATGCGCGGCTCGCCGGCCAGGATCTGGCTGCGCACGATGCGGCTCTCGATCTCGAACAGCAGGCCCTCGACCTCGACCTTGTCGAACTCGACGTTCTCCGCCTTCAGGGCCGCGAACACGCCGGCAGTCACGTCGCGGCAGGCCTGGGTGCGGGCCTGCTTGCTGCGGATCTGGTAGGCCGCGCGCAGCGGGCCTTCGGCCAGCGCCGTGACCCGGGCGATGAAGGGCTCGTTCTTGGCCGGCGCCTGCCAGGTCCACTCCGGCTTGCCGGCCTCGCGCACCAGCTCGTGGATGGCGGCGATGGCGACCTTGCCCTGCTCGTGGCCGTAGACCACCGCGCCGAGCATGATCTCTTCCGACAGCTGGTCGGCCTCGGACTCGACCATCAGCACGGCCGCCTCGGTGCCGGCCACGACCAGTTCCATCTTGCTGGCGGCCAGCTGCGTCTGGCCCGGGTTGAGCACGTACTGGCCGTCGATGTAGCCCACGCGGGCAGCGCCGATGGGGCCGTTGAACGGGATGCCGGAAATCGCCAGCGCGGCGCTGGTGCCGATCATGGCGGCGATGTCGGCCTGCACCTCGGGGTTGAGGCTCAGCACGTGGATGACGACCTGCACCTCGTTGAAGAAGCCCTCGGGGAAGAGCGGGCGGATCGGGCGGTCGATCAGGCGGCTGGTCAGCGTCTCGAGCTCGCTCGGGCGGCCCTCGCGCTTGAAGAAGCTGCCCGGGATCTTGCCCGCGGCGTAGGTCTTCTCGATGTAGTCGACCGTGAGCGGGAAGAAGTCCTGCCCGGCCTTGGCCTCGGTCTTGGCGACCACGGTGGCCAGCACCACGGTGTCGTCCATGCTGACGACGACGGCGCCGGTGGACTGGCGGGCGATCTCGCCGGTTTCCAGCGTGACCCGGTGCTGGCCCCACTGGAAGGACTTGGTGACTTTGTTGAACAGGCTCATGCGATGGGCTCCTGGGTGCGGTGGGCAGCGCAATGCCATTCCAGGGTCGACCGCCGGCAGGCGACCCTGGAATGACACAGCCAATGCGGCCCGGGTGGATACGTCACGGGGTGGGGCGGCCTGCGAGGCCGCCCCGCTCCTGGCTCTTTACTTGCGCAGGCCGAGCTGGGTGATCAGCGCGGTGTAGCGGTCGGCGTCCTTGTCCTTCAGGTAGGACAGCAGGCGCTTGCGCTGGTTGACCATCTTCAGCAGCCCGCGGCGGCCGTGGTGGTCCTTCAGGTGGGTCTTGAAGTGCGGCGTCAGCTCGTTGATGCGCGTGGTCAGCAGGGCGACCTGCACTTCGGGGCTGCCGGTGTCGGCGGGCCCGCGGGCGTGCGCCTTGACGACTTCGGCGACGGCGGTGGTGGTGAGCGGCATGCGATTTCCTGGTGGATCGTGGAAACCGCCCTGCCCGGCCCCCGTCGAGCATGCTCGCGTGGTGAGGCGCCTGGCCGCGGTTTCCGGGTTGACTTGCGAACGCCAGTGAAACCGACCGGCGCCGTGCTGCGAAACGCCCGGGAGCCGCAAGGCCCGCCCGAACGCCCCCGATTCGCTCGGGAGACCCGCATTGTAGCCGCCCGGCGCGCCGCCTCAGGCAGCCGCCGGCGACAGCTCGGCCAGCGGCCAGCGCGGCCGCACGTCGAAGGCCCCGTCGCGGCGCATCTCGCCGGCCAGGCCGCCCTGCAGTCGCAGCGCCGCCGCCAGCGCGATCATGGCGCCGTTGTCGGTGCACAGCGCCAGCGGCGGGTAGTGCACGCGGGCGCCCAGGCCGGCCGCGCCGGCGTCGAGCTGCTCGCGCAGGCGCAGGTTCGCGCCCACGCCCCCGGCCACCACCACGCGGCGCAGCCCGGTGGCGCTGAGCGCGCGCAGGGTCTTGGCCACCAGCACGTCGACGATGGCCGCCTGCGTCGAGGCGGCGAGATCGGCCCGCGACTGCTCGCACAGGTTCGGCCCCAGCTTGCGCACCTGGGTCAGCACCGCGGTCTTGAGCCCAGCGAACGAGAAGTCGAGGTCCTTGCTGTGCAGCAGCGGGCGCGGCAGCGGCCAGGCCCGGGGGTCGCCGAACTCGGCCATGCGGGCCAGCGCCGGTCCGCCCGGATAGCCCAGGCCGAGCAGCTTGGCGCTCTTATCGAAGGCCTCGCCGGCGGCGTCGTCGATGGTCTCGCCCAGCAGCGCGTAGTCGCCCACGCCCTGCACCCGCATGAGCTGGGTGTGGCCGCCCGAGACCAGCAGCGCCACGAACGGGAACCGGGGCGGCTCGGGCGCCAGGAAGGGCGACAGCAGGTGGCCCTCGAGGTGGTGCACGCCCAGCGCCGGCCGGCCCAGGGCCGCAGCCAGGGCCACCGCCACGCCGGCGCCCACCAGCAGGGCGCCGGCCAGGCCGGGGCCGCGCGTGTAGGCCACGAGATCGATCTCGGCCAGCGTGCAGCCGGCATCGGCCAGCACCTCGCGCGCCAGCGGCAGCACGCGCCGGATGTGGTCGCGCGAGGCCAGCTCGGGCACCACGCCGCCGTAGTCCGCGTGCATCGCCACCTGGCTGTGCAGCGCCTGGGCCAGCAGCCGCGGCGCCCCTGCGGCCGGCGCCTGCACCAGGGCCACGCCGGTCTCGTCGCAGGAGGATTCGATGCCCAGCACCTTCATCGGGGCAGTTTAAGGCGCCATGACAGAGGTCGGCCGGCGTGAAAGTTGCATCGGCCTGCGCCATGGCCGCCAAGGAAGCCACCCGCATCGTCATCGTCGCCCCCGACAACCTGGCGCCGGCGGCCGACGACGAGCACGCGGCGCAGGAGGCCGCGCGCTCGCGCAGCCTGCGCATCGGGCTGCTCGAAGCCGGCTGCAACATCGTGGCCGTGCTGCCGGCCGACCCCTTCCTGCCCGAGCGGCTGGCCCAGCTCCAGCCCGAGATGATCATCGTCGACGCCGAGAGCCAGGCCCGCGACACGCTCGAGCACGTGGTGATGGCCACCCGCGACGCGCGCCGCCCGATCGTGATGTTCACCGAGGACAACGACACGCGCCACGTCGGTGCCGCCATCGCCGCGGGCGTGACCGCCTACGTGGTGGCCGGGCTCGCGCCCGAGCGCGTCAAGCCCGTGCTCGAGGTGGCGCTGGCGCGATTCCAGCACGAGGAAGGGCTGCGCCGCGAGCTGGCCCTGGCGCGCAGCGAGCTGGCCGACCGCAAGGTGGTGGACCGCGCCAAGGGCCTGCTGATGCAGCGCCACCAGATCGCCGAGCCCGAGGCCTATGCGCGCATCCGCAAGGCGGCGATGGACAAGGGCGTCAAGCTGGTGGAGATCGCCCAGCGCATCGTCGATGCTGCCGACCTGCTGATGTAGCGGCCGCGCCCGATCGCAGGCCGGCGCCGGCGCCCCGGCGCACCGGCGCTGCGCACGCCGGGCCGGCGGCCGACGCACCCTGGTGCGGCCAGCGGCTGCGAGGCCCTCCAGGCGCTGGCACGCCGATTGCGTAGCTCTGGCGCATGCGGGCTCAGTGTCGAGCCCGCGACCAGGCCCGGGCCCCGCAGCGTTTGCGGGCGCCGGGTCGGACAAGGGCGTCCCCACTCCCCGAGCCGCACAGCGGCGCGCGGTCGTGCGGACGCCCTTTCGCCTTTGGCCCTCAACTTGCACATCACCATGACCCACTCCAGCACAGGACCCATCGACATGGCCCGCCGCGCAATCGTCAAGGCCGCTGCCGTCAGCGGCGCCGCCGGCCTGGTGCCCGGCCTGCAGGCCGCGGTGTATGCCGGCGGCAGCGACAAGCCCGAGAAGGAAGAGGTGCGCATCGGCTTCATCCCGCTCACCGACTGCGCCAGCGTCGTCATGGCCTCGGTGCTGGGCTTGGACAAGAAGTACGGCGTGCGCATCGTGGCGAGCAAGGAGGCCAGCTGGGCCGGCGTGCGCGACAAGCTCGTCAGCGGCGAGCTCGACATGGCGCACGTGCTCTACGGCCTGGTCTACGGCGTGCAGATGGGCATCGGCGGGCCCAAGAAGGACATGGCCGTGCTGATGACGCTGAACAACAACGGCCAGGCCATCACGCTGTCCAAGACCCTGGCCGACAAGGGCGCGGTGGACGTGGCCAGCCTGGCCAAGGCGATGGCCACGCACCAGCGCGAATACACCTTCGCCCAGACCTTCCCCACCGGCACGCACGCCATGTGGCTGTACTACTGGCTGGCCTCGGGCGGCATCAACCCGTTCCGAGACGCCAAGGTGATCACGGTGCCGCCGCCGCAGATGGTGGCCAACATGCGCGTGGGCAACATGGACGGCTACTGCGTCGGCGAGCCCTGGAACGCGCGCGCCGTGCTGGACGGCATCGGCATCACCGCCATCACCACGCAGGAGATCTGGAAGGACCACCCCGAGAAGGTGCTGGGCACCACCGGCGAGTTCGTCAAGAAGTACCCCAACACGGCGCGCGCCGTGATGATGGCCGTGCTCGAGGCCAGCCGCTGGATCGACGCCAGCCTGCAGAACAAGCAGAAGATGGCGCAGACGATCGCCGAGAAGTCCTACGTCAACACCAGCGTCGACGCCATCGACCAGCGCATCCTGGGCCGCTACCAGAACGGCCTGGGCAAGACCTGGGACGACCCGAACTACATGAAGTTCTACAACGACGG
>JAGWMW010000146.1 GCA_028871575.1 Burkholderiales bacterium | reverse complement strand
CTCAGCGCGCGGCGCTGGCGGCCGAGGCGGCCGCGGCCGGCAGGGCGGGCGCGTAGGCACTGTCGTAGCTGATGGGGGTGGCGGCGCGCAGGGCCTGCAGCCGGGCCTCGGCCAGCTGGCGGCGGCGATCGTTGAGCAGGAAGTTCTCGATCGCGGGCCGGGCCTGGTCCTCGGTCACGGGCTGGCTGCGCGAGCCCGCCAGCATCAGCACCTGCACCCCGGCCGGGGCCTGCACCACCATCGCCTGGCCGTCGCTCAGGCGCGAGACTGCCTCCAGGCTGGCCGGCGGCAGCTGCTCGGCCGCGCGCACCGCCTGCCCGCCCTGGAAGCGGTAGTCGTGGGCCTTCAGCCAGTCGACGAAGTCGCTCAGATTCTTGCTCTGCGACAGCTGCGCCCTCAGCAGGTCGACCTGCTCGGGCTTGGCCTCGATGGCCAGTTCCTGGAGGCTGTAGATGCGGCGGGCGCTGAACAGCGCCGGGTGCGCGGCGTAGTACTGGCTCACCTCGGCCGCGCTGGGCTTGGCGGCCGCGGCGCCGATCTTCTCGAGGTAGGCGCGCGCCAGCACGTCGCGGCGCGCGGCCGCCAGCGCCAGCTCCACGCCGGGGTCGCGGTCGAGCTTGTCGGCCTCGGCCTGGCGCATGGCCAGGTCCTGGTCGACCAGGTTCTGCACGATCTGCCGCCGGGCCGCGGGCGCCTGCTCGGGGCGCAGGCCGACCTGCTGGCGCAGCACGAAGTCGACCTGGGGCACCGTGATCACGTCCTTGCCGACGCGCGCGGCGACCGCGCCGCCGGCGCCCGGCTTGTCGCTGCAGGCCGCCAGGGTCAGGGCCAGGATCAGCACCGCGCTGCAGGCCGCGGCGGGTCGGGTCGTCGTCATGGCGGGATTCTCCGTCGAGGATTCGTTCGGGTGCGCGGGCTCTCGAGCCAACGTGGCTCTGCCACTTGGCTTGAACCCCCGCGGGGGGCGGGCTGGGCGCAGCCCGGCGCCGGGGGCGCTCTGGAGCCAACGTGGCTCTGCCACTTGGCTTGAACCCCCGCGGGGGCGGGCTGGGCGCAGGCCGGCCCTGGGGGCGCTCAACAGCGGATGCCCACGTGCAGCGCGACGATGCCGCCGGCCAGGCGGTGCACATCGACATGGCCGAAGCCGGCGTCCTTCATCATCGCCTTGAGCGCCGCGGCATCGGGGTGCATGCGGATGCTCTCGGCCAGGTAGCGGTAGCTGTCGGCGTCGCCGGCGACCCAGCGGCCCAGCCGCGGCATCACCTGGAACGAGTACCAGTCGTAGGGCTTGCGCAGGGCTGCGGCCGGCTGCGAGAACTCCAGCACCAGCAGCCGGCCGCCCGGGCGCAGCACGCGCGCCATCTCGCGCAGCGCGGCCTCCTTGTGCGTCATGTTTCGCAGGCCGAAGGCCACGCTGACGAGGTCGAAGCCCGGCCCGGCCGAGCCGTCGGCCGCGCGCCCGCCCGAGCCGTCCGGGAACGGCAGCCGCTCGCCATCGCAGACGACGGTGGGCAGCACCAGGCCCTGGTCGAGCAGGCGGTCGCGCCCCACCCGCAGCATGGCCTCGTTGATGTCGGTGAGCACCACGCGCCCGGTCTCGCCCACCTGGCGTGCGAAGGCCCGGGCCAGGTCGCCGGTGCCGCCGGCGATGTCGAGCACCTGCATGCCGGGCTGCACGCCCGCCACCGCCACGGCATAGGCCTTCCAGGCCCGGTGCAGGCCGCCCGAGAGCAGGTCGTTCATGAGGTCGTAGCGCGCCGCGACCGAGTCGAACACGGCGCGCACCTTCTGCGCCTTCTGGGCCTCGTCGACGGTCTCGAAGCCGAAGTGGGTCTGCGCCATGGCCGGGCTCAATGGGTGCTGCAGGCGCCGTGGCCGCCGTGGCCGCCAGCGCCGCCGGCCGCCATCGGCGCGTCGCGGTCGACGCCGGCGGCGGCCAGCCGCTCCTCGTACTGGCGCCAGAGTGCGGCCTGGTCGGCACCCAGGTGGTAGAGGTAGTCCCAGGCGTAGATGCCGCTGTCGTGGCCGTCGCTGAACACCGGCTGCACGGCGTAGTGGCCCACGGGCGCGATCGAGACGATGCCCACCTCGCGCTTGCCGGTCTGCAGCACCTCCTGCCCCGGGCCGTGGCCCTGCACCTCGGCCGAGGGCGAGCAGATGCGCAGCAGCTCGAACGGGATGCGGAAGGCGGCGCCGTCGTCGAAGGCGATCTCGAGCACGCGCGACGCCTGGTGCAGGGTCAGCGCGGTGGGCTGGGCGGCAGTCTTGGTCTTCATACGAGCACCCTTTCGATGCCGCCGGCGTTGGCGCGCGCCACGTAGGCCGGCAGCCAGTCCTCGCCCAGCAGGCGGCGTGCCATCTCGACCACGATGTAGTCGGCCTCGAGCAGGCCGCTGCTCAGGTCGTCCTCGTAGCGCTTCAGGCCCTGCAGGCAGCTCGGGCAGCTGGTCAGGATCTTGACGTCGGCTGCCGCCGGCGCCCCCGCCTGCGCCATCCGCGCGCGCAGCGCCGCCTCGCCGCTGCGGATCGACTCTTCCTTGCGGAAGCGCACCTGGGTCGCGATGTCGGGGCGGGTCACGCCCAGGGTGCCGCTCTCGCCGCAGCAGCGGTCGTTCTTCAGCACGTGGGGGCCGAGCAGCGCCTGCACCGTCTTCATCGGCTCCTGCAGCTTCATCGGGCTGTGGCAGGGGTCGTGGTAGAGGTAGCCGGCGCCCTGGTCGGGCAGCGTCACGCCCTTCTCGAGCAGGTACTCGTGGATGTCGACGATGCGGCAGCCCGGGAAGATGTCCTCGAAGCGGTAGCCCTGCAGCTGGTCGTAGCAGGTGCCGCAGCTCACCACCACGGTCTTGATGTCGAGGTAGTTCAGGGTGTTGGCCACGCGGTGGAACAGCACCCGGTTGTCGGTGATGATCTTCTCGGCCTTGTCGGCCTGGCCGCTGCCGCGCTGCGGGTAGCCGCAGCACAGATACCCCGGCGGCAGCACGGTCTGCACGCCGGCATGCCAGAGCATGGCCTGCGTGGCCAGGCCCACCTGGCTGAACAGGCGCTCGCTGCCGCAGCCCGGAAAGTAGAACACCGCCTCGGTCTCGGCCGTGGTGGCCTTGGGGTCGCGGATGATGGGGACGTAGTCCTTGTCCTCGATGTCCAGCAGGGCGCGCGCGGTCTTCTTGGGCAGGCCGCCGGGCATCTTCTTGTTGATGAAGTGGATGACCTGCTCCTTCAGCGGCGGCAGCCCCAGCGTGGCCGGCGGCGCGGCGGTCTGCCGGCGTGCCGCGGGCTTGAGCAGGCCGTTGAGCAGGCGCTGGACCTTGAAGCCCACGCCGACCATGCCCGCGCGCATCAGCTTGATGGTCTGCGGATTCGTCGCGTTCAGGAACTGCATCGCCACCGCGTTGCCCGGGCGGAAGCTCTTCTTGCCCATCTTGCGCAGCAGGTTGCGCATGGCCATCGTGACGTCGCCGAAGTCGATCTTGACCGGGCAGGGGCTCTCGCACTTGTGGCAGACGGTGCAGTGGTCGGCCACGTCCTCGAAGTCCTCCCAGTGCTGCACGCTGATGCCGCGCCGCGTCTGCTCCTCGTACAGGAAGGCCTCGATCAGCAGGCTGGTGGCCAGGATCTTGTTGCGCGGGCTGTACAGCAGGTTGGCGCGCGGCACGTGCGTGGCGCACACCGGCTTGCACTTGCCGCAGCGCAGGCAGTCCTTGATGCTGTCGCTGATGGCGCCGATGTCGCTGCGCTGCATGATCAGCGACTCGTGCCCCATGAGGCCGAAGCTCGGCGTGTAGGCCGCACTCAGGTCGGCGGCGAACGTCGGTGCCTGATCGGCGGGCGCGCCTGGATCGCCGGGCTGCCCCAAGATCAACGACTCCCCTCGGGGGGCGGGCGTCGCCTGCGACGACCTTGGGGCCCTGAGCAGCTTGCCCCGGTTGAAGCGGCCCTCGGGGTCGACGCGCCGCTTGTAGTCGGCGAATTCCTGGAGCTCGTCGTCGCTGAGGAACTCGAGCTTGGTGATGCCGATGCCATGCTCGCCGCTGATCACCCCGCCCAGCCGGCGCGCCAGCGCCATGATGCGGGCCACCGCCTCGTGCGCGGTCTGCAGCATCGCGTAGTGGTCGCTGTTGACGGGGATGTTGGTGTGCACGTTGCCGTCGCCGGCATGCATGTGCAGCGCGATCCAGACCCGGCCGCGCAGCACCTCGCGGTGGATGCGCCGGCATTCGTCCAGCAGCGGCACGAAGGCGCCGCCGCTGAACAGCGCCTGCAGCGGCGCGAGGACCTGCAGCTTCCACGAGGCGCGCCAGCGCCCGTCCTGCAGCATCTCGAAGCAGGTCTGGCCGGCGCCGGGGGTGCCCGCGGGCTGCACCACGTCGAGCTGGTCGCGCCAGTGCTGCCAGCGCGCGCGCACCTCGGCCAGCAGGGCCTGCGCCTGCTGCACGCGGTCCTCCAGCAGCTCGGCGCTCGGGATCTCGCCGGCGTCGTCGCTGCGCCCCAGGGGCAGCGCCCCGCCGGCGAAGAAGTCCTGCAGGGCCTCGACCAGCTCGAGCTTGTTGCGCAGGCTGAGCTCCACGTTCAGGCGCTCGATGCCCTCGGTGTACTCGCCCATCCGCGGCAGCGGGATGACCACGTCCTCGTTGATCTTGAACGCGTTCGTGTGCTTGGCGATGGCCGCCGTGCGCTTGCGGTCGAGCCAGAACTTCTTGCGCGCATCGGCGCTGACGGCGACGAAGCCTTCGCCCCCGCGCGAATTGGCGATGCGCACCACCTCGCTGGTGGCGCGCGCCACGGCGTCGGCGTCCTCGCCCACGATGTCGCCCACCAGCACCATCTTCGGCAGGCCCGAGCCGGTCGGCGCGCGCTTGCTCTTGGTGCTGTAGCCCACCGCCTTCAGGTAGCGGTCGTCCAGGTGCTCCAGGCCCGCCAGCAGCACGCCCTGCGCCTTCAGCCCGAACAGGTAGTCGCGGATCTCGACGATGCTGGGCACCGCGTCGCGGGCGTTGCCGAAGAACTCCAGGCACACCGTGCGCACCTGCGACGGCATGCGGTGCACGATCCAGCGCGCGCTGGTGATGAGGCCGTCGCAGCCTTCCTTCTGGATGCCGGGCAGGCCGGCCAGGAACTTGTCGGTGACGTCCTTGCCCAGGCCTTCCTTGCGGAAGGCGCGGCCCGGGATGTCCAGCCGCTCGGTGCGCTCGAGCACGCGGCCGCTGGCGTCGAAGTACTTCAGCTCGAAGCGAGCCAGCGGCGCATCGTGGATCTTGCCCAGGTTGTGGTCCAGCCGCGTCACCTCGAGCCACTTGGCCTCGGGCGTGACCATGCGCCAGCTCGCCAGGTTGTCCAGCGCCGTGCCCCAGAGCACGGCCTTCTTGCCGCCGGCGTTCATCGCGATGTTGCCGCCCACGCAGCTGGCCTCGGCCGAGGTGGGATCGACCGCGAACACATGGCCGGCGCGCTCGGCCGCGTCGGCCACGCGCTGGGTGACCACGCCGGCCTCGCTGCGGATCGTGGCCACCGGCGCGGCCACGCCGGGCAGGGCCACGAACTCGACCTCGCCCAGGGCCTCGAGCTTCTCGGTGTTGATGACGGCGCTCTTCCAGGTCAGCGGCACCGCGCCGCCCGTGTAGCCGGTGCCGCCGCCGCGCGGCACGATGGTCAGGCCGAGCTCGATGCAGCCGGCCACCAGGCCCGCCATCTCCTGCTCGCTGTCGGGCGTGAGCACGACGAAGGGCATCTCGACGCGCCAGTCGGTGGCGTCGGTGACGTGGCTCACGCGGCTCAGGCCGTCGAACTTGAGGTTGTCGCGGGCGGTGCGGCGGCCGAGCACGCGGCGCGCCGCCCGGCGCAGCGCGCCCACCTCGTCGAAGCGGCGCGCGAAGGCCTGCACGGCGGCCTCGGCGGCCGCCAGCAGCTCGCCCACCAGCGCATCGCGCTGCCCGTCGTGGGCGGCGTCATCGGCGCGCGGGCGGCGCTTGCCCACCTCGGCCAGTCGGTGCTGCAGGGCCTCGATGAGCAGGCGGCGCCGGCGCGGGTTGGCCAGCAGGTCGTCCTCGAGGTACGGGTTGCGCTGCACGACCCAGATGTCGCCCAGCACCTCGTAGAGCATGCGCGCCGAGCGGCCCGTGCGGCGTTCGTCGCGCAGCCGCTCGAGCAGCTCCCAGGCACGCGCGCCGAGCAGCCGCAGCACGATCTCGCGGTCGGAGAACGAGGTGTAGTTGTACGGGATCTCGCGCAGCCGGGCGGCCTGCGCCGCATGCGCGCCGGCGGCCGCGGCCAGCGGCGCCAAGGGAAGCGGTGCATTCATGATGAGCCGGGGATGGTATCCCACGAGGGTAATCCCGCTTGGGGCCGGCTGGGCGCGCGTGACAGAAACGCGCTTGTCATCCGGCGGCCCGACAATCGCCGGCTTTGCCTCGTCCAACCCCCTTTTCGGAGACACGATGAAATCCAAGCGCATCGCCGCCCTGGCCCTGGCCGCCGGCTGCCTGGCCGCCCTGCCCGCGCACGCGGTGACCGAGATCACCTGGTGGCATTCGATGGGCGGAGCCCTCGGCGAATGGGTCAACGACCTGGCCGACGGTTTCAACAAGTCGCAGACCGAGTACAAGGTGGTGCCCACCTTCAAGGGCGGCTACGACGTCTCGATGACGGCCGCCATCGCCGCCTTCCGCGCCGGCAACGCCCCCGACATCCTGCAGGTGTTCGAGGTCGGCACGGCCACGATGATGGCCAGCAAGGGCGCCATCGTGCCGGTGGCCAAGGTGATGGCCGATGCCGGCCAGAAGTGGGACCCGAAGATCTACATCCCGGCGGTGGCCAGCTACTACACCGCCTCGAACGGGCAGATGCTGAGCTTCCCGTTCAACAGCTCGACCACGGTGCTGCACTACAACAAGGACGCCTTCAAGGCGGCCGGCCTGGACCCGAACAAGCCGCCGACCACCTGGCCCGAGCTGGTGCTGGACGCGGCCAAGCTCAAGGCCAGCGGCAGCAAGTGCCCCTTCACCACCAGCTGGCAGAGCTGGACCCAGCTCGAGAGCTTCTCGGCCTGGCACAACGTGCCCTTCGCGACCAAGGACAACGGCTTCGGCGGCATGGACGCGCGGCTGGTCTTCAACGGCCCGCTGCAGGTGCGCCACATCCAGAACCTGGCCAACATGGCCAAGCAGGGCCTGTTCGTCTACAAGGGCCGCGACAGCGTGCCCGACGCCTCGTTCATCTCGGGCGAGTGCGCGATGATCACCGGCTCGTCGGCGCTGTACGGCGACATCAAGCGCAACGCCAAGTTCGCCGCCGGCATCGGCACCCTGCCCTACTACCCCGACGTGCCGGGCGCGCCGCAGAACACCATCATCGGCGGCGCCAGCCTGTGGGTGCTGGCCGGCCACACGCCGGCCGAGTACAAGGGCGTGGCCGCCTTCTTCGCCTACCTGTCGCGGCCCGACGTGGCCGCCGCCAGCCACCAGCGCACGGGCTACCTGCCGGTCACGATCCCGGCCTACGAGCTCACCGAAAAGAGCGGCTTCTACCAGAAGAACCCGGGCACCGACGTGTCGGTCAACCAGATGATCCGCAAGGTCACCAACAAGTCGCGCGGCATCCGGCT
This sequence comes from Burkholderiales bacterium, assembly GCA_028871575.1. Taxonomy (GTDB): domain Bacteria; phylum Pseudomonadota; class Gammaproteobacteria; order Burkholderiales; family Burkholderiaceae_C; genus Rubrivivax. The sequence goes on along the minus strand of JAGWMW010000146.1, from coordinate 850 downwards.
CGGCAACTTCGTCCAGATCCGCACCATCATCCAGGAAGAGCTCGAAGGCGTGTGGGCCGGCAAGCTGACCGCGCAGCAGGGCCTGGACGAGGCCGTCAAGCGCGGCAACGAACAGCTCGAGCGCTTCGAGCAGGCCAACAAGGGCTGAGTTGGCGTCCGAGAAGCGGGTCCACTTCCGCAGCACCTGGCTGCCCTGGGCGCTGATCGCGCCGCAGATGGCGGTGATCGGCGTCTTCTTCTTCTGGCCGGCGGCGCAGGCCCTGCTGCAGAGCCTGCTGCAGCAGGACGCGTTCGGCACCTCGACCCGCTTCGTCGGGCTGCTGAACTTCCGCCGCCTGTGGCAGGACAGCGGCTACCTGGCCTCGTTCTGGACCACGGCCGAGTTCTCGGCCCTGGTCGCGGGCTTCGGCCTGACGATCGCGCTGGGGCTGGCGGTGATGGCCGACCGGGTCGTGCGCGGCGCGGGCTGGTACCGCACGCTGCTGGTCTGGCCCTACGCGGTGGCGCCGGCGGTGGCTGGGGTGCTGTGGATGTTCCTGTTCGCGCCGTCCATCGGCGTGCTCAGCGCGGCGCTGGGCTGGCTGGGCGTGGACTGGAACTACCTGCTCAACGGCCGCCAGGCCATGGCCCTGATCGTGACGGCCGCGGTGTGGAAGCAGCTGTCCTACAACTTCCTGTTCTTCCTCGCCGGGCTGCAGTCGATCCCCAAGAGCCTGATCGAGGCCGCGGCCATCGACGGCGCCGGGCCCTGGCGCCGCTTCTGGACCATCGTCTTCCCGCTGCTGTCGCCGACCACGTTCTTCCTGCTCGTGATCAACGTCATCTACGCCTTCTTCGACACCTTCGCCAT
>JAGWMW010000145.1 GCA_028871575.1 Burkholderiales bacterium | reverse complement strand
GCCGATCGACGCGCCGGCATCGCAGTTCGTGATGCCGAACGACGGGTCGGTGAGGTCGAAGCTGCTCATCCAGTTGAAGGCCGTGGCCACCTGCCAGGCGTCCTTGTTCCAGGTGAAGCTGAGCTGCGCCTTGTCCTTCGGGTTGCCGGTGTCGCCGCCGATCACCAGCGGGCCGTGCGTGCCCGCGAGCTGGTAGCCGGTGCCGCCCAGCGTGAGCACGTAGCTCATCGTGTGGCTCCAGTTCAGCTCGGTCAGCAGCGAGCCGTAGCTGCCCAGCTTGTAGCGGTAGGAGCTGCCCAGTTCCCAGCCGCTGGTCTTGGTCGAGTTGGCGTTCACGTACTCCACCGGGATGTACAGGATCGGGTTCACCGAGCAGGTCACGGTGCCGCCGGTGCCGTTGGAGCACAGCGTGGAGACCGGCGTCGGGCTGCGCACGGCCGTGGCGATGCTGGGCTGGCCGGCCACGATCTGGTTGTCGATCTTGATCTGGTACAGGTCGAAGGTGCTGCTCCAGCCGCGGATCGGCTCGAGGATCACGCCCAGGGTCTCGGCCGTCGACTTCTCGGCCTTGACGGTCGGGTTGGCCGAGTTCAGGTAGACCGGCTGGAAGCTGCAGTAGTTGACCGCGGCGCCGGCGGCGTTGGGCCCGTTGGGGCACAGCACCGGGTCGGCCACGGTGTTGACCAGGTAAGCCTGGCCCGACTGCCCGTTCTCGGCCGCGTTCGGCGCGCGGAAGCCGCGCGACACCGTGCCGCGCAGGGCAAAGCTGTCCAGCGGCTTCCACTTGAAGCCGAGCTTCGGCGTGGTCGAGTTGCCGGCGTTGTTGAAGTGGTCGTAACGCAGGTCGCCGTCGATCTCCAGCGACTTCAGCACCGGGGCCACCACCTCGCCGTAGATGGCGGTGTCCTTCTGGCCGCCCGAGACATAGGCGTTGTTGCCGTTGACCACACCCTGGGCGATCAGCGGCGGCGCCGGCGAATCGATGTTGCGGTCGATGTACGACAGGCCCGTGCTGAGCTGCATGTCGCCGCCCTTCAGCGCCATCAGGCTGCGGCCGAGGTGGAACTCGCCGAAGGTCAGCTTGGAGGTGTCGGTGACGGAGGAGCTGGGGAAGATGTTGGCGATGTCGGAGGCGTTGTTGCCGCCCGTGACGTTGAACGGGAAGGCGCTGCGGTTCAGGGCCGCGTTCAGCGCCGGCACGTTGATCAGGCCCTGCACCGTCTGCAGCGTGGAGACCTTGGTGTAGCCGAGCGAGGCGCCGATGTCCCACACGCCGATCGAGCCGTTCAGGTCGGCCACCACGCGCGTGGCCTTCGAGTCGGTCATGGTGTGCGGGATCGGGGCGTCGGGGATCACGCCGTTGACGGTCGCGGCTACGCCGAACGGGTTGCCCGGGTAGGTCGAAGGCACCGTGATGGACGTGATGCCGGGCGTGGCGATGTACGGGGTGACGCCGGCCGAGACGGCCACGATCGGGCTCAGGCCGGACGGGTAGGTCAGCAGCGCACCGGCCGGGTACTGCTCGGCCCGGCTGTCGAACAGCGAGCCCTTCAGGTCGAGCCTGAAGTCGCTGCTGAGCTTCTTGCTGAAGCTGGCGATGAAGTTGGCGTTCTGCGTTTGCGGCTGGATCTCGGCGCGCGGGTTCTGGTAAGCGCAGTTGCCGGCCTGCAGGGCGGCGTAGCTGGGGCAGGCGCCGCCGTAGAAGAACGAGCTGGTCGGGTCGCCGCTGAAGCTCGGGGCGCTCGGGTTGGTGAGGTACGGCGACAGGGTCGCGGGCTGCGGGTTGTTGTAGGGCTCGGGCACGCCGGGCGTGCGGCTGATGCCACCCTGCGCCGTCCAGTTCGTGACCTGCCAGGCCCCGCGGCCGGCCCGCTGGTTGTAGGTGATGCGGTTCTGGTGCCTGAACTCGAGCGCGACGTAGCCGGTGTAGCCGTCGGCGTCGTAGTCGCCGAAGCCGTGGATGACCGAGGCATGCACCGTGCCGCCGCCGCCCTCGGTGGCGCCGCCGCCCTCGAGCGAGACCCGCGTGCCGGTGAAGCTCTTCTTCAGGATGATGTTGACCACGCCGGCCATCGCGTCCGAGCCGTAGGTGGCCGAGGCGCCGTCCTTCAGCACCTCGATGCGCTCGACGGCGTCGAAGGGGATGTTGGAGACGTCGACGAAGGATCGCTGGCCGTCGTCGGACAGCGGGTAGGGGGCCATCCGGTGGCCGTCGATCAGCACCAGGGTGGCGGCCGTGGTCAGGCCGCGCAGCGAGATGCCGCTGGCGCCCGAGGCGAAGGCCTGCGAGAAGCCCTGGCTCAGCGTGCCCTGGCCGTTGGCGGTGATGCCCTGCAGCACCTCGGCGATGGTGGTGTAGCCGGACTTCTGCAGGTCGGCCGAGGTGATGACCTGCACCGGGCTGGGCGTCTCGGCGTCCACGCGCAGGATGCGCGAGCCGGTGATCTCGACCCGGGCCGCCGGTGCGGTGGTGGTGCCGGCGCTTTGCGCCTGGGCCGTGCCCATCGCGGCCGCAGCCAGCGCCGTGCCGGCCAGGGCCTGGAGCGCGGCCTTGTGGAGGGGGCTGAACTTGAACTGCATCTTCAACTCCGGGAAGTTAGGGGGATAAAGAAAAAATTCTAGTGAAGCGACGATGACGAACCGGCGCCGGCGCCCTAATTCTGCGTAAATGCAACAGTGACCGTCGCCCTCGTGAGACGCCATGCGACAGAGGGAAAAGTTGCGCAAACGCACCGGCAAAGAGGATGGGCCAATGCGTGCTGCAGGCGGCGCGAGGCCGTCATTGGTGACCTAATGAATCAGCTAATTAACGCTAATTCACTTGAATGTCATCAGGCGTCATTTCACCGATTCGCGGCGCGCTGCGGCCGCCGCCGTCAGGAAGTCGGCGAGGATCGCCCCGTCGTCCAGCAGCCGGGGGTCGCCGGGGGCGTGGAACTCGGGATGCCACTGCACGGCGGCGAGGTAGCCGGGCCCGGGGCCGCGCACGGCCTCGATGAGGCCGTCGCCGGCGCAGCGGGCTTCCACCACGAAGCCGGGTGCCAGGTCCTTGATGCCCTGGTGATGGAGGCTGTTGGTGTGGCTGCCCGAGCGGCCCGGGTACAGCGCGGCCAGCCGGGTGCCGGGCACGAACTCGATCGCATGCTGGTGCTGCTCGTCGCGGCCGCTCACGCGGTGCTCCAGCGACTGCGGCCGCTGGGTCGGCAGGTCCTGCCACAGCGTGCCGCCGTAGGCCACGTTCAGCAGTTGCAGGCCGCGACAGATGCCGAACAGCGGCTTGCCCGCGGCGACGAAGGCGCGGATGAGCTCGATCTCGCAGCGGTCGCGCACGCGGTCGCCCTGCCAGTCGGGATGCAGCGGCGCTTCGCCGTAGCTCTGCGGGGCGACGTCGTTGCCGCCCTGCAGCACCAGGCCGTCGAGCGCGGCCGCGTAGTCGTGCAGCGCGATGTCGCTGCGCTGCACGATGCTGGTGGCGTCCACCGCCGGCACCATCACCGGCAGTGCCCCACCGCCCAGCAGCCACCAGGCCACCGACTGCTCGAGGTAGTGCAGGGTCTTGGACCACACGCCCTGCGCCGGCATGCCGGCCGCCCCCGGGGTGTAGAGGCGTGCCGACACGCCGATCAGCAGCGGCGCGGCCTCATTCCTCATCGCCCGCGTCCGCGGCACCGCCGGCGGCCTCGTCCCGGCGCGCCTGGGCTGCCCGCTCGGCCAGGCGCTGCGCCAGCGGGGCCATGCGGGCCACCAGGGCCTGGGGCGGCTCGGTGCCGCCCAGGCGCCAGGCCGGCAGCGGCAGGGTGCTCATGTAGGGCGCATCGTGCCAGCGGTCGCTGCTGCGCTCGGTGGCGGCCAGCGTGAGCGCGCCGCCGCCCAGCACCAGGGACAGCACCGTGGCGCCGACAGCGCGCGGGTGCGCCGGCAGCAGGTGGCGCAGGTGGGCCCAGACCACGCCCGCCAGCAGCAGGGCCTGCAGCGGCGGGCCCAGCTGCCACAGGGTCGGCGCGTCGATGGCGGCACAGGCCTGCGGCCACAGGGCCTCGAACAGGCCGACGCCGAAGAGACCGGGCAGGGCGATCCGCGCGTGGCCGGCGAAATCGAAGCGGTGCTGGAACAGCTTGGCCAGCAGCGCCCACAGGCCGCACCAGGCGGCCAGGGCCAGAGGCAGGCCCAGCAGCGTGGGCAGCCACATCGACAGGTCGGCGCCGGGGTCCAGCGCCAGCCACTGCTGGGCCGTCTGCAGGGCCAGCAGCGCCGCGCCGGCGGCCCAGGGCAGCCAGGCGCCGCCGCGGCGCGGCGGCAGCGGGCGCTCGGGCGCCAGGGCCTCGCCGGGCAGGCGCAGGCGCAGCCGGCTGTGACCCAGCAGCAGGGTGGCGCCGCCGGCGGGCAGCGGCCGGCTGTGGCCCGGCGCCAGGTGCTCGCGGCCCAGGCGCAGGCCGTTCAGGCCGGGCAGCGCGGTCACGCGCAGGCCGCCGTCGGCGTCGGCGTCGATGCGGGCGTGATGGGGCGCGACGCAGGGGTCGTCGAGCACGAGGTCGTTGTCCAGGGCCCGGCCCACCGTCAGCGGCCAGGCGTGCACGTCCAGCGTGCGCGCGCCGCGGGCGTCGCGCTCGCCGCACTCGATCAGCGCGAGGCGCCGGCCGCCGGTGTCCATCCGAATCCGTCGATGTAGTGGCGGGCCAGCTGCTGGGCGCTGGCCAGGGTCACGCCATGGGCCTCGAAGCGGCCCTGCACGCCGGTGGTGCCCGCGTCCAGCGTGGCCACCAGGACGACCAGGTCGTTCAGGCCGGGCAGCTTCTTGTAGGCGCGCAGGCAGATCACGGCCTTCAACGGCAGCCCGGCGCTGGCCACCTGGCTTTGCACGCATTGCCCCGCCGTCAGCTGCGGGCTGTCGCGGCCGACGAACTCGTTGCGAAAGCTCGCCGAGTAGCGCTGGCCGAAGCGCAGCGCGCCCAGGCGGCTGCCGTCGTAGGCCTCGTGGCGCACGGTGATGAAGCCGGTGAGCAGGGCGCCGCTGACGTAGATGCGGCTGTCCATCACGCAGTCCGAGCGCTCGAACTGCAGCCCGCGCGTGGCCGGCGGCGTGCCCCGGCCCCAGCAGCGCATGAAGGTCTCCTGCGGCACCGGGATGCGGTAGCGCGGGTGGCCGGCGCTGCGCCAGGGCTCGGCCACGAACTGCGCCGTCAGCGCGGCCTGGTGGGCCGTGAGCTGGCGCGTGATCTCGGCCCAGGCCGGGGCGGTCACGGGCGCGCTGCCACGGCCGCGGGCCAGCAGGGCCCGCACCGCATCGGCCGGCACCAGGAAGCTGACCTGCTCGCCGTCGCGCCGGGCGGCCACGTTGACGCCCACCAGCCGGCCCTGCTCGTCCAGCGCCGGGCCGCCGCTCATGCCCGGGCTGAGCGAGCCGCCGAAGAAGAGCGTGGGCAGGAAGCTGCGCTCGACCAGGCCGTTGTAGCTGCCCTCGGCGACCGCGAAGCCCACGTCCAGCGGGTTGCCCAGCGAGTAGATGCGGGCGCCGCGCGCCAGCGGCTCGTCGGGCGGGCGCAGCGCCACCGCGCCCAGGCCGGCCAGCGGCGCCGGGTCGGCCGGCCGCAGCAGGGCCAGGTCGTGCACGACGTCGAAGGCCAGCAGCTGCAGCGCGCCCTGGTGCCCGTCGACCGTGGCATAGACCAGCCGGTAGCGCCCGGGCTGCAGCGCGAACTGGCTGACCACGTGGTAGTTGGTGACGAGCAGCCCGCTCGGATCGACGATGAAGCCCGAGCCGACCGAGGCCTGGCTGTCCTGCGTCTTGAGCAGCGTGCGCACCTGCAGCAAGAGCGGCCGGGCCCGCTCGTAGATGCGCTGGCCGGCGCCGGTGATCGCCGCCGGCGCGGCGCCGCCGGCCGGCGCCGTGTCCTGCGCCAGTGCCGGCCGCGGCAGGCCCGCGAGCGTTGCCGCCGCGGCCAGCGCCAGGGTCGCGAGGGCCGCCGCCCTTGGCCTCATGCGCGCATCAGCGTGCTCTTGCCGAACAGGCTCTCGATCAGGTCCACCGCCAGCGCCGCGGTCTTGTTGCGCACGTCCAGCGCCGGGTTCAGCTCCATCACGTCCAGGCTGGCCAGGCGGCCGGTGTCGGCGATCATCTCCATGCACAGCTGGGCCTCGCGGTAGGTGGGGCCGCCGGGCACCGTGGTGCCCACGCCGGGCGCGATCTCGGGGTCGAGGAAGTCGACGTCGAAGCTCACGTGCAGGTGCGTCTTGTCGTCCAGCGTGGCCAGGGCCAGCTCCATCGCATGGCGCATGCCCATCTCGTCGATGTAGCGCATGTCGAAGACCTCGAGCCCGACCTCGTGCACGAAGCGCTTCTCGCCCGGATCGACGCTGCGGATGCCGATCTGGCGGATCGCCTTCGGGTTCAGCGCCGGCACCGTGCCGCCGATCTCGACCAGCGCCTGCGGCCCGTGCCCGCACAGGCAGGCCACCGGCATGCCGTGGAGGTTGCCGCTGGGCGTGAGCACGCGGGTGTTGAAGTCGGCGTGGGCATCGAGCCACAGCACGCGCAGCTTGCGGCCGGCCTCGCGGCAGTGCCGGGCCACCGCGCTGATGCTGCCGATGCCCAGGCAATGGTCGCCGCCGAGCAGGATCGGCAGCCGCGCCAGGCGCAGCTCGGCCAGCACGGCCTCGTGCACGGCCCGGTTCCAGGCCACCACCTCGGCCAGGTGGCGGTAGCCGTCCACCGGCGGCAGCCAGGGGTTCGGCGGGCCGGCCAGGTTGCCGCGGTCCTGCACGTGCAGGCCGCGGGCCTGCAGCGCCTCGGGCAGGCCGGCCACGCGCAGCGCCTCGGGGCCCATGCTGGCGCCGCGGCTGCCGGCGCCGATGTCGGTGGGCGCGCCGATCAGGCTGACGGCGGCGGCGCCAGGCGTCATGGCCGGGCCGGCGCCGGGCCGGCGGCGGTGCCTTCGAAGCCGTAGTGGGCGGCCAGCTGCTGCCAGGCCTCCTCGGCGGTCTCGACGTAGCTGAACAGGGCCAGGTCCTCGGGCCCGATCATGCCGCTGTCGACCAGGTGCTCGAAGTTCAGCAGGCGCTGCCAGAACTCGCGCCCGAACAGCAGGATCGGGCGCCGGCGGCTCTTGCCGGTCTGCACCAGCGTGAGGGTCTCGAACAGCTCGTCGAGCGTGCCGAAGCCGCCCGGAAAGCACACCAGCGCGATGCTGCGCATCAGGAAGTGCATCTTGCGCAGCCCGAAGTAGTGGAACTGGAAGCACAGCTCGGGCGTGATGTACGGGTTGGGCGCCTGCTCGTGCGGCAGCACGATGTTCAGCCCGATGCTCTTGCCGCCCACCTCATGCGCGCCCCGGTTGCCGGCCTCCATGATGCCGGGGCCGCCGCCGGTGACCACGTACAGCGGCGAGGCCAGCGCGCGCGAGCGCTCGGTGGCCAGGGCCGCGAAGCGCCGCGCCTCGTCGTAGTAGCGGCTCATCGCCAGCGCCGTCTCGGCCCGGCGCAGCGCGCCGGACTGGTCGGGCCCGCGGGCGCTGCGGGCGCGCGCCAGCTCGGCCTGGGCCTGCTCGGGCGGCAGGATGCGGGCGCTGCCGAAGATCACGATCGTCGACTCGACGCCCTGCTCCTGCTGCACCATCTCGGCCTTCAGCAGCTCGAGCTGCATCCGCACCGGACGCAGCTCCTCGCGCAGCAGGAAGGCGCGGTCGGTGAAGGCCAGGCTGTACGCGCTCTCGGGCCCGGCGTAGCGCGCCGCCTCTTCTTGGGCCGAGGGAAAGTTGCGCGCCTTCAGCAGCGGGGGATGGGGCTTCATGGCGCCGAGCTTAAACGCCCGCCTGCGGCCGCCGCCCGCGGGCCGGCGCAGACCCCGCAGCCGGGGTCGCGCGCGACGGCAATGGGCTCGAAGTGCATCGTGCGCGCATCGATCAGCAGCAGCTGCCCCACCAGCGGGCGGCCCGCGCCGGCCAGCAGCTTCAGCGCCTCGGCGGCCTGCAGGCTGCCCACCACGCCCACCAGCGGCGCGAACACGCCCAGGGTCGCGCAGGCCACGTCCTCGTGCCCGGCCTCGGGCGCGAACAGGCAGGCCCAGCAGGGCGAGGCCTCGTCCCGCGGGTCGACCACCGTGAGCTGCGCCTCCCAGCCCAGCGCGGCGCCGGCCACCAGCGGGCGGCGGTGGCGCACGCAGGCGGCGTTGACGGCGTGGCGGGTGCGAAAGTTGTCGCTGCAGTCCAGCACCACGTCGGCCTCGGCCACCAGGGCGTCGAGCGATCCCGCGTCGGCCCGCTGCACGAGGGCGCGCAGCTGCACGTCGGGGTTGAGGGCCGCGACGCGGGCCCGCACCGACTCGGCCTTCGGCTGGCCCAGGCGCGAGAGGTCGTGCGCGATTTGCCGCTGCAGGTTGGTGAGGTCGACGCTGTCGTGGTCGACCACCGTGATGCGGCCCACGCCGGCCGTGGCGAGGTACAGCACCGCCGGCGAGCCCAGGCCGCCGGCGCCGATGACGAGGGCGTGCGCGGCCAGCAGCGCGCGCTGGCCCTCGACGCCGATCTCGTCGAGCATCAGGTGGCGCGCATAGCGCAGCAGCTGGGTGTCGTCCATGGCGGCTGCGGCAGCCGGGGCCGGCGGCCGCAACGGGTCGCCGCGCCCCGGTC
>JAGWMW010000144.1 GCA_028871575.1 Burkholderiales bacterium | reverse complement strand
GGCGCGCTGCTGGCCGCGCTGCTCGAGGGCCTGGGCACGCCCGGCCTGCGCCTGGACCGGCTGACGCCCCAGACCATGACCCTGCTGGGCCAGCTGCTGCGCGAATCGCTGCGCGGAGCCGTGGAGCTGCTGGTGGCGCGCGCCGCGCTCAAGCGCGAGATGCGGGCCGAGATGACGATGATCGCCGCGCGCGAGAACAACCCGCTGAAGTTCTCGCCCAGCGTCGAGGTGGCGCTGCAGCATCTGCTGGGGCCGCCGGCGCCCGGCTTCATGCCCGCGGCGCCGGCGGTGCGCGATGCCTTCGACGACCTGCGCGCGCACCAGCTGGGCGTGATGGCCGGCATGCGGGCCGCGCTCGACGGCGTGCTGCAGCGCTTCGATCCGGCGCAGCTCGAGGGCAAGCTGACGCACCGTTCGGCCATCGCCAGCCTGATCCCGGCCACGCGCAAGGCGCGGCTGTGGGAGCTGTTCCAGGAGCTGTTCTCGCAGCTCCAGGCCGAGGCCCAGGACGACTTCGACGAACTGTTCGGCAAGGCCTTCCGGCGCGCCTACGAAGACCAGCTCGACCGCCTGCAGGGCGAGCCCGGGCCGCGCTAGCGGGCACAAGGCAGGAGGGGGCGATGCTGGCACTCGAGGTGGCCCTGTTCTCAGACCGCGGCGGGCGCAAGACCAACGAAGACGCCTGCGGCCACTGGCACTCGCGCCAGCACCTGTGCTGCGTGCTGGCCGACGGCGCCGGCGGCCACGGCGGCGGCGACGTGGCTTCGCGGCTGGCGGTGCAAGAGCTGATCGGCCGCTTCGCCGAGCAGCCCACGGCCGACGCCGCCGCGCTCGACCGGCTGCTGCGCCAGACCAACGACAGCCTGATCAGCCAGCGGGTGCCCGGCACCGCGCGCCAGGACATGCACAGCACCGTGGTCTGCCTGGTGATCGACTTCGTGGCCCAGCGTGCGCATTGGGCCCATGCCGGCGACTCGCGCCTGTACTGGTTCCGCGGCCAGCGGCTGCTGCGGCGCACGCAGGACCACAGCCTGGTCCAGGGCCTGGTCGACTCGGGCCTGCTCGCGGCCGAGCAGCTGCGCACGCACCCGCGGCGCAGCGAGCTGCGCTCGGCCCTGGGCCTCGCCCCCGAGGTGCTCGAAGTCAGCGCGGTGGATGACAGCGACGTCGTGCAGCCGGGCGACGTGTTCCTGCTGTGCACCGACGGCCTGTGGGAGTACCTGGACGATGCCGTGCTCGAGCGCACGCTGGGCTCGGCGACGGACCCCGGCGCCTGGATCGGCGAGCTCGCCGCCGAGGTGCGGCGCGCCGCCAGCCACAAGGCCAGCCACGACAACTTCAGCGCGCTGACGGTCTGGACGCGCGCCGCCGCGGCGGCCTGAGGCCGGGCCGGCCGACGCGACCAGGCCAACCAAGGAGCCGGACGATGGGCATGCAGGTGTGCATGGGGGCGACGATGATGTGCACGCAGGGGGCGGCGCCGAGCAGCCTGCTGCCAACGCCCAAGACCGTGATGACGAGCAGCGTCCTGGCTGCGAACATCATGGACCACATCCCGATCGCCAACATCCCGCCGTTCGGCATGTGCATGAGCCCGGCCAACCCGACCGTGGCGGCCGCCACCGCGGCGGCGCTGGGCGTGCTGACGCCGATGCCCTGCGTGCCCAACACCCCCGCCCCCTGGGCGCCGGGCTCGCCCACGGTGCTCGTGGCCGGCCAGCCGGCCCTGAACGACAGCTCCAAGCTCATGTGCGCGTGGGCCGGCGTGATCAGCATCGGCATGCCGGGCCAGATGACGCACCAGATCCCTTGAGCCGCGCGCCCCACCCCCGGTGGTCCGGGGTGACGGCCCCCGCGCGGCCGTGTATCGTTGCCCCGCCTCTCGCCGCCCGCAGCCGCCCCGCGACGCGGCGGCCCGCGTCGCCCGAATCCGCGCACCCCAAGACCGCCCCTCGATGACCTGGCACAACAAGGTGATGTGGACGGAGGGCATGTTCCTCCAGCCGCAGCACTTCCAGCAGCACGACCGCTATCTGGCGCGCCAGCTCGATGGCCGCGTCGCCGCCACCACCGGCTGGCCCTGGGGCTTCGTTGCGCTGCAGCTCGACGAGGCCGCGCTGCTGCAGGGCCGGCTCGTGCTGGCCGCCGCGCGCGGCGTGCTGCCCGACGGGCTGGCGTTCTCGATCCCCGACGACGACGCCCAGCCGCCCGCCCTCGAGGTGCCGGCCGATGCGCGCGACCAGCTCGTCGTGCTGGCGGTGCCGCAGTCGCGCGCCGGCGTGGCCGACAGCGACGTCGAGGCCGCCGAGGGCGCGATGCCGCCGCGCTTTCGCGTCGCCGACGTCGAGGTGGCCGACATCCACGCCGCCAGCCTGCGCGAGGCGCCGCTGCAGATCGGGCGCCTGAACCTGCGCCTGATGCTGGCGCGCGACGCCAACGAGGGCTACACCGTGCTCGGCGCCCTGCGCGTGGTCGAGCGCCGCGCCGACGGCCGCGCGGTGCTCGACAGCGCCTACGTGCCGCCGATGCTGCATGCGCCGGCGCAGCCCGTGCTCGACGGCTACCTGCGCGAGGTGCACGGCATGCTGCACCAGCGCGGCGAGGCGCTGGGCAGCCGGCTCGCGCAGCCCGGCCGCGCCGGCACGGGCGAGATCGTCGACTTCCTGCTGCTGCAGGTCATCAACCGGTTCGAGCCGCTGTTCGCCCACCTGCAGCGGCTGCCGGTGCTGCACCCCGAGCGCCTGTACGACCTGTGCCTGGGCCTGGCCGGCGAGCTCAGCACCTTTCGCGAGCAGCGCCGGCCCGTGCCCTACCCCGAGTACCGCCACGACGACCTCGCCGGCTGCTTCCGCGCGGTGATGGTCGACCTGCGCCAGTCGCTGTCGATGGTGCTCGAGCAGACCGCGATCCCGATCGAGCTGCAGGAGCGCAAGTACGGCATCCGCGTGGCCATCGTGGCCGACGTCGAGCTGCTGCGCAACGCGATGTTCGTGCTGGCCGTGAACGCGCAGATGCCGGGCGAGGCGCTGCGGATGCGCTTTCCGACGCAGGTCAAGATCGGCCCGGCCGAGCGCATCCGCGACCTCGTCAGCCTGCAGCTGCCGGGGGTGGCGCTGCGGGCGCTGCCGGTGGCGCCGCGGCAGATCCCCTACCACGCCGGCTACACCTACTTCGAGCTCGAGACGCGCGGCAACGAGCTGTGGAAGCAGCTCGAGGCCTCGGGCGGCCTGGCCATGCACATCGCGGGCGAGTTCCCCGGCCTGGCGCTCGAGTTCTGGGCCATCCGCGGCTGAAGGCCCGTCGATCCGCAGGAGCGCGCAGCGATGAGCCCGAGCGACCCCCCGCCCGACCCGTTCGCGGCCTACGGCTCCGACCGCACCGTCATCAAGCCCAGCGCCGGCCGCGCCGCGCGCGCCGAGCCGGCTCCCTCGGGCCCGGCGCCCGCGCCGGCCGCCGCTCCCGAGGTCGCGCTGCCCGAGCTGCCCGCGCACGCCAGCCTCAACCCGCTGGTGCAGGCGGCGGCGCCGCTGCTCAGCGCCGCGCCGCGGCTGCGCGCCACGCTGCGCCATCCCGACCCGGCGGGGCTGCGCGCGACGCTCGTCGAGGCGGTGCGGCGCTTCGAGAGCGTGGCGCGCGCGCAGGGCCTGCCCAACGAGCAGGTGGTGGCGGCGCGCTACATCCTGTGCACGCTGCTCGACGAGGCCGCGTCGGGCACGCCCTGGGGCGGCTCGGGCGCCTGGGCCTCGCAGAGCCTGCTCGTGCACTTCCACAACGAGGCCTGGGGTGGCGAGAAGGTGTTCCAGCTGCTGACGCGGCTGGCCGAGAGCCCGGCCCAGCACCGAAACCTGCTCGAGCTGGTGTACGCCGCGCTCGCCCTCGGCTTCGAGGGCCGCTACCGCGTGATGGACAACGGCCGCGCCCAGCTCGACAGCCTGCGCGAGCGGCTGGCCGGCAAGCTGCGCGAGCTGGCCGGGCCGGTGGACCGCTCGCTGTCCACGCAGTGGCAGGGGGTGGTGCCGGCGCCGGCGCGCCTGGGCGACGGCGTGCCGCTGTGGGCGGTGGCGGCGGTGCTGGCCTTCCTGCTGATGGGCCTGTTCCTGGTGCTGCGCCTGACCCTCAATGCCAGCACCGACGCCACCTTCGACGCGCTGCAGGCGCTCGACCTGCCGACCCAGCCGGCCCCCCCGCCCGCGGTGCCGGCCGCACCGGCCCCGCCACGCCTGGCCGCGCTGCTGAAGGACGACATCCTGGCCGGCGCGCTGGCGGTGAGCGACCTGCCCGACCGCTCGATCATCACGCTGCGCGGCGACAGCCTGTTCGACCCCGGCAGCGCCGACGTGGCGCCGCGCGCGCTGCCGCTGTTCCAGCACATCGGCGCCGCGCTGGCCCGGCTGCCGGGCACGATCGTGATCGCCGGCTACACCGACAACCAGCCCATCCGCAGCCTGCGCTTCCCCTCCAACTGGCACCTGTCCAAGGCCCGCGCCGATCACGTGATGGCACTGCTGAGCGCGGCCGTGCCGCCCGGGCGCATGAGCGCCGAGGGCCGGGCCGACGCCGACCCGGTGGCCGACAACGCCACGCCCGCCGGCCGGGCGAAGAACCGGCGCGTCGAGATCACGCTGCTCGTGGCGGCGCCCTCGTCATGAAGCGATTCCTGCAATGGCTGCTCAGCCCGGCGGTGATGGGCACGCTGGGCCTGCTCGCGCTGTCGGCCCTGGTCTGGTGGGTGGGGCCGCTGGTGGCCATCGGCAAGGCCCGGCCGCTCGAGGCGGTCTGGGCGCGGGCGCTGGTGCTGCTGGTGCTGTGGGCGGCCTGGATCGGCCGCCTGGCCTGGCAGGCCTGGCGCCGCCGCCGCACCAATGCCGCCCTGCTGCAGGGCCTGGGCGCCGGGCCCTCGGCGGCCACCAAGGAGGCGCAGGTGCTGGCCGGCCGCTTCGACGAGGCCGTGCAGCGCCTGAAGGCGGTGCGCGGGCGCGGCTGGGCGGGGGCGCTGGGCGGGGGCCAGTACCTCTACGAGCTGCCCTGGTACGTCTTCGTCGGCGCGCCCGGCTCGGGCAAGACCACGGCGCTGCGCCACGCCGGGCTGCAGTTCCTGCTGGGCGAGGCGGCGGGCTCGGTGCAGGGCGTGGGCGGCACGCGCAACTGCGAGTGGTGGTTCACGCAGGACGCGGTGCTGATCGACACCGCCGGCCGCTATGCGACCCAGGACAGCGACCGTGACGTCGACGCCAGCGCCTGGGACAACTTCCTCGCGCTGCTGAAGAAGACGCGGCCCCGGCAGCCGATCAACGGCGTGCTGCTCACCGTCAACGTCCAGGACCTGCTGCAGCAGGGCCCGGCCGAGCGCCAGGCCCATGCCGCACAGCTGCGCGCGCGGCTGCAGGAGCTGGGCGGCAAGCTCGGCGTGCGCGCGCCGGTGTACGTGCTGGTGACCAAGGCCGACCTGATCGGCGGCTTCAACGAAAGCTTCGAGGCCCTGACCAAGGAAGAGCGCGACCAGGTCTGGGGCTTCACCTTCGCGCCCGAGCCGCCGCCGGGCGCCGACCCGATGGCCGAGTTCGGCCCGCTCTACCAGCAGCTGCAGCAGCGCCTGGTGCAGCAGCTGCTGGGCCGGCTCGAAGGCGAGCGCGACGTGCTGCGGCGCAGTGCGATCTTCGCCTTCCCGCAGGAGTTCGCGGCGCTGCAGCCGCTGCTGGGCGAGTTCCTGCGACTGGTGTTCTCGGGCGGCGGCACGCTCGAGCAGGCGCCGCGCGTGCGCGGCGTCTACTTCACCAGCGGGACGCAGGAAGGCTCGCCGATCGACCGCGTGATGGGAGCGCTGGGCCGCTCGTTCGGCATCGACGCGCGCGCCGCCGCCATCGCCCCCGGCCGCGGCAAGAGCTTCTTCCTGCACCGGCTGCTGAAGGAGGTGGTCTTCGCCGAACGCGGCCTGGGCGCCACCAACCCGGTGGCGGTGCGGCGTCGCCGGCTGCTGCGCGCCTCGGCCCTGGGGGCGATGGCGCTGGCCTCGGTGGCGCTGGTCACCGGCTGGGCCGTCAGCCGCGCGCGCAACCTCGACCTGGCGGCCCAGGTGGCGGCGAGGCTGCCGGCCCTGCGCCAGGCGGTGGCCGGGCTGCCGCCGCCCACCAGCGCCGACGTCGCCCCGCTGGCGCAGCCGCTGGCCCAGGTGTGCGATGCCGCCCGGGTGGCGGGCCTGGACATCGCACACCCGCCGCTGCTGGACGGACTGGGCCTGTACCAGGGCGACAAGCTCGACGCCGCCGCCCAGATCGCCTACCAGCGGCTGCTGGCCAAGGCCCTGGTGCCGCGCGTGGCGCGCCGGCTCGAGGAGCGGCTGCGGGCGGCCAACGCCGGCAACCTCGAGAACGCCTACGAGGCCCTGAAGGCCTACGTGATGCTCTACGAGCCGGCGCACTTCGATGCCCAGGCCCTGAAGGCCTGGATCGCCATCGACTGGGACGCCAACTACGCCAACCTCGCGCCCGAGCAGCGCGCCCTGCTCGACGCCCACCTCGACGCCATGCTGGCCCTGGGCCCGCCGCACCCCGGCGTGCCGCGCGACGACGCGCTGGTGGCCAGCGTGCGCGACCTGCTGGCGGCCTACCCGCTCGAGTACCGGGTCTACAGCCGCATCAAGCGCCAGTACAAGGCCGGCGAGCTGCCCGACTTCACCGTCGCGGGCGCGGCCGGCCCGAACGCGGCCCAGGTGTTCGAGCGCGCCAGCGGCAACCCGCTGACGCAGGGCATCTCGGGCTTCTACACCCGCGACGGCTACCGCAAGGTGCTGCTGCCCGCGGTGCAGAAGACGACGCCGCTGCTGGCCGCCGAAGAGCCCTGGGTGCTGGGCCTGAAGAGCGACCCGGCGCGGCTGCGCGACGCCGCCCTGGGCAGCGCCGTCGCCGACAAGGTGCGGCGCCTGTACTTCGAGGACTACATCAAGACCTGGGACGCCTACCTGGCCGATGTGCGGCTGGTGCGCCTCTCAGACCCGGCCCGCGCGCTGGCGGTGGCGCGGCTGCTCTCGGCGGTGGACTCGCCGCTGGTGAGCTACCTGCGCGGCGTGGCCGAGCAGACGCACCTGGTGCAGGCGCCCGGCGCGCTGGACAAGGCCCTGGGCGCGGCCAAGGCCAATGCCGCGCAGCTGGCCGGCGCGGCGCCGGCCGACGCCGGCGGCGGCGGCCCGCTCGAGCGCATGGTGGACGACCACTTCGCCGGCATCCAGCGCCTGGTGACGGGCGACCCGCCGCCGATCAACGACACCGTCAAGCTCTTCGGCCAGCTCTACGCCCAGCTCGCGGCCGTCGATGCGGCCAAGCGCAGCCAGTCGCCGCCGCCGCCGGCCGGTGCGGTGGAGCAGGTGAAGATCGCCGCCGCCCAGCAGCCGGCGGCGGTGCGGGCGATGATCGACCAGCTCTCCGATGCCGCCGCCGGCCAGAGCCGCGGCGCCGAGCTTCAGGGCCTGAGCGCCGAGCTCAAGCCCATCACCGACATCTGCAACCGCTCCATCACCGGCCGCTACCCGTTCGCCTCGGGCGCGAAGGCCGACGTGCTGCCTGAGGACTTCGGCCAGATGTTCGGCGCCGGCGGCCTGCTCGACGACTTCTTCCAGCGCCGGCTGGCGGCCCTGGTCGATGTCTCGGGGCGCAACTGGGTCTACAAGCCGCTGGCCGACGGCACGCGCCCGGTGGCGCCGGCGGCGCTGGCCGAATTCCAGCGCGCGCAGCGCATCCGCGACGTGTTCTTCCGCAACGGCGGCAAGGTGCCCTCCCTGCGTTTCGAGCTCAAGCTGGCCGAGCTCGACCCGAGCCTGAAGGAGCTCGACCTCGACATCGACGGCCAGGTGCAGAAGCTGACCGCCGGCGGGCCGTCGGTCACCGTGGCCTGGCCGAGCCAGCGCGTGGCCTCGACGATCCGGCTCAGCACCGGGCTGGGCGCGGCCGGGCCCCAGGTGGTCACCGAGGGGCCTTGGGCGCTGTTCCGGCTGTTCGACCGCTTCCAGCTGCAGCCCTCGGCGGTGCCCGAGAAGTTCAGCATCCTGCTCAATCTCGACGGCAAGCGTGCGCGGCTGGAGGTGCTGGCGGCCAGCGTGTTCAACCCGTTCCAGATGCCCGAGATCAAGCAGTTCCGCTGCCCGGCGGCGCTGTGACCGCGACCGCAGCGCCCCCCGGCTGGCACGGCAAGCTGCCGTCGCTGGGCGACTTCGCCTCGCGCCGGCTCGACAGCAGCTTCATCGAGCCCTGGGACGCCTGGCTCGCCCGCGGGCTGCAGGCCCTGCGCGAGGCCCGGCCCGAGGCCTGGCTGGCCGACTACCTCGGCTCGCCGAGCTGGCGCTTCCTGCTGCTGCCCGGGGTGCTGCCCGGCCCGGCCGGGCGGCAGGGCTGGGCCGGCGTGCTGATGCCCTCGGTCGATCGCGTCGGGCGCTACTTCCCGCTCACGCTGGTGCTGCCGCTGGGCGCCGAGGCGGGCACCGGCCCGATGGCCGTGCTGTGGCCCTGGCTGGGCCGGCTCGACGAGCTGGCGCGCGACGCGCTGCACGAGGACTGGACTGCCGAGCAGCTGGAGGCGCAGCTCGCGCGCATGGCGCCGCCGGCCGGTGTGGCGACACGCGGCGATCGGGACGCCGCCGGCCCGGCCGCGCCGCCCGAGCGGCCGGGC
>JAGWMW010000143.1 GCA_028871575.1 Burkholderiales bacterium | reverse complement strand
GCGAGCGCGGCCGCCGCGCGGGCCGATTCGGCCAGCTGCGCCTCCAGGGCCTGGAGCGCGCCCGCCTCGGCCGCCAGCGGCTCGCGCAGCGCCTGCAGCAGCGGCAGCGCAGCCTCGGCGCGCTGGCGCCGGGCCTCCTCGACCTTGGCCCAGGCCGCGGCCACGGCCTGGCGCAGCGCCAGCAGCCGGTTGTAGGCGCCCAGGCTCCAGAACACCAGCAGCGCGCCCAGCGCGAGCGCGGCAAGCTGCTCGCGCGTCATGCGTCGCCGCGCACTTCGCCCTGGCCCAGCACGACCCACTTCAGCGAGGTCAGGCCTTCGAGCCCGACCGGCCCGCGCGCATGCAGCTTGTCGGTGGAGATGCCGATCTCGGCCCCGAGTCCGTACTCGAAGCCGTCGGCGAAGCGGGTGCTGGCATTGACCATCACGCTGGCCGAATCGACCTCGCGCAGGAAGCGCATCGCGTGGGCGTGGTTCGTGGTCAGGATCGCGTCGGTGTGGTGCGAGCCGTGGCGGTTGACGTGGGCGATGGCCTCGTCCAGCGAGTCCACGACCTTGATGCTGATGACCGGCGCCAGGTACTCGGTGTCCCAGTCGGCCTCGACGGCGGCGGCCAGCCTGGCGCCGCCCAAGCCGCGCAGCAAGGCCAGGCTGCGCGGGCAGCCGCGCATCTCCACGCCCTTGGCGGCGAAGACGGCGCCGATGCGCGGCAGGAAGGCCGCCGCCTGCGCCGCATGCACCAGCAGCGATTCGGCCGCGTTGCAGGGGCTGAACTTCTGCGTCTTGGCGTTGTCGGTGACGGCCAGCGCCTGCGCGAGGTCGACCTCGGCATCGACGTAGACATGGCAGTTGCCGTCCAGGTGCTTGATCACGGGCACCCGCGCCTCGGCCGCGATGCGCGCGATCAGGCCCTTGCCGCCGCGCGGGATGATCACGTCCACCGCCTCGGGCATGGCGATCAGGCAGCCCACGGCGGCGCGGTCGGTGGTCTCCACCAGCTGCACCGCCGCGGCCGGCAGGCCGGCCTCGAGCAGCGCCGCCTGCACCAGCCGCCACAGCGCCAGGTTGGAGTGCAGGGCCTCGGAGCCGCCGCGCAGGATGGCGGCGTTGCCGCTCTTGATGGCGAGCGAGGCGGCCTCGATGGTCACGTTGGGCCGGCTCTCGTAGATCATGCCGAACACGCCCAGCGGCACCCGCATGCGGCCCACGGCGATGCCGCTGGGCCGGCGCTGGAGCCCGGTGATCTCGCCCACCGGGTCGGGCATCGCGGCAATCTGCTCGCAGCCCTGGGCCACGGTCTCGATGGCCAGGCGCGTGAGCTTGAGGCGGTCGACCAGCGGCGCGTCCAGGCCGGCGGCGCGCGCGCCTTCGAGGTCGCGCGCGTTGGCCAGCAGCAGGCCGTCGACACCGCTGCGCAGCCTCGAGGCCAGGCCGCGCAGCGCCCGGTCCTTGGCGGCGGGCCCGGCCGCGGCCAGCGCGCCGGCGGCCGCGCGCGCCGCCACGCCCAGGCCCGCCATGTAGGCAGCGAGGTCGGCCGGGGCCTGGGTGGGGCGGGCGGGGGTGTCCATGCAGGCCCGATTGTCCCAAATCGCCGCCGGCGCGCGGCCCTTCAGGCCCCGCGTGCGCGCAGCCAGGCCTGCAGCGCCTCCTCGCCCATCGGCGGGGCGGCCATCTCGCCCTGCATCTCGTCGCAGCCCTGGGCGCGCAGCCAGTCCTGCTGCGCCGCGGTCTCCACGCCCTCGGCGAGCGTGCGCATGCCCAGGCCCTGCGCCATCTGGATGACGGCGCGCACGATGGCCGCCGCGCCGGCATCGCCCGGCAGGCCCTGGACGAAGGAGCGGTCGAGCTTCAGGCGGTCGATCGGCAGCTCCATCAGGTGCCGCAGCGAGGTGTAGCCGGTGCCGAAGTCGTCGACCGCGATGCCCACGCCCAGCGCCTTCAGCCGCAGCAGCGTGCGCCGCACCGCGGGCAGGTCGTCCATCAGCATGCGCTCGGTCAGCTCGAGCTCGAGCAGCCGGCCCGGCAGCCCGGCGGCGGCCAGCGCGGCCTGCACTTGCTCGACGAAGTCCGGCGCCCCGAACTCCAGGCTCGACAGGTTCACCGCCACCGGCAGCGGCCGGCCCTCGTCGTGCCAGCGCCGCGCCGCGCACAGCGCCTCGGCCAGCACCCACTGGCCGATCGGCAGCATCAGCCGGCGCGCCTCGGCCAGCGGGATGAAGTCCTCGGGCAGCACCTGCGGCCGCCCCGGCGGCGCCCAGCGGATCAGGGCCTCGGCGCCCAGCAGGCGGCCGTCGGCCAGCGCGAACTGCGGCTGGTAGTGCAGCACGAACTCGCGTTCGCGCACGGCCTGCGCCAGGCGCCCCTCCATCGCCAGATCCGCCATCGCCGCGGCGGCCATCGCCGGCTCGAAGATGCAGCAGTTGGCGCGGCCGCGCGACTTGGCCTGGTACATCGCCGTGTCGGCATGCTTGATGAGCTCGTCGGAGTCGGTGCCGTGTTCGGGGAACAGCGCCACGCCGATCGAGGGCGTGACCGAGATCGTGGCCCCGCCGGCGCGCAGCGGCTCGCCGATGGCCGCCAGCAGCTTGCCTGCCACCTCGGCCACGCCGCCGCCGCGGCTGTCGCCCGACAGCAGCACGACGAACTCGTCGCCGCCGAAGCGCGCCACGAGGTCGCCGCTGCGCAGCGCGCCGGTGATGCGCCGCGCCGCCGTGCGCAGCAGCGTGTCGCCGGCGAGGTGGCCCAGCGAGTCGTTGACGCGCTTGAAGTTGTCCAGGTCGATGAACAGCATCGCCGGGCGGTGACCCTGCGCCTGCGCGGCCGCCAGCAGGGCCTGCGCGCGCTCGATGAAGGCGCTGCGGTTGGGCAGGCCGGTGAGGGCGTCGTGGTGCGCCAGGTAGTCGATGCGCGAGCGGGCCTGGATGCGGTCGCGAAGGTCGCGCACGATGGTCATGCGCAGCCGCTCGTCGCGGTAGTGCAGCGTGCGCACGATGAACTCCACCGGCAGCCGGTGGCCGCTCTTGTGGGTGAGCGCCGTCTCGTAGCCGATCTCGGCCCCGCTGGCCATGACGGCGGCCACGCGCTCGCGCTCGGCCGGGTCGACGAAATCCAGCGCCTGGCGGCCCAGCAGCTCGGGCAGGGCGTAGCCGGTCAGCGCCAGCAACGGCGGGTTGACGTCGGTGATCTCGCCGTCCTTGTGGAAGGCGATGCCCTCGGCGCTGGCGAGCATGAACTTGGCCAGCCGCTCCTCGCTCTGGCGCAGCGCGGCCTCGGCCTGGCGGTGGCGCGTGATGTCGTGCACCAGCACGAAGGCGCCCACCACCTCGCCCGCGGCGTCCAGGTGCGGCAGCACGTCGACCTCGATCCAGCGCGGCCGGCCGTCCGGGCCCGGCAGCTGGCGCTCGTAGCTGCTGCGCCGCCGGTCGCTGACCACGGCGTCGATGCGCGGCAGCACCTCGCGCGCGGCCTCCTCGCCGATGATGCGGGCGAAGCCCAGGCCCAGGATCGACGCCTCGGTGTGGCCGAACATGCGCGCATAGCCCAGGTTGGCGTAGCGGCAGGTGTAGCCCTGGCGGTCGTAGTAGGCGATCGCCGCGGGCAGGTTGTTGGCCAGCAGGCGGAACTGCGCCACCTCGTCGCGCAGGGCGGCGAGCTCCTCGACGCTGGCGGGCCGGTCCAAGCGCTGCCTCCGTCGGTCGCGCTCAGGCCGCGGCCTTCTTCGGCGCCGCCTTCTTCGCCGGCACCTTGGCGGCCCGGGGCTCGAACTCGAAGGCGACGCGGCCTTCCTTGGCGTCGTAGGCCAGGTAGGCCTTGAACTTGCGCCGCGTCTTGTTGCTGACGAAGCCGTCGAGCAGGCCGGTCTTGCCGGTGGCCAGCAGCTTGGCCACTTCCTCGCGCGGCACCGGCTGCTGCAGGATGATCTTGCCGGTCTTGAAGTCGCAGGTCACGTGCGCGCCCACGCTGTGCTCGCAGACGTAGTGGCTGCCGTGCTCGTAGACATGGCCCTTGCACTTGGGGCAGGCGCCCAGGCTGGCCTGGCCCGAGAAATCCACCGGCTCGCCGTCGCCCTGGCCGGCGCGGGCCTCGTCGCCGAAGTCGAACTCGAGCTTCCAGTTGGCGATCTCGTCGTCGCGGACCAGCTTGATCTCGGCCGTGAAGGGCCAGCCCGCCTTGCTGCGGAAGCCTTCGAGCGGGCCGATCCGCTTGTCGCGGATCAGCGCCTCGGCTTCGGCCGTCTCGAAGGCGCGGCCGGCCGGGATCTTGGTGATGCTGAAGCCGCAGCCCTCGTCCGCGCCGCCGGCCGATGCGGCGCCGGTGCAGGCGTAGCGGCGGTAGTTCTCCTTGACCACGCCGCCGCAGTTCGGGCAGGGCACGGCCAGCGTGGCGTAGTCGCCGGGGATGGTGTCGCGGTCGTACTCCTTGGCCTTCTTGACGATGCGCTCGGCCATCTTGGCGATCTCGCCCATGAACGCGTCGCGGCTCAGGCGGCCATGCTCCATCTCGGCGAGCTGGTACTCCCAGTTGCCGGTCAGGTCGGGCCGCGTCAGGTCCTCGATGGCCAGGCCGCGCAGCAGCGTCATCAGCTGGAAGGCCTTGGCCGTGGGCACGAGCTCGCGGCCGTCGCGCAGCATGTACTTCTCGGCGATCAGTCCCTCGATCGTCTGCGCGCGCGTCGCCGGCGTGCCCAGGCCCTTTTCCTTCATCGCGTCACGCAGGTCTTCGTCCTCGATCAGCTTGCCGGCGCCTTCCATCGCCGAGAGCAGCGTGGCCTCGGTGTAGCGCGCCGGCGGCTTGGTCTTCAGCGCGGCCACCGCCACGTCCTCGGTGCGCACCTGCTCGCCCGCGGCCACGGCGACCAGGTTGGCGTCGTCGTCCTGCGCCTCCTTGCCGTAGACCGCCAGCCAGCCCGGGTTCACCAGCACCTTGCCGTTGGTCTGGAAGTGGTGCTCGGCGCCCTGCGCCGCGACGCGGCTGATGCGGGTCGTGACCATGAACTCGGCCGGCGGGTAGAACACGGCGATGAAGCGCTTGACGACCATGTCGTAGAGCTTGAGCTCGATCTCGGACAGCGAGTGCGGCGCCTGCAGCGTGGGGATGATGGCGAAGTGGTCCGAGACCTTGGCGTTGTCGAACACGCGCTTGGTCGGCTTGACGTAGCCGTCGTTCAGGCCCTTGCGCGCGTGCATGCTCAGCTCGCGCAGCGGCCCCGGCAGCTCGGCGTCGGCCAGCATGCCGAAGGTGCTCTTGACGGTGGGCAGGTAGTCCTCGGGCAGCGCGCGGCTGTCGGTGCGCGGGTAGGTCAGCACCTTGTGCTTCTCGTACAGCGCCTGGGCCAGGCCGAGCGTGGTCTTGGCGCTGAAGCCGAAGCGGCTGTTGGCCTCGCGCTGCAGCGTCGTCAGGTCGTACAGCAGCGGGCTGGCCTGGGTGCTGGGCTTGGCCTCGTCGGTGACAGTGGCCGGCCGGCCGCGCACGGCCGCGGCGATGGCCTCGGCCTCGGCCGCGGTCCACAGCCGGTCGGCGCGCGCTTCCGGGTCGGCTTCGGCCCCTTCGGCGGGCGCAACCGGGCTCAGCGCATTCAGCACACCCTTCTTGAATTTCGGGTTGAACCACTTGCCGTCGTACTGGCCGGCCACCGCGTCGAACGTGGCCTTCACCTCCCAGTAGGCGCGCGCCACGTGCTTGCGGATCTTCTCTTCGCGCTCGACCACGATGCTCAGCGTGGGCGTCTGCACGCGGCCCACGGTGGTGAGGAAGAAGCCGCCGTCGCGGGAATTGAAGGCCGTCATCGCGCGCGTGCCGTTGATGCCCACCAGCCAGTCGGCCTCGCTGCGGCTGCGCGCGGCGTCGGCCAGGCCGCGCATCTGCTGATCGCTGCGCAGCTGCGCGAAGCCGTCGCGGATCGCCTGCGGCGTCATGCTCTGCAGCCACAGGCGCGAGATCGGCTTGGCCACCGGCTTGTCGCCCCAGGCGTACTGCAGGATCAGGCGGAAGATCAGCTCGCCCTCGCGCCCGGCGTCGCAGGCGTTGACGATCGCGCCCACGTCCTTGCGCTTGACGAGCTTGACGACGGCGTTGAGCCGCGCCTTGGCCTTGTCGATGGGGGCGACGTCGAAGTGCGGCGGCACCACCGGCAGGTGGGCGAAGCTCCACTTGCCGCGCTTGACCTCGTACTCGTCCGGGGCCTTGATCTCGACCAGGTGGCCGACGGCCGAGGTGACCACGTACTGCTCGCTCTCGAAATGGTCGGCGTGTTTCTCGAACTTGCCGGCCTGCGGCGTGAGGGCGCGCACGATGTCCTGCGCCACGCTCGGCTTCTCGGCAATGATGATGGTCTTGCTCATGGTTCCTTTGCGGGCGGGGTGCCCGGGAGGCCGCCCCGCCATGCCTACAATCCGGCCGTCTCGCGCGCACGCACGCGCGCTCGTACGGATTCAATGTACCGAATGAGCAAGACCCCGCAAGAGGCCGACGCCCGCACCGACCGCCGCCGCATCCAGGTCCGCAGGAGCGGCGTCCACGGCAAGGGCGTCTTCGCGCTGCGGCCCATCGCCGCCGGCGAGCAGATCATCGAATACAAGGGCGAGGTCATCACCTGGCCCGAGGCGCTGCGCCGCCACCCGCACGACCCCGCCGACCCGAACCACACCTTCTATTTCCACGTCGACGAGCAGCACGTCATCGACGCCAAGGTGGGTGGCAACGCGGCGCGCTGGATCAACCATGCCTGCGAGCCCAACTGCCAGGCCGACGAGACGCCCGAGGGTCGCGTCTTCATCAAGGCGCTGCGCGACCTGGCGCCGGGCGAGGAGCTGTTCTACGACTACGGCCTGATCATCGACGAGCGCTACAGCCCCAAGCTCAAGCGCGAGTACGCCTGCCGTTGCGGCAGCCCCGTCTGCCGCGGCACGATGCTGGCGCCCAAGGCGCGCGGCCGTGCCCGCGCGGCGGCCTGAAGGCCCGCGCCGATGGGGGCCGAGCCCGCGCAGCACCTGAACTGGGGCGCCGAGGCGCTGTGGCAGGCGCTGCTGCCGCTGCTGCCTGGCCTTTCGGTCGAGGTGCTGGCGCGCGCCGATTCCACCAACACCCGGCTGATCGAGCGGGCGCGCGCCTCGGCCGGCGCCCCCGAGGCGCCGGTCACGCGGCCGGGCGAGCTCGATGCGCGGGCGGCCCGGGGCGGGGTCGAGGTCACCCCGCACGGCCGGCGCCATGTCGACGTCCAGCCCTGCCTGCTGGTGGCCGAGCACCAGACCCAGGGCCGCGGACGCCAGGGCCGCGACTGGGTGGCCAGCGCCGGGGCCTCGCTCACGTTCTCGCTCGCCCTGCCGCTGGCGCCGGCCGACTGGTCGGGCCTGTCGCTGGCGGTCGGGCTGGCGCTGGCCGAGGCGCTGGACCCGCTGCCCGGCGGGGCCGCCGCGCTGCCACGCATCGGACCTTCGTCCAGTGCGCCCGATGCGTCGCCACGCATCGGGCCTTCGTCCAGTGCGCCCGATGCGTCGCCACGCATCGGGCTGAAGTGGCCGAACGACCTCTGGCGGCTCGACGCCCCGGGCCGCGGGCGCAAGCTGGGCGGCATCCTGATCGAGACCGTCAGCGTCGGCCAGCGCCGCATGTGCGTCGTGGGCGTGGGCCTGAACGTGCTGCCGCAGCCGGTCAGCGGGCTGGCCAACGGCTATGCCTGCCTGCAGGAGCTCGACCCCGCCGTCACGGCCCCGGCCGCGCTGGCGCGGGTGGCCGAGCCGCTGGTGCGGGCACTGCAGCGCTTCGAGCGCGAGGGCTTCGCGCCGCTGGTGGCGGCCTATGCGCGGCGCGACCTGCTGCTCGGCCAGGCCGTGAGCACCACGCTGCCCGCGCTGCCCGACGGCGTGGCCGAGGGCGTGGACGAGCGCGGCGCGCTGCGCCTGCGCCGCGACGGCCTGCACCAGCTGGTCAGCGGCGAGGTCAGCGTGCGCCTGCAACCCGGGCCCGGGCCGGCCTGATGCTGCGCGCCCTGGTGGCCCTCGTGCTGCTGGCCAACCTGCTGTTCTTCGGCTGGGCTCGCGGCTGGTTCGAGCCCGCGCTGCCGGCGCCGCGCCAGGCCGAGCGCGAGCCCGAGCGGCTGCTGGCCCAGGTGCATGCCGACGCCGTGACGGTGCTGCCCGCGCCGGCGGCCGGCACGTCGATGGCTGCGGCCTCGGCGGCCTCGGCCGCCTCAGCGACGGCAGCCACCGAAGCGGCCGCCTCGGCTCCAGCGGCGCCGGCCTGCCTGCAGGCCGGGCCCTTCGCCGAGGCCGACCTGGCCGCCGCCGAGGCGGCGCTGATCTCGGCCCGGCTGCCGGCCGCAGCCTGGACGCGCCAGCCGGTGCCGGGCAAGCCGGGCCAGAACTGGCTGCGCGTGCCGCAGGCCGATGCCGATCAGCAATCGCGCCTGCAGGCGCTGCCCGCCTCGGCGGTGGGCGGCGGCTTCAGGCCCTGCGCCGGCCCGGGCTGAGCGCCGGGCGGCGCCGGCGCTCGCGCCAGCGCAGGCCCCACAACGCCAGCGTGGCTGCGGCCACGCCCAGCACCCACACCGGGCTGGCCGCGCCGCCACCGCCGCCTCCACCGCCGGCCGGCGCGGCCACGGTGACGCTGGTGCTGAGGCTGTTCTGCGCGCCGGCGCTGTCGGTCACGGTGAGCTGCACCGTCACCGTGCCGGCGCCGCTGGTGACGAGGGTGGCACTCGGCCCGCTGGTGCTGCCGCTGAAGGCGGCGATGTTGCTGCCGGCC
>JAGWMW010000142.1 GCA_028871575.1 Burkholderiales bacterium | reverse complement strand
ACCTGCCCGCGCTCGGCGAGGCGGTGACGCTGCTGACCCATCTCGTCGTGCGCGAGGACGCGCACCTGCTCTACGGCTTCCTGAGCGCGGCCGAGCGCAGCACCTTCATCGAGCTGATCAAGATCAGCGGCGTCGGCCCGCGCACGGCGCTGGCCATCCTCAGCGGCCTGAGCGTGGCCGAACTGGCGCAGGCGGTGACGCGCCAGGACGCCGCGCGCCTCGTCAAGGTGCCGGGCATCGGCAAGAAGACCGCCGAACGGCTGCTGCTCGAACTCAAGGGCAGGCTTGGCGCGGATCTCGCGCTGCCGGCCCACGAGGCGCTCGGCGACGATCAGGCCGACATCGCCCAGGCGCTGCAGGCGCTGGGCTACAGCGACCGCGAGGCGCAGGCGGCACTGAAGGCGCTGCCGGCGGGCATCGGCGTCGCCGACGGCATCAAGCAGGCGCTGAAGGCCTTGAATCGCTGAAACGCCGATGCGGCGGGGCGCGCCGACGGGATCCGTCGACGGCGGCGCGACATCGCGTCGACGCCAGCCCCGGACGGTTCAGTGCCCCTTCATCGGCGCCATCGCCGGCGCCGGCTCGTTCATGACCTGCATCTCGACCTTCACGTCGCCCGCCTTCTCGAAATGCAGCGTGAGCGGGAAATGGGCGCCTTTCTTCAAGGTCCTGGTCAGGCCCATGAACATCACATGGCTCTTGCCGGGCGCGAGCTCGACGGTGGCGCCGGCCGGGATGTCGATGCCCGCGATCGCGTGCATGCGCATCACGTTGCCGTCCATCTCCATCGTGTGCAGTTCGACGACCTTCGCGACGCCGGCGCTGGCGCCGAGCAGGCGGTCGGCCTGGGCGCCGCCGACGATGGTCACGAAGCCGCCGCCGCCCGACTGACCGTGCACCGTCGGCCGGGCCCAGGCGTCCTCGACGCGGATCGACGTGCCGGCCTGCGCGGCGACGGCCAGCAGCAGCGTGGCGGCGACGGGCCATTGACGGACGAATTTCATGTCTACCTCGGTGTCAGCAGGGGTCGGGATTGTGCGCCAACCCCGCCGCCGGCCACGGGGCGCTGGTCATAATCGGCCGATGGCGATCCAGACCGACGATTTCGCTGCCGCGCCGCCGCCGCGCGTGGTCAGCGCCGCGCCGGCCTCGCCCAACGAGGAGGCGATCGAGCGCGCGCTGCGCCCGAAGGGGCTGGCCGATTACGTCGGCCAGGCGAAGGCGCGCGAACAGCTCGAGATCTTCATCGGCGCCGCGCGCGGCCGCGCCGAGGCGCTCGACCATGTGCTGCTGTTCGGCCCGCCAGGACTCGGCAAGACGACGCTGGCGCACATCGTCGCGCACGAGCTCGGCGTCAACCTGCGCCAGACCTCGGGGCCGGTGCTCGAGAAGCCCAAGGACCTGGCGGCCATCCTGACCAACCTCGAGCGCAACGACGTGCTCTTCATCGACGAGATCCACCGCCTCTCGCCGGTCGTCGAGGAGATCCTCTACCCGGCGCTCGAGGATTACCAGATCGACATCATGATCGGCGAGGGGCCGGCCGCGCGCAGCATCAAGCTCGACCTGCAGCCGTTCACGCTCGTCGGCGCGACCACGCGCGCCGGCATGCTGACGAACCCGCTGCGCGACCGCTTCGGCATCGTCGCGCGGCTGGAGTTCTACACGGCCGAGGAGCTCACCCGCATCGTCACGCGCTCGGCCGGGCTGCTGAGCGTGCCCACCGACGGCGCCGGCGCGCTGGAGATCGCGCGGCGCAGCCGCGGCACGCCGCGCATCGCCAACCGGCTGCTGCGCCGGGTCCGCGATTACGCCCAGGTCAAGGGCAACGGCGGCATCGACGCCGCGCTGGCCGACCGGGCGCTGAAGATGCTGGACGTGGACCCGCAGGGCCTGGATGTGATGGACCGCAAGCTGCTCGAAGCCGTGGTCCACCGCTTCGACGGCGGCCCGGTGGGGCTGGACAACGTGGCCGCCGCCATCGGCGAGGAGCCGGGCACGATCGAGGACGTGATCGAGCCCTACCTCATCCAGCAGGGCTACCTGCAGCGAACGCCGCGCGGTCGCATCGCCACCGCGGCGGCCTGGCGCCACCTGGGCCTGGCCGCCCCGGTGCGGCCGGCGGGCGACCTGTTCGAGCTCTGACGGCCGGCGCCGGCGCCGCCTTCATTCGGCTTCATTCGGCCTCATTCGGCTTCACCCGGCCACACCCGGCGACGGCGGACCTCACCTGTCCTCACATGGCCTCACCTGGGTCGTCCGGGGTCAACCGGCGTCAATGGCATCAGCCGGTCCATCCTCGAGGTGGCCGGTGTCGTTCCAGCCCACCACCGTCAGCCGCTCGGGCGTCCACAGCAGGCGGTTGATCGCGGCATTGCCCAGCTGCCAGGTGCGCGGGGCCTGCAGCGACAGGCCGAAGGCGGCGCGGTAGAGGCAGTCGAGCACCCCGCCGTGGGCGACGATGGCGATGGTCTGGCCGGGGTGGCGCGCCAGCAGCCGCTGCACCGCGGCCACGCTGCGCTCGTAGAAGCCGGCCAGGGTCTCGCCGCCGCCGGGCTCGAAGTCGGGCTCGCGCCGGCGCCAGCGCAGCGCCTCCTCGGGCCAGCGCTGCTCGATGTCGGCCCAGGTGTGGCCCTCGAAGCGGCCGAAGCCGCGCTCGCGCAGGCCGGCATCGGTCTGCACCCGGTGGCCCGCTGCGGCCGCCAGCGCCTGCGCCGTCTGCAGCGCGCGCTGCAGGTCGCTGCTGTACAGCGCGTGCAGCGGCTCTTCGGCCAGCGCCTGCGCCAGCCGCTCGGCCTGCCAGCGGCCGGCGGCATTCAGCGGCACGTCGAGCTGGCCCTGGATGCGCTGGCCGGCATTCCATTCGGTCTGCCCATGGCGCAGCGCGAACAGCCGCGTCGGCTCGGCGAACGTCATGGCCTGCGCGGTGCGTTCAGGCCCCGGCGTCCAGCAGGCGCGGGTTCAGCGTGTAGGTGCCGGAGTAGGTGGCTTCGGCCAGCACCTGGCCGGCCAGCCGCTGACGCACCTGCTCGCCAGTGAAGCGGCCGTCCACCGGCAGCCGCGGCAGGGCCACCGCGTACAGCGTGAACACGTAGTGGTGCACCAGCGCATCGTGGGCCGGCGGGTACGGGCCGTCGTAGCCGTAGTACTCGCCCGCCATCGACGGGTGCCCGGCGAACCAGCGCGTGTAGTCGTTCAGGCCATGGCGCGCGCCGTCGCGCGCCTGCGGGCCGGGCTTGCCGCGCGCCACGAAGCCGCGGCTGAACTCGCCCTCGGCGATCACGGCCGGCCGCGGCGGCAGGTCGACCAGCACCCAGTGGAAGAAGTCGCTGCGCGCCAGCTCGGCCGGGATCTCGCGCCCCTGCCAGGCCTGCACGTCGGCGCGCGCCGGCACGTCGAAGTCATGGCAGATCAGCACCATCGACTGCGTGCCCGGGGGCAGCTCGGACCAGGCCAGGTGCGGGTTCAGGTTGTCGCCGAACCGGGCGCCGCCGCGGCCGTCGGGCTGGCCGGCGGCGTACCGCGTCGGGATGCGATCGCCGTTGGTCCAGCTGTCGCTCCAGAACTTCATCGAGTACGCAGGCGGTGCAGCCCCGGGGCCGGCGCTACACGCCCCAGACCACGGGCACGCCCTCGGCTTGCGAGCGCCGCAGCAGCTCGATCACGGGCCAGAGGCGGCGCTGCAGGCCGATGGGCTCGGGCCGCTCGACGGCGCCGTCGCCCTCGGCCGGGGCGTCGGCCGGCCGGGCCGCCTCGGCGGCGATGGCGGCCTCCAGCGCCGCGATCGCCGCGCCCAGGGCCGACGGCTCGACGATGCCGCTTGGCGCCGGCTCGCGGCCCAGCAGCCGCAGCACCTGGTCGCCCTGCGGGCCGAGCATCACCACGTCACCGCTGGCCGCCGACTTGAACTTGTAGATCACGCACCGATTGTGCCCTCGCGCCTGCCCGCTCGCCTGCCCTCGCGCCGGCAGCCCCCGGCCGGGCATGAAAAGGCGACCCGCAGGTCGCCTTGGGGCCGCGGCAGCGCGCCTGCCTTCAGGCCGCGCGCCGCTTGCGCGAAGCCAGCCCCAGGCCGGCCAGCGCCACGCCCACCAGCGCCAGCGAGGCAGGCTCGGGCACGGCAGAAGGCGTGACCGACACGTTGTCCAGCGACTGGTAGGCGGGGACGTTGCGCATCTGGAACGAGATCGTCGTCTGCGACCCCGAGGCCACGACATTGACTGTCTCGGGCAGGTAGCCCGGCCGCGTGTCGGTCGTGTCGTTCAAGGTGCTGAACACGGCCGCGCCGTCCCACAGCGCGATGAACTGGTTGGGCAGGGCGCCGTCGCTGCCGTAGAGGAAAGAGAAGACGTAGCTCGCGCCCGGAGTAGTGGCCAAGGTCTGGCTGACGCCGGCAAGGCCGCCGACGCAGCCGCCGTACAAGGCGTAGTTCCCGACGGGCGTGAAGCCGTCGAATGCAGACCTGACGGAGGTCAAGCAGCCGCCGCCGCTCCACCCAGTCAGGTCGCCGGTCTCGAAGCCCCCGTTGGTGACGAGGTTGGCGCGCGCGCTGCCGGCGCACAGGGCACCGGCAGCGAGGGCGAGGATCGTGAGTTTTCGAAGCAGGCTCATGAAGACTTTCTTTGGGGTGACGGCCGAGGCCCGCGGCCACCGCTGTCGCACAGGGGGCCGGGCCCTCCAACCAGCGCAAGAGGCGTGCCCGTTTCGTTTCAGACGCTTACAACTACTGAAGATCAAGGGGTTGCGGGACAACGCGGGAATATGCACGGGCGGCGGCGCGCCGGCCCGGCCCGGCTGTCAAACGGGCCGACAGCCCGCGCCGCGTCAATTGCGCACCAGCCGCACCCGCGGCCGGGGCGGCAGCGGCCGGGCATCGACATGGCCCAGGCGCTGCTCGAAGCCGGGCACGTCCAGCGCCGGCGCGAACAGGAAGCCCTGGAACTCGTCGCAGCCGGCCAGCTGCAGGAACTCGCGCTGGGCCTCGCTCTCCACGCCCTCGGCCACCACCTTCATGCCCAGCGCGCGCGCCATCTGCAGGATGGCGCGCACGATGCCGGCATCGCTGTCGTCGCCGGGCAGGCCCTGCACGAAGCTGCGGTCGATCTTCAGGCGGCCGATCGGGAAGCGCTTGAGGTACGCCAGGCTCGAGTAGCCGGTGCCGAAGTCGTCGATCGACAGGCGCAGCCCCAGGCGCGCCAGCGCATGCAGGCGCGCCAGCGCCTCGTCGGCATCGCGGACCAGGATCGACTCGGTCAGCTCGAGCTCGAGCAGCCGCGCCGGCAGCCCGCTGAGCGCCAGCGCCCGCGCGACCTGGTCGACGAAGCCGGCCTGCTGGAACTGCAGCGCCGAGACGTTGACGGCGATCGGCAGCGCCTGCCCCTGCTGCTGCCACAGCGCGGCCTGGCGCACGGCCTGGCTCAGCACCCATTCGCCGATGGCGACGATGAAGCCGGTGTCCTCGGCCACCGGGATGAAGCGGCTCGGCGGCACCTCGCCCAGCTCGGGGTCGCGCCAGCGCAGCAGCGCCTCGGCGGCGACGACGCGGCCGCTGGCCATGTCCACCTGCGGCTGGTAGTGCAGCCTGAAGCGGCCGCTGACGAGGGCCTGGCGCATCGCGTGGTCCAGCCGCATCTGCTGGCGCCGGTCGACCTCGGCGCTGGCCTGGTGGAGCCGGAAGTTGGCCCGCCCGGCGGCCTTGACGGCCCGCATCGCGCCCTCGGCGTGGCGCGCCAGCAGGTCGCCGCGGCTGGCATGCGCCGGCGCCAGCGCGATGCCGATGCTGCAAGTCACGGTGAACTGCGCGCCGTCCAGGCTGCAGGGCTGGGCCACCACGTTCAGCACCCGGCGCGCGGTGGTCTCGGCCGCGGCGGCATCGGCCGGCTGCACCAGCAGCGCGAACTGGTCGCCGCCCAGGCGCGCCAGCAGGTCGCCCTGGCGCAGGCAGCCCTGGATGCGACGCGCCACGTCCAGCAGCGCCCGGTCGCCGACGTCGTGGCCCAGGCTGTCGTTGATCTGGTGGAAGCGGTCCAGCCCGATCACGAGCAGCGCGAAGCCCTGGCCCCGGCCGCGGCCTGCCGCCAGCGCCTCGTCCAGTGCCTGGTTCAGGCGCTGCCGGTTGGGCAGCCCGGTGAGCGCGTCGTGCCAGGTCAGGGCCTGGGCCCGCTCCTCGGCCTCGATGCGCGCGGTGAGGTCGCGGAACGACCACACCCGGCCCTGCGGCCGGCCGGCGTGGTGCAGCGGCCGCGTCACGCGCTCCAGCGTCTGCCCCGAGTGCAGCTGCAGCCGGTCGCTGGCCGAGACCAGGGCCGCCTGCATCAGCGATTGCAGCCGTCGCTCGTAGCCGGGGGCATCGGCGGCATCGTCGACGCTGCGGGCCATCCAGGTCTGCACCGCGGCATCGTCGCGCTGCTGCAGCAGCTCGGGCGGCAGGCCCCAGATCTCGGCGAAGCGCCGGTTGAAGCCGCGGATGCGGCCGCCCAGGTCGGTGACGAGGATGCCGTCGGCGGTGGCCTCCAGCGTGGCCTGCAGCTCGGCCACCAGGGCCTCGCGCTCTTCCTCGGCCTGCTGGGCGGCGCTGCGGTCGCAGA
Source organism: Burkholderiales bacterium (assembly GCA_028871575.1). Taxonomy (GTDB): domain Bacteria; phylum Pseudomonadota; class Gammaproteobacteria; order Burkholderiales; family Burkholderiaceae_C; genus Rubrivivax. The sequence continues at coordinate 2,160 of JAGWMW010000142.1, read as the reverse complement.
CCACCACCAGCGCATGCCGCGGCGGGCCTCCGCCGGGCGCGGGAAGCACGCCGATGCTGCGGCTGACATGCAGGGCGCCGCCGTCGCCGGCCACGATCACGGTGTCGCTGTGCAGCGGGCGCGTGTCGCCGCCCACGGCGGCCTCCCACCACAGCAGGTCCTCGGGCGCGGCGGCCAGGCTCTCGGCCGGCGCGCCCTCCAGTGCCGCCAGTGGGCGGCCGAACAGCGCGGCGGCCGCCGGGTTGGCGGCCGCCACGCGGCCATCGGCCAAGGCCACTACCCAGGCCGCGTGCGGCATGCCGGCCAGCAGCGCGGCCCAGGCCTGGGCCGCCGCGAGCCTTTCGGGGGGCTCGGGCGACTCAGGCGGCGCGGCCGCCGACGGCGGCGCCGCGACGGTGGCCGCCACGGCGGCGGCGGGCAGCGCCTCGGGCCTCACGTCGCGGGCTCCGGCACGCGCTCGCGCTGCAGCGGCTCGAAGTAGTACTGCACGCGCGGCCGCGGGTCCAGCGCCTGCAGCACCGCCGGCGGCAGCCGCGCCGCGGGCAGGCTGCGGCGGATGGCCAGGTCGCCCGCATGCTCGAGGTCGACCAGCTCGGTGGCCGGCGTCGCACTCGCCGCCGTGCCGGCCGCCACCAGCACGCGCGGCTTCAGCGGCCGGCTGGCGTTGACGCCCACCACCATCGCGTAACGGGCGTCGCTGAGCTGCACCAGCGAGCCGGCCGGGTACACGCCCATCAGCTTGATGAAGGCGTTCAGCACGTCCGCGTCGTAGCGCGCGCGGCCCTGGGCGAACAGCAGCGCCATCGCCTCGTGCGGCGTCAGCGCCGGCGCGCGGGTGCTGGGGTTGCAGAGGTTGTCGAAGCGGTTGACCAGGGCGACGATGCGCGCCGCGAGGTCGATGCCCTCGCCCTGCAGCCGGCGCGGGAAGCCGCTGCCGTCAGCCTGCTCGTGGTGCTGCGCCAGCACCTTCAGCGCCCCCAGCGGCAGCGCCATCCGCTGCCCCTGCAGCACGCCCTTGACCACGTGGTCGCGGTAGGCCTGCACCTCGCCGGCCGAGAACCCGTCCTCGAGGTGGCGCAGGCGCTCGGGCACCTCGAGCTTGCCCAGGTCGTGCGCCAGCGCGCCCACCCCCAGGTCGTGCATCGCCGGGGCCGCCAGGCCCAGGCTGCGGCCCAGCAGCATCGACACCACCGACACGTTCAGCGCATGCGCCGCGGCGCGGTCGGCGCCGCCGCCCACCAGGCGCACCGCCACGTCGTCGGCCCCCAGCATCTTGTCGAGCATGGCCCGAGCCAGGGCCTCGGTGCTGCGGCCGGCCTGCTCGGGCCGGGTCGGCAGCGCGTCGCAGGCCTGGCGCCAGGCCAGGGCCGCCTCGGCATGCTGGCGCTCGCAGCGCTGGGCGGCCTCGCGCTGCGCCGCCAGCCACTCGTGGCGCTGGCGCGCCGCGGCCTCGACTGCGGTCTCGGCCGCCGGCGGGGCGGGCTCGGCGCCCGGCGGCAGCGCAGCCGCCGGCACAGCGGGCAGCGCGTCGGCCGGCAGCGCGACCGGATCGCTCTTCTCGGGCACCCAGCGCACGCGATCCAGGCCCAGGCCGCGCAGCGTGGCGAGCTGGGCCGCCGAGGCGATGCGGAAGCTGGACAGCGGGAACGGGTGCGACAGCCAGCCGCCCTCGAGCTGGATGTACATGCCGACGCGCAACTCCTCGACGGCGATGGTGCTGGACATTCGGCCTTTCCGTTGACAAAGCAGGCCCGGGCCGCCCGCGCGCCCCGGCCCCCATGCTTTCGGCCGCCGGCGCTCAGACTTGAGCCGCCCCGCCCGCCGCACGCCGCTGCGCGGCCCGCCAGGCCGCCGGCGGCAGGCCGACCCGGGCCCGGAAGAAGCGCGTGAAGTAAGCCGCATCCGAGAAGCCGAGTTCGAACGCGATCTGCTTGACGCCGAGCTCGGTATAGGCCAGCTCGCGCTGCGCCTGCAGCACCAGCCGCGCATGCAGCACGGCCTGCGCCGGATGGCCCAGCAGCGCGCGGCAGGCCCGGTTGAGCTGGGTCGGCGTGATGCCCAGCTGCGCCGCCAGCGCCGCCTGCGAGGGCTGGCGCCGGAACTGCGACTCGACCAGGGCGCGCAGGCGCTGCACATGGGCCAGCGCGCGCGCGCCGGAGG
>JAGWMW010000141.1 GCA_028871575.1 Burkholderiales bacterium | reverse complement strand
TGCTGCGCGTGCGGCACCGCGCCAGTGGCGGCGGCGCGCGGGCCGGCGCGCGGGTCGGCGCGGTGCACCAGCCAGGCCATGTGGGCCTCGGCGGCCATGTCGGCGGCCTCGTTGGAGGCCGCGCCGTCCACGCCCAGCGACACCGGCACGCCCAGCGCCAGCGCCTCGGGGATGCGGGCGATGCCGCTGCCCAGCCGCGCGTTGCTCTGCGGGCAATGCGCGATGCCGGTGCCGGTGGCGGCGCACAGGCGCAACTCGTCGTCGTCCAGGTGCACCATGTGCGCGTACCAGACGTCGGGGCCCACCCACTCGTGGTCGGCCGCGAACTGCAGCGGCGTGCAGCCGTGCACCTCGCGCGCCCAGCGCACGTAGTCGTGGCTCTCGGACAGGTGGCTGTGCAGCCGGATGCCCAGGCGCCGCGCCTGCCGCGCCAGCGGCACCAGGTGCTCGGCAGCGCAGCTCCAGGTGGGCGTGGTGATGGCGCTGGCGACGCGGCGCATCGCCATCGGCGCGGGGTCGTGGAAGCGCTGCACGTCGCGCTCGACCGCAGCCATGAAGCCTTCCAGCGTCTCGGGCGCGGCCTGCGGCGGCGCGCCGGCATCGGTCTGAGGCCGCGCCTGCGTCTGCCCGCCGCGGCACAGCACGAAGCGCAGGCCCAGGCGCGCCGCCTCGTCGAACACCACGGCCGAGGCGTCGAAGGGCATGCCCGGCCAGTACAGGTACTGGTGGTCGGCCACCGTGCTGCAGCCCGACAGCAGCAGCTCGACCAGACCGATGCGGGCGGCCACGCGCAGCACCTCCTCACGGTCGAAATGGCGCCGCCAGGCCACCGGCACCGCGGCCAGCCAGGGCAGCAGCGCAAGGTCGATGCCGCCCGGAATGCCCTTGAGCAGGCTCTGGAACAGGTGATGGTGGGTGTTGACCCAGCCCGGGGCGACGACGCAGCCGCGGGCATCGAGCACCCGCTCGCCCGGCCCGGGCGCGAGCGTGCCCACCGCCTGGATGACGCCGCCGCGGATGCGCAGGTCGCAGCCGCCGGCCGCGCGCGCCGCGGCGCCGCGGCGGCCGGTCCACAGGTGCGCCGCACCCTGGACGAGCAGGTCAGTCATGGCTGGCTTCGCCGGCATCGGTCATGGATCGCTTCGCTGGCCTCAGTCATGGATCGCTTCGCTGGCCTCAGTCATGGATCGCTTCGCTCTCGTGCCACCCGCCCAGCGCCCAGCGCGACAGCGCCGCCATCGCCGCGAACAGCGCCACGCCGGTCAGCGTGATCAGCAGCAGCGCGGCGAACATGCGCGGGATGTTGAGCTGGTAGCCGGCCTGCAGGATCTGGTAGGCCAGGCCGGTGCCGGTGCCGCCGGTGCCGGCCACGAACTCGGCCACCACGGCGCCGATCAGCGACAGCCCGCTGCTGATGCGCAGGCCGCCGAAGAAGTAGGGCAGCGCCGAGGGGATGCGCAGCCGCACCAGGGTCTGCCAGCGGCTGGCCCGGTGCAGCTTGAAAAAGCTCATCAGCCCGGGGTTGACGCTGCGCAGCCCCAGCGTGGTGTTGGCGATGATGGGGAACAGCGCGACCAGGGTGGCGCAGATCACCAGCGACAGCGTCGGGTCCTTGACCCAGATGATCACGAGCGGCGCGATGGCCACGATGGGCGTCACCTGCAGCAGCACGGCATAGGGAAACAGCGCCGTCTCCAGGGCCCGGCTCTGGACGAAGGCGAAGGCGATGCCCACGCCCAGCACGGTGGCGCAGGCGAAGGCCAGCAGCGTGATCTTCAGCGTCACCAGCAGCGAGCCGAACAGCAGCCCCGCGTCGTCGGCCAGGGCCTGCGCCACGCGCAGCGGCGAGGGCACCAGGTAGGGCGGCAGCCGCAGGGCCACCACCAGCGCCTGCCACAGGCCCAGCAGCAGCAGCGCCACCCCCGCCGGCCAGACCACCTTCTGCGCGCCGGCCTTCATGCGCCGGCCTCGTCGCCGCTGGCGCGCAGCAGGCTGTCCTGCAGCCGCCGGGCATGGCGGCTGAAAGCGGTGGAGACGCGGAAGTCGGGGCCACGCGGGTAGGGCTCGTCGATCGCCACCTCGTCCACCACCCGCCCCGGCCGCGCCGCCATCACCAGGACCCGGGTCGAGAGGTAGACCGCCTCGTAGATCGAATGGGTGACGAAGATCACCGTCAGGCGCTGGCGCTGCCACAGCGCCAGCAGGTCGCTGTCCAGGCGATTGCGCGTGATCTCGTCCAGCGCGCCGAAGGGCTCGTCCATCAGCAGCAGCTGCGGCTCGGTGACCAGGCCGCGCGCGATCGACACCCGCATCTGCATGCCGCCGGAGAGCTCGCGCGGGCGCTGGCGCGCGCAGGCCTCGAGCCCCACCAGCTGCAGCGCTCGCCGCACGCGGGCATCGGCCTGATCGCGCGGCAGGCCGGCCAGGTCCAGCGGCAGCCGCACGTTGGCCTCGACCCGGGCCCAGGGCATCAGCGTGGCTTCCTGGAACACGAAGCCCAGGCGGTGGCCGCCGGCCTCGGCCTCGCCCGGCGGCCGCCGCCACAGCCGCAGCCGGCCTTCGCTGGGTGCCAGCAGCCCGGCCACCATCTTCAGCAGCGTGCTCTTGCCGCAGCCGCTGGGGCCGAGCAGGGTGACGAACTCGCCCTCGCGCACCGTCAGGTCCACCGGCAGCAGCGCGCGCGTGCCGTTGGGGTAGGTCTTCTGCGCCGAGAGCAGTTCGACGACGGCGGGCCGCTCGGCCGGTGACAGCGCCGCGTCCACGCCCGGCCGGCCTACGGCATCACCTTCAGGTCCTTCACGAACTCGGTCGTGTAGGTCTTCTTCAGGTCCACCTTCTTCGGGTCCAGCAGCTTCAGCCGCACCAGCATGTCGTAGGTCTGCCGCTCGCGCGCGTCGGTGACGATGCCGATGCCCAGCCGCGCCGCGTCGCCGCCCAGCACCACGCCATCGGCCTTGGTGACCTTGATGCCGTAGGCCAGCAGGTCGTCGGTCATGGCCGGGTTGTCCTTCTTGATGAGCGCGTTGCCGGGCGCGGGGTCGCCCTCGAGGTAGCTCTTCCAGCCCTCCATGCTGGCGCGCACGAAGGCGGCGATGGCCTGCGGCCGCGCCTTCACCGTGCTGGCCATGCAGGCGATGGTGGTGGCGTAGGGCGGCCAGCCATGGTCGGCCAGCAGCAGCACCGTGGGCTTGAAGTGCGCCGCCTTCTCGATCGCGTAGGGCTCGCTCGAGAGGTAGCCCTGCTGCACGACGTTCTTGTCGGCCAGGAAGGGCTGGATGTTGAAGGTGTAGGGCCGGGCCTGCGACTCCTTCAGCCCGTAGGTGGCCTTCAGCCAGGGCCAGAAGGTGGTGTGCGAGGCCGCGCCGATCAGGATCGGCTTGCCCCGGAGGTCTTCCATCCGGTCGACCACGCCGGGGTGGCCGATCAGCACCGCCGGGTCCTTCTGCATCACCGCGGCCACGGTCACGCTCTCGATGCCCTGCTCCCAGCCGGCGAAGGTCTGCACGTCGTAGCCGATGATGCAGTCGCTCTGGCCGGCGGCCATCAGCTGCATGATGTTGACCTGCGGCCCGCCCATGCGGATCGTGACGTCCAGGCCCGCCTTCTTGTACAGGCCCGTGGCCAGCGCCTGGTAGAAGCCGCCGTGCTCGGCCTCGGCGTACCAATTGGTGGTGAAGACGAACTTCTCGCCGGCCTGGGCCGCGGCGCTGGCCAGCGCGGCACTCAGCAGGACCAGGGCGGGCAGCAGGCGGGGTCGCAGCGACATCGGGCTTCCTTGCGATGGGGTGGGCGGGCGGTGGGGGCAGCAAAGCCCGTGCCATGGGCTGCTGCGCAGGCGTGGATGGTATGCAATCGGCCGCCGGCGGCGCGGGCATCGGGTACAAGGGCACGATGTCGACCCTGTGCTGCTGCCCGGCCCGCCCATGAATGACCCGATCGTGATCGTCGGCGGCGGCCATGCCGCCGCTGCGCTGTGCGCCGGCCTGGCCGCCGCGGGCCTGGGCCCGCGCGTCCACCTGGTGTGCGAGGAAGACGAGCTGCCCTACCAGCGCCCGCCGCTGTCCAAGAGCTTCCTGAAGAACCCCGACGAGGCGCTGCAGCCGCACCGCGCCGAGGCCTGGTACGCCGAGGCCGGCATCACGCTGCACCGCGGCGACGCAGCGCGGTCGATCGACCGCGGCGCCCGGACCGTGCACCTGCGCTCGGGCGCGGTGCTGCCCTACGCGCGCCTGGTGCTGGCCACCGGCGCCCGCGCGCGCGGCCTGCCGCATCTGCCATCGCCCCTGGGCAACGTGCACGCGCTGCGCAGCGCCGCCGACGCGCGGCGGCTGCGCCGGGCGCTGGCCGGCGCGGGCGCGGTGACGCTGCTGGGCGGCGGCTTCATCGGGCTGGAGATCGCGGCCAGCGCCCGCGCGCTGGGCAAGGCCGTGACGGTGCTCGAGGCGGCGCCGCGGCTCCTGGCACGGTCGGTGTCGCCCGAGCTGGCCGCGCACGTGCTGGCCGTGCACCGCGCCGCCGGCATCGGGCTGCACCTGGGCGTGGCCGTGGGCGGCTTCGAGGTCGAGGGCGATCGGCTCGCGGCGCTGACCGTGGACGGCCGGCGCGAGGCGGTGGATCTGCTCGTGCTGGGCATCGGCGCCGAGCCCGAGCAGGCCCTGGCGCAGGCCGCCGGCCTGGCCTGCGGCCACGGCATCCTGGTCGACGCCGGCCTGCGCACCTCGGACCCCGCCATCCTGGCCCTCGGCGACTGCGCCAGCGGGCCCGCCACCGACGACAGCGGCCGGCGCCTGCGCCTGGAATCGGTGCCCAACGCCCAAGACCAGGCGCGAACCGCGCTGGCCACGCTGCAGGGCCGCGACGAGCCGCACACCGCGCTGCCCTGGTTCTGGTCCGAGCAGGGCGCGATGCGGCTGCAGATGGCGGGGCTGCTGCCGGCCGGGGCCACGCCGCACCGCCGGCCCGGCCCGACCGCGGCCGGCTTCTCGCTGCTGCACTACCTGGGCGACCGCCTGGCCTGCGTCGAGAGCGTGAACGCCCCGCACGACCACCTGGCCGCGCGCCAGCTGCTCGCGGCCGGCCGCAGCCCGGCGCCGGCGCTGGCCTGCGACCCGGCGCTGCCGCTGAAGAGCCTGGGCTGAGCCGCGCGCCGCCGGCCCGTCGGCGCCCAGGGTCGTCCGTCGCATGCCGCTGGCCGCCCGGGCGCCGGCCGCTAGCATCCGCGCCCAGGCCGGGTCGACGGCCGCCGCGGCGCCACCCCGCCGCCGCGGCCGGTCGCCCGGGCCGCCCTTCCACCCCGAGGATCCCGATGCGCGCCTACGCCCTGGTCTGCCTGCCCGTGTGCCTGCTCGCCGCCGCCCTGCCGGCGGCGGCCGCCGCCCCCTTCGACTTCGACACCGCCCCCGGCCGGCTGCCGAAGAACGTGGTGCCGCTCGACTACACCGTGGCCATCGTGCCCGACGCCCGCACCCGCACCCTGAGCGGCACCGAGCGCGTGGTGCTGCAGTTCCGCCAGGCCACCGACACCCTGGTCTTCAACTCGCTGAACCAGCGCCTGGGCCAGGTGCGGCTGGACGGCCGGCCGGTCAAGCGCGTGGTCACCAGCGACGCGCAGCAGCTCACCACCGTCACGCTGCCGCGGCCGGCAGCACCGGGCCGCCACGTGCTGAGCTTCAGCTACACCGGCCGGATCGAGACCGCGCCGGTGGGCCTGTTCGCCCAGCCCTTCGAGAAGCCCGACGGCACGCACGACCAGCTGCTGTCGACCCAGTTCGAGGCCACGGACGCGCGCCGCATGTTCCCGTGCTGGGACGAGCCCGCCTTCCGCGCCACCTTCGAGCTCAGCGCCACCGTACCGGCGGCCTGGGCCACGGTCTCGAACATGCCCGTGGCCCGCCGCCAGGTGCAGGGGCGGCTGGCCACCACCACCTTCGAGCGCACGCCGAAGATGCCCACCTACCTGCTCGAGTTCACGGCCGGCGACCTCGATTCGATCAGCGCCACCTCGGGTGGCGTGAAGTTCAGCATCTGGGCCCCGCGCGGGCAGGCGCGGCACGGCGCGCAGGCGCTGGCCAACGCGCAGCAGATCCTGGCCGACTACAACGACTACTTCGGCGTGCCCTACCCGCTGCCCAAGCTGGACTCGATCGCGGTGCCGGGCGGCTTCCAGGGCGCGATGGAGAACTGGGGCGCCATCACCTACAACGACCAGGCCCTGCTGCTGACGCCGGCCAGCACCCTGCGCGACCGCCAGGGCGTGTTCAGCATCCAGGCCCACGAGATGGCGCACCAGTGGAACGGCGACCTCGTCACGATGGGCTGGTGGGACGACCTCTGGCTCAACGAGAGCTTCGCCTCCTGGCGCGCGGCCAAGGAGACTGCGCTGCGCCACCCCGACTGGGCCTGGTGGGAGGTCCAGGACGCGAGCAAGGAAAGCGCGATGGACGCCGACGCGCGCCTGGCCTCGCACGCGATCGAGCAGCACGTGACGAACGAGCTCGAGGCCAGCAGCGCCTTCGACCCCCAGATCACCTATGCCAAGGGCCAGGCCGTGCTGCGCATGCTCGAGGCCTACCTGGGCGACGACCGCTTCCGCGACGGCATCCGGCTGTACATGAAGGCCCACGCCTACTCCAACGCCACCAGCGCCGACCTCTGGCGCAGCCTGGGCCAGGCCAGCGGCAGCGACGTGGGCGCGATCGCCGCGGCCTGGACCGAGCAGCCCGGCTTCCCGCTCGTGAAGGCGGCCGCCCAGTGCGACGCCCAGGGCGAGCGCACGCTGACGCTGACCCAGCAGCGCTTCCTGCTGCGCGGCCACGACGCCGCCGCCCGGCCATGGCAGGTGCCGCTGCGGATGCGCCTGGGCGCCCGGGGCCCGGTCCAGCCGGTGCTGCTGACGGCGCAGGGCCAGACCCTGGCCGCCGGCCGCTGCGACGAGCCGCTGAGCCTGAACGCCGACGCCGTGGGCTACTACCGCGTCGCCTACGACGACGCCACGCTGGCGCTGGACACGCGGCAGTTCGCGGCCCTGCCCAGCGGCGACCGCATCGCGCTGCTCGACGACCAATGGGCCCTGGTCGAGGCCGGCCTGGCCCCGCTGCCCGGCTACCTGACGCTGGCCGAGGCGATGGGCGGCACGCTCAACGAGCGCAGCTGGAACCAGATCACCGAGGCCCTGGGCACGATCGAGACCGCGTTGCGCGGCAGCCCCGGGCATGCCGCCTTCACGGCCTACGCGCGCACGCTGCTGCAGCCGCTGGCCGCCCAGCTGGGCTGGGCGGCGCGGCCCGAAGAGACGCCGGGCATCCAGAAGCTGCGCCGGCGCGTGATCACCGATCTCGGCCTGTGGGGCGACCCGGCCGTGATCGAGCAGGCGCGGCAGCGCTTCGCCGCCTTCCTGGCCGACCGCAGCCGCCTGGCACCCGACGACCAGGCCATGGTGCTGGCCATCGTGGCCCGCCATGCCGACGCCGCCACCTTCGCCCGGCTGCACGCGCTGGCGAAGTCGGCCCGCGGCGAGACCGAGCAGCGCCGCGACTACGAAGCGCTGGCGCAGGTGGGCGACCCGGCGCTGGCGGCGCAGGTGGCGGCCATCGCGCTGTCGGGCGAGATCGCGCCGCAGGCCGCGGCGCTGCGCATCCGGCTCGTGTTCGCGCTGGCCGACCTGCACCCGCAGCTGGCCTGGCAGACGCTCACCACGCACACCCGCGAGCTGCTGCAGCCGCTGCAGCCCTTCGGCGACTTCACGCTCGCGCAGTACGTGCCCGAGCTGATGTGGCAGGCGCTGCCGCCGGACCGGCTCGAGGCCTGGGTCAAGGCCCAGGTGCCGCCGGCGCTGGCGCCCAACCTCGCGCGCGGCATGGAGACCGCACGCTTCAAGCTCAGCGAGCAGGCCGCGCTGACCCAGGCGGCCGACGCCTACCTCGCGGCCCGGGTGCAGAAGGCCTCGTAGCGGCGCAGGCGCCGCGCGCCTGCCGGGTCGCGTCCGATCCGAGGGATCAGGCGGCGCGCAACCGCGCCAGGCTGGCCACGGCGGCCAGGGCCGCGCAGCCGGCGCCGGCACCCAGGGCCCAGTGCGGCCCGGCGCTGCCGGCCAGGCCGAAGCACAGCGCCACGCCGGCGGCGCCGCTGGCCTGGCCGGTGAGGCGGGCCAGCCCGATCATGCCGCTGGCCCCGCCGCTGCGCTCGGGCGGCGCCGCCGCCATCAGCGCGCGCAGGTTGGGCGACTGGAAGAACCCGAAGCCGGCCCCGCACAGCGCCATGCGCAGCACGATGTCGCCCACGCGCGGCGCCGCCGGCAGCAGCGCCAGCGAGGCCATGCCGGCGCTCAGCAGGGCCAGGCCGATGCCGCCCAGCACCGCCGGCGGGTGGCGGTCGGACAGCCGGCCCGCGATCGGCGCCATCGCCGCCACGACGATCGGCCAGGGCGTCATCAGCAGGCCCGTGTCGACCACGCTGCGGTGCAGCGTGTCGTGGAAGTAGAACGGCAGCGCGACGAAGGCCAGGCCCTGGGTCGCGAACGCGGCCAGCCCGGTGGCCACCGACAGCGCGAACAGCGGCCGGCGCAGCAGGTCCACCGGCAGCATCGGCGCCGCATCGCCGGCCTGGCGGCGCAGCAGCAGCGCGCCGGCCGCCAGCGTCACCGCCGCGAGGGCCAGCACGCGCGCCGGCGGCTCGCGCTGCGCCGCCGAGCCCAGCGCCCCGATGAGGGCGGCGAAGGTCAGCGCCGTCAGCGCCGCCGTCAGGCCGTCGAAGCCGCGGCCGCCGGGCGCCCGTGGCAGCGTGCGCGGCACGGCCGGCCACGCGAAGGCCAGGGCCAGCAGCCCCAGCGGCA
>JAGWMW010000140.1 GCA_028871575.1 Burkholderiales bacterium | reverse complement strand
CGGCGGCCCTGCTCGGTGCCGAAGGCGGCGATCTCGGCCTTCAGCGGCTCCCAGCCCTCGGCCGAATCGTAGGCGGCTGCATACACCCCGGTCACCTTCTGGATGTCGGCGCGGTGGCGCCCGTAGACCTGCTCGAGCGCATCGCTGACCTCGCCCACGGTGGCGCGGGCGCGCATGGCCTCGATGCTGAGCGCGAGCAGGTTGCCCTGGCCATTCTTCGCGCATTCGGTCAGCGCCGCCAGCGCGGCCTGCACCCGAGCGCCGTCGCGCGTGGCCCGCAGCCGGGCCAGGCGCTCGATCTGGCCCTGGCGCACCCGGACGTTGTCGATCTCGCGCACCTCGACCGGGTCGGGCTGCGCCGGCCGGTACTTGTTGACGCCGACGATCACGTCGGCACCGCTGTCGATGCGGGCCTGCTTCTCGGCCGCGCTGGCTTCGATCTTCAGCTTGGCCCAGCCGGAATCGACGGCCTGCGTCATCCCGCCCATGGCCTGCACCTCTTCGATCAGGGCCCAGGCGGCGTCGGCCATGTCCTGCGTCAGCCGCTCCATCAGGTAGCTGCCGGCCCAGGGGTCGACGACGGCGGTGATGTGGGTCTCTTCCTGCAGGATCAGCTGGGTGTTGCGGGCGATGCGGGCGCTGAACTCGGTGGGCAGCGCGATCGCCTCGTCGAAGCTGTTGGTGTGCAGGCTCTGCGTGCCACCGAACACGGCCGCCATGGCCTCGACCGTGGTGCGCACGATGTTGTTGTACGGGTCCTGCGCCGCCAGGCTCCAGCCGCTGGTCTGGCAATGCGTGCGCAGCATCAGGCTCTTGGCGTTTTTGGCGCCGAAGCCCTGCATGATGCGGCACCACAGCAGCCGCGCCGCGCGCATCTTGGCGATCTCGAGATAGAAGTTCATGCCGATCGCCCAGAAGAAGCTCAGGCGGCCGGCGAAGGCATCCACGTCCAGGCCCTGGGCCAGCGCCGTCTTCACGTACTCGATGCCGTCGGCCAGCGTGAAGGCCAGTTCCAGCGCCTGGTTCGCGCCGGCCTCCTGCATGTGGTAGCCCGAGATGCTGATCGAGTTGAACCTCGGCATCTCACGCGCGGTGTGCGCGATGATGTCGCCCACGATCCGCATGCTGGGCGCCGGCGGGTAGATGTAGGTGTTTCGGACCATGAACTCCTTGAGGATGTCGTTCTGGATGGTCCCGGAAAGCTGCGCCTGGCTCACGCCCTGCTCTTCGGCCGCCACCACGTAGCCGGCCAGCACCGGCAGCACGGCGCCGTTCATCGTCATGCTGACGCTGACGCGATCGAGCGGAATGCCGTCGAACAGGATCTTCATGTCCTCGACGCTGTCGATGGCCACGCCGGCCTTGCCCACGTCGCCGGCCACGCGCGGGTGGTCGCTGTCGTAGCCGCGGTGGGTGGCCAGGTCGAAGGCCACGCTCACGCCCTGGCCGCCGGCGGCCAGGGCCTGGCGGTAGAAGGCGTTGCTGTCCTCGGCGGTGGAGAAGCCCGCGTACTGGCGGATGGTCCACGGCCGCACGGCGTACATCGTGGCCTGCGGGCCGCGCACGAAGGGCGCGAAGCCGGGCAGCGTGTCGGTGTGCGGCAGCCCCTGCAGGTCGGCCGCGGTGTACAGCGGCTTGACGGCAATGCCCTCGGGCGTGCGCCAGGTCAGCGCCTCGAGGTCGCCGCCCGGCGCCGACTTCGCCGCCGCGCGCGCCCACTCGGCCAGGGTCGCGGGCTCGGGTTCCGGGGTGCCGTGGGGGCTGCTCATCGCGTCGTTCCTCGCATCGCCGTCGGGGGCCGCGGGCCGGTTGCCGCAGCCTGTTCATTATGCATAATTATGAATTCAAAATAGGCCTGCCGTGCCCTCCGCTCCCCCGTCCGCGGCGCCTGCCGGCGACGCCCCGCTCTCGCGCCGCGCCCTGTACCAGGACGTGGCTGACCGCCTGCGCCAGCAGATCTACGCCCGCGAACTCGAGCCCGGCGCCTGGATCGACGAGCTGAAGCTGGCCGGCGCCTACGGCATCAGCCGCACGCCCATGCGCGAGGCGCTGAAGGTGCTGGCGGTGGAGGGCCTGGTGACGATGCGGCCGCGGCGGGGGGCCTACGTGAGCGAGATGTCGCACGATGACGTGGCCCAGGTGTACCACCTGCTCGGGCTGCTGGAAAGCGACGCCGCGGCCCGGGTGGCCGCCACGGCCGGCGAGGCCGGACGCGCCGAACTCGAGGCCCTGCATGCGCAGCTCGAGTCGCAGGTGCGCCGGCGCGAAGCCTTCTTCGCCGCCAACGAGCAGTTCCACCTGGCCCTGCTGCGGCTGGCCGGCAACCGCTGGGCGCAGCAGGTGGTGGCCGACCTGCGCAAGGTGATGAAGCTCAACCGCCACCACTCGCTGTTCAAGCAGGGGCGGCTGGCGCAGTCGCTGGCCGAGCACCGGACCTTGATGCAGGCCATCCTGGCCCGCGACCCGGCCGCGGCCGCTCGGGCGATGCAGGCCCATTTCGACAGCGGCCTGGAGGCAGCGGCCTGAGCCTGGGCGCGGCGCCCCGTGCCGCGCGCCCGAAAACGACGCAGGGCCGCCCGGCGGCGGCCCTGATGAAGAAGGGCCGCCTGGAGGCGGCCCCGAGGAAAAAGGGCCGCCCGGAGGCGGCCCTGGGGGCAGAGGAGGCCGCTTGCGGCGGCGCCGTGCGGGGATTTAGTTCGAGGCGGCCGAGGCGGGCGCCATGGCGGCGTCGGAGGCGGCAGCCGCCGGAGCGCTGGCGCTGGTGTCGGCGGCCATCGGGGCGGCCGAGGCGGGGGCTTCGGCGGGGGCCGGCGCCGGAGCGGGGGTCTCGTCCTTCTTGCCGCAGGCGGCGAGGGCGAAAACGGCGGCCAGGGCGGCCAGGGCGATCGACTTCTTCATAGGTGTCCTCAGGAGTGTTGGGTCGCGGTGAGCAGCTTCTTTGGGGCACTCTTCGACTACGCTCAGAGACCCGCTTCAGAAAGTTCCACAGGGCTGACGAATCCTTCAAAGGCGATTCTTTTCAGCCCAGCGCGGGAGTATAGCCCGTGCTAGGGCATTCCCTAGAGACCGAGCGTGTCGGCCGGGAACGCCGGCTCGGAGCGTTGCAAAAGCGCATCAATCTGCTCCTGCCACACCAGGGCAGTGCGCGCCGAGTCGTCGGCCCTTCCGCGCCAGTGCACGGCGTCGATCAGGTGCACGCTCACGCCGCAATCGGCCAGCAGCAGCGTGGGCACCGGCTCGGCCGGCAGCTGCCGGCACTCGATCGCATGCCCCCAGTCGCGGCGCCAGGCCGTGAAGCGCGGCCAGCGCCGAGGCACTTCTTCGTAGCCGGCAGCGAGCAGGCCCAGGCGCCGGCCCGGCAGGCGCAGCCAGAGCGCCAGCGGCGCGAGCAGCTCGCCATCGTCCAGCGGCCAGAGCGCGAAGTCGGCATCGACGAGCTGCAGGCGCCTGGCCTGCAGCGACACCGAGCGCTGCAGGCCCCAGCGCAGGGCCTGCACGAAGGCGGCGCGCGAATCGATCACCGGCAGGCCGCCGGGCGCCGGGGCGGCGGTCATCGCGGCACCTCCAGCGTGCCGTGCATCCATCCGGCCTGCAGCCATTCGGCCAGCACCTCGCGGGCCGGGGCGCTGAAGCCCGCCAGCGCGGGTGCGGGCAGCCTGCGCTCGTCGGCCAGCCGCCGCAGCAGCCGGGCGTCGCGTCCTGCCGCCGCATGGGCCTGGCCGTTGATGAACACGTGGCGCTCGTCGTAGAGCATGCGGGTGGCGCGGTCCAGCACCAGCCCCGGCCCGCCGGCCTTGGCGTCGGCCTCGAACCAGACCTGCGGCTTGGGCTCGGTCAGCACCTCGCCGACGGCGCGCGCCAGCGCCTGCGGGTCGGCCAGTCGGCGCGCCAGCGCGGCCTGCGCGAAGGCGCGCAGCGGCACCGGCAGCGCGGCGGGCGTGGCCGTGGCGGCCTGCCTCGGATCGCGGTAAATCGGGCCGGGCCGCTCGATCGAGTCGGCCAGCCGCAACAGCAGCTCGCGCGCCAGCTCGTCGGCGGCCGGTGCGCGGAAGCCGATCGAGCAGGTGATGCAGTCGCCCCCCGCGGCCACGCCGTCGTGGCCCCAGCCCGGGGGCAGGTAGAGCAGGTCGCCGGGCTCGAGCAGCCAGTCCTCGGTGGGCTCGAAGCGGCGCAGCAGCTTCAGCGGCGCCTCGGGCACGAAGGCCGGGTCGCGCACGCGGCCGATGCGCCAGCGCCGCCGGCCCTGCACCTGCAGCAGGAACACGTCGTAGGCGTCGATGTGCGGGCCCACGCCGCCGCCATCGCTGGCCCAGGAGATCATCAGGTCGTCCAGGCGCGCATCGGGCACGAAGCGAAAGCGCGCCAGCATCTCGTGCGCCGCCTGGACATGGCCCTCGAGCCCTTGCACCAGCAGGGTCCAGCCGGCGCGGGCCAGCGGCGGCAGCGCGCGCCGCGGCAGCGGCCCGTGGCGCACGCGCCAGGCGGCGCCGTCGCGCACGACCAGGCGCGATTCGACATCGTCCCGCGCCGCCAGCGCGAACAGCGCCGTGCGCGTGAGCGGCGGCTGAACGCCCGGCCAGGCCTGCCGCACCCGCAGCGGCTGCTTCTGCCAGTGCCGGGCCATGAAGCGCGCCGGCGACAGCCCGCCGAGCAGCGCCGCGGGGGCGTCGATGTCCATGCCGGCATTCTGGCCCCAAGGCCCGGCGGCGAGCGCCCGCAGGCCGCCGCCGCGCAGGGCTTGTGCGATCATCTTGCGATGCTGATTGCCGCCCCCTGCGTGGTGAGCCTGACCTGGCAGCTCACCGACGGCCAGAACCGCCCCATCGACGAGCTGGCCGAGCCGGTCGAGTTCTTCTACGGCGGCGACGACCTGCTGGCCCCGATCGAGCAGGCGCTGCAAGGTCATGCCGAAGGGGATTCGCTGCAGCTGCACCTCGAACCCGAGCAGGCCTTCGGCGACTACCGCGCCGAGCTGGTGTGCTTCGAGGACCGCGCGCTGTTCCCCGAGACGCTGGAGACCGGCATGGCCTTCGAGGGCCTGCCGGCCGGCCACAAGACGCCGGGCATGCCGGCCGATGCGGTCTACATCGTGACCGAGATCTACCCCTCGCACGTGGTGCTCGACGGCAACCACCCGCTGGCCGGCATGTCGCTGCGGCTCGAGCTGAAGGTGCGTGACGTGCGCGAGGCCACCGAGGAGGAAACCGCGGCGCGCCGCGTGGGCGGCAGCCCCGTCACGGTGCTGGGCAGCGCGGCCGCCGCATCGGGCGCGGCCCGGCTGCACTAGCGCGCGGGGTCGCCGGTGGCCAGCGTGGGGTCGGGCCAGCCCAGCAGCTCGGCCAGCCGCCGCAGCACCCAGCCGGCCTCGGCGCCGCTCAGGCCCGCGGTGCCGCCCTGCAGGCCGCGGTGCATGCGCGCCAGCACGTCGGCCTCGGTGGTGCCCAGCTCCCACAGGCGCGTGCGCGCCGGCTCGACCAGCATCGTCGCCATGTCCTCGCACAGCTCGTACCGCTCGACGATCTCGGTCCGCGCCGCCGTCGGCCGGCTGCGCCCGGGCAGCACGAACAGCGCGACGAACGAAGGCGGCACGACGATCTGGCTGGCATCCGGCATGGCCGGGATTGTGGGCGCGCCCTGCCCCGGGGCCCCCGGGCGATGAACGCGACGCTGAACGACCGCTTCCACGACCTGCCCTCGCTCGTCGCCGCCCACGCGCGCGCCCGGCCGGCGGCGCGCGCGCTGGTCTGCGGCGACGAACTGCTGGACTGGCGCGGGCTGGACGCGCGGGTCGACCGCGTGGCCGCCAGCCTGCAGCGCGACGGCCTGCGGCCCGGCGACGTCATCGCCGTCTGCGCCGCCTCCAGCATCGACTACGTGGCGGTCTTCCTGGGCGCGCTGCGCGCCGGCGCGGCGGTGGCGCCGCTGGCGCCGGGCTCGACCGCGGCGCAGCTGGCCGACATGGCGCGCGACGCCGACGCGCGGCATGTGTTCATCGATGCCGGCGTCGACGCGATGGGCGTGCCCTGGCCGGCCGAGGCCCGCCGCGTGCGGCTGGACGACGGCGATGCGGCCGAAGCGCTCTCGGCCTGGCTGCTGCCGCCCGGCCGCCGGCCGGCGCCCGTGGCCATCGAACCCGACTGGCCGTTCAACCTCATCTATTCCTCGGGCACCACCGGCACGCCCAAGGGCATCGTGCAGTCGCACGCGATGCGCTGGGCCCATGTCCAGCGCGCCGCCACCTGGGGCTACGCCGCCGACGCCGTCACCCTGATCGCCACGCCGCTGTACAGCAACACCACGCTGGTCTCGGTGATCCCGACCCTGGCGCACGGCGGCTGCGTGGTGCTCTGCCCGAAGTTCGAGGCCGGGGCCTACCTGGCGCTGGCCCACAGGCACCGCCCCACGCACACGATGCTGGTGCCGGTGCAGTACCAGCGGCTGATGGCGCGGCCCGACTTCGGCCAGCACGACCTCTCGTCCTTCCGCTTCAAGTTCAGCACCAGCGCGCCCTTCCACGCTGCGCTGAAGGCCGACGTGCTGGCGCGCTGGCCGGGGGCGCTAATCGAGTTCTACGGCATGACCGAGGGCGGCGGCACCTGCATCCTGCTGGCCCATCTGCACCCGGACAAGCTGCACACCGTGGGCCAGCCGGCCGAGGGCCACGAGATCCGCCTCATCGACGAAGCAGGGCGCGAGGTGCCGCGCACGCCCGGCGGCGCCAGCGCCGGCAGCGGCGAGGTCGTCGGCCGCTCGCCGGCGATGATGACGGGCTACCACAAGCAGCCGGCGCAGACCGCCGCCGCCGAGTGGTTCGACGGCGAGGGCCGGCGCTACATCCGCACCGGCGACGTGGGCCGCTTCGACGAGGACGGCTTCCTGATCCTGCACGACCGGCGCAAGGACATGATCATCAGCGGCGGCTTCAACATCTACCCGAGCGACCTCGAGGCCGTGCTGCGCCGCCACCCCGCGGTGGCCGACGCCGCGGTGGTGGGCGTGCCCTCGGCCGAATGGGGCGAGACGCCGGTGGCCTTCGTGGTGCGGGCCGCCGGACACGCCGACGGCGCCGAGGCCCTGCGCGAGTGGGTCAACGCGCAGGTGGGCAAGACGCAGCGCCTGTCGGCCCTGCGCCTGGTGGGCGAGCTGCCGCGCAGCCCGATCGGCAAGGTGCTCAAGCGCGAGCTGCGCCAAGCCTTTGCCGAGGCCACCGCCCGACCCCAGCCCTAGAAGGTGCCCGGGTAGGCCCCGCCGTCCAGCAGCAGGTTCTGCCCCGTGATGTAGCCGGCCTGCGCGCTGCACAGGAAGGCGCAGGCGGCGCCGAACTCGGCCGCGTCGCCGAAGCGCCGCGCCGGGTTGAGCTGGCGCCGCGCGGCCATCACCTCGTCCAGCGGCTGCCCGCTGCGCTGGGCCGCGCCGGCCATCGTGGCGCGCAGGCGGTCGGTGTCGAAGGGCCCGGGCAGCAGGTTGTTGATCGTCACATTGCGCGAGGCCAGCCGCGGCTGCCGCGCTAGGCCGGCGACGAAGCCCGTGAGCCCGCTGCGCGCGCCGTTGCTCAGGCCCAGGCTGTCGATCGGCGCCTTCACCGCAGCCGACGTGATGTTGACGACGCGGCCCCAGCCGCGCTCGGCCATGCCGTCGACCACGGCCCGGATGAGCTCGATCGGCGTCAGCATGTTGGCTTCCAGCGCGGCCAGCCAGGCCGCGCGGTCCCAGTCGCGGAAGTCGCCCGGCGGCGGGCCGCCGGCGTTGTTGACCAGGATGTCGACCTGCGGGCAGGCCGCCAGCGCCGCAGCGCGGCCTTCGGGCGTGGTGATGTCGCCGGCGACGGCCCGCACCTCGGCCGCGGGGTTCAGCGCCCGCAGCTCGGCCGCGGTGGCCTGCAGCGCCGGCTCGCCGCGCGCGGTGACGACCACGTGCACGCCCTCGCGCACCAGTGCCTGCGCGCAGCCCCGGCCCAGGCCCCGGCTGGCCGCGCACACCAGGGCCCAGCGCCCCGCGATGCCCAGATCCATCGCCTGCCCTCCTGTTCGATACGGCGCGCGGTCGGTGCGATCAGCGCGAGCGCGCCAGCAGCCACACGCCGGCCAGCACCAGCGCCGTGCCGGCCCCGATCCAGGCATTGAAGGGCTCGCCCAGGATCAGCACGCCCATCAGGATCGTGGCGAGCGGGCCGATCATGCCGGTCTGCGCGGTCAGCGTGGCGCCCACGCGCTCGATCGCCAGCATGATCATCAGCACCGGCGCCACCGTGCAGAGCGTGGCATTGAGCAGCGACAGCCCGATCACCGCCGGCGCGACCGCGGCCGCCGACAGCGGGCGCAGCAGCACGAACTGCGCGATGCAGAAGAGGCAGGCGATGGAGCTGGCCCAGCCGGTCAGGCGCAGCGCGCCCAGCCGCTGCACCTCGGTGCCGCTGAAGGCCAGGTAGACGGCGTAGCTCACCGCGCTGCCGAACACCAGCGCCGCGCCCAGCACGGCGTGGCCGGGCGTGACGCCGGGCACCGCCTGCGCGCCGGGCTGCAGCAGCTCGTGGCCGAAGACCAGCGCGCAGCCGGTGTAGCTCAGCGCCATCGCCGCCAGCTGGCGCGGCCGCACGCGCTGGCCGAACAGCAGCACCCCCAGCGCCAGCACCAGGGTCGGGTTGAGGTAGAGGATCAGCCGCTCCAGGCTGGCGCTGGTGTACTGCAGCCCGGCGAAGTCGAGGAAGCTGGCCAGGTAGTAGCCGCTGAAGCCCAGGCCGGTGACGACGAGCAGGTCGCGCCGCGTCAGCCCCGGCTTGCCGCGCCCCGACCACCAGGCCAGCGCCACGAACAGCGGCAGCGCGAACAGCATCCGGTACATGATCAGCGTGACCGCGTCGACGCCGTGTCGGTAGGCCAGCTTGACGATGATGGCCTTGCCCGAGAAGGCGATCGAGCCGGCCGCGGCCAGGGCCAGGCCGGCCAGAGCCGGCGCCGGCGCGCGGGCCG